>JBBSIF010000062.1:0-14375 GCA_038232255.1 Propionibacteriales bacterium
CCTACGTCAGGACGCCGACCAGCACACTGACCACCGACAGGGACGAGCTGGGCTTCCGCGACGAGCTCCTGCAACCGGGAACTGACAAGCACAGCGACTACCAGCAGTTCGCGAAGCGGTACGAGCAAGGCAAGCCTGAGGACGGGTACGACGACAAGGAGGTGGCTCGTCGGTACGCGGAGGTGTCGCGTCACGTCGACCGGCCGACGTACCAGAGGGCAGCGAAGCAGTCGCTGAGCAAGATGAAGCCGGCGCAACGCCGCACGTTCGCCCAGCAGCTGCAGCAGCACGCCAAGCAGCACGGTCACGACCTGGACTACGACGGCACGTCCACTGACCCCGGCAAGCTTGCCGGCCTCGTGACGCAACTGCACGACAAGGACCCCGGGCTGCTCGGACAGCTGATGGGCGCGGCGGGCGGCAGCGCGGCTGGCGGCGCGGCTGGCATGGTCGGGAACCTCGTCGGCGGCAGCGGGAGCGGCGCCGGTGGCATCGTCGGCAACCTCGTCGGCGGCGCCATGGGTGGCTCCGCAAGCCAGGGAGTCATGGCCGGGATCGTGTCCTACGCGACCAAGAACCTGATCAACCGGTAGGCGCCCGCAGCCGACCCAGCCGAACTCACCCGGCTCAGCCGGAGATCGCGGCCTTTAGCTCCACGACCCGGTCGGTGCGCTCCCACGTGAAGTTGGGCAGCTCCCGGCCGAAGTGGCCGTACGACGCCGTCTGCGCGTAGATGGGGCGGAGCAGGTCGAGGTCTCGGATGATCGCCGCCGGCCGGAGGTCGAAGACGTCGAGCACCGCCCTCGTGATCGACTCGACGGGGACGGTCTCGGTGCCGAAGCAGTCGACGTAGAAGCCCACGGGGTGCGCCTTGCCGATCGCGTAGGCCACCTGGACCTCGCAGCGCCGGGCCAGCTGCGCCGCCACGACGTTCTTGGCCACCCAGCGCATCGCGTAGGCAGCCGACCGGTCCACCTTCGAGGGGTCCTTGCCGCTGAACGCACCGCCGCCATGGCGAGCCATGCCGCCGTACGTGTCGATGATGATCTTGCGCCCGGTCAGCCCCGCGTCACCCATCGGGCCGCCGACCTCGAAGCGACCTGTCGGGTTCACCAGCAGCGTGTAGTCGCTCGAGTCGATGTCGAACATCGCGAGCACCTCGTCGACGACGTGCTTCCTGACGTCCTGGGTGAGCATCGCGTCGAGGTCGATGTCGCGGGCGTGCTGGCTCGAGACCACGACGGTGTCGACCCGCAGCGGGCGGTCGCCGTCGTACTCGATCGTCACCTGGGTCTTGCCGTCGGGGCGCAGGTAGGCCATCGTGCCGTCCTTGCGGACCGCGGCGAGGCGCTCGGCGAGCCGGTGCGCGATCGTGATCGGCAGCGGCATCAGCTCGGGTGTCTCGTCGCAGGCGTAGCCGAACATCAGCCCCTGGTCGCCGGCGCCCTGCCGGTCGAGCGGGTCGGTGGAGCCCTCGGCACGCCCCTCATACGCGACGTCGACGCCTCGCGCGATGTCGGGTGACTGGCTACCGATGCTGACCTGGACGCCGCACGAGCGCCCGTCGAAGCCCTTCTGCGACGAGTCGTAGCCGATGGCGAGGACACACTTCCTGACGAGCTCCGCGACCGGCACGTAGGCGGTCGTGGTCACCTCGCCGGCGATCACGACGAGACCGGTCGTGACGAGCGTCTCGACGGCGACGCGGCTCTCCCGGTCGCGCACCAGCAGTCCGTCGAGGACCGTGTCGCTGATCTGGTCGGCGATCTTGTCCGGGTGGCCCTCGGTCACCGACTCGGACGTGAACAGGCGACGGGTCACTCCAGTCTCCTCGTAGGCGTGCGGGTGCGCAGCAGCGCGCTCTGCTCAGGGTAACGGCCGAGCGACGCCCTTCCGCTCACGACGTCTCAGCCGGCGAGCGCCACCGCAGGACCACCTGGTCCCACACGGCGTCGGCGAGCGCGGCCTTGCTGCCTGCCGGTACGACGACCTCCACGCCGTCGGCGGACAAGATCACGGCGCGATTGGCGTCGGAGCCGAACACGGCACCGCCGCCGACGTCGTTGGCGACGAGGAGGTCGCAACCCTTGCGCCGCAGCTTGGCACGGGCGTGGTCGAGGACGTCCCCGTCGGAGTCGCCGGTCTCCGCGGCGAAGCCCACGAGCACCTGCGCGGGGTCGGCCCGCCTCGAGACGAGGGCGGTGAGGATGTCGGGGTTCTCCACCAGCTCCAGCGGGGGCGGGGTCGCGCCGCTCTTCTTGATCTTGTGCTGCAGTGTCGTGGTGGGGCGGTAGTCGGCCGGCGCCGCGGCCATCACGACGACGTCCGCACCGTCTGCTTCGCCGAGCATGGCGTCGTACATCTCGGCGGTGGAGCCCACCCGCACCAGCAATGCACCCGCTGGGTCCGGCAGCGTCACGTTGGCCGCCACGACGGTGACGGCCGCGCCACGTGCCGCCGCGGTGGTGGCGAGCGCATAACCCTGCTTGCCGGACGAGCTGTTGCCGAGGAAGCGGACCGGGTCGAGGTGCTCACGGGTTCCACCGGCGCTGACCAGGACGCGGCGCCCGCGCATGTCCGGCTGTGCTGCACCGCGCTCGAGCAGTTGGGCGGCGAGGACGAAGAGCGCCAACGGATCGGGCAGCCGACCCGGGCCGGTGTCGGAGCCCGTCAGCCGCCCCGACGCCGGCTCGACCACCACGCCGCCGCGCCCCCGGAGCGTGGCGACGTTGGCGCGGGTCGCCGGGTGCTCCCACATCTCGGTGTGCATCGCCGGCGCGAACACGACCGGACAGCGGGCGGTGAGCAGTGCTGAGGTGAGCAGGTCGTCGGCTCGCCCGTTCGCGGCTCTGGCCAGCAGGTCTGCGGTGGCCGGGGCGACGATGACCAGGTCGGCCTCCTTGCCGAGGCGCACGTGACGGACCTCCTCCACCCGGTCGAACACGTCGGCGCTGACGGGTTTGCCGGACAGCGCCTCCCAGGTGGCGGTGCCGACGAACCTCAGGGCGTTGGCGGTCGGGACCACGGTGACGTCCGAGCCGGACTCCCGCAGGAGCCGGAGCAGCTCGCACGTCTTGTAGGCGGCCACGCCGCCGCCGACGCCGAGCAGGATGTGGGAGGGTGCCATCGCGACCGAGCAGCCAGGGCCCGGTCAGGCCTCGTCGGGCTCGATGTCCTCACACGTGAGGAGGTCCTTGTTGATCTCGCGCAGCGCGATCGACAACGGCTTCTCCTGCACGTGCGTCTCGACGAGCGGGCCGACGTACTCGAGCAGACCCTCACCCAGCTGGGAGTAGTACGCGTTGATCTGGCGGGCTCGCTTCGCCGAGTAGAGCACGAGCTTGTACTTGGAGTCGGTCTTGGTCAGCAGTTCGTCGATCGGGGGGTTGGTGATCCCCTCGGCGACGGGCAGGGTGCCTGACACGCGAAAGCCTCATTCACAGGGTCGAGAGCGGATTCCGTCTTCGGATCCATGGACGGCGGCCGCCCGCTCGCGCGGGGACCTCATCAAGCCTACCAAGGTCTCGGCGGCGCGACGGACATCGTCGTTCACGACGGTCACGTCGAACTCCGGCTCCGCCGCGAGTTCCTCGACCGCAGTGGCGAGGCGACGCTGCCGCTCCTCGTCGGTCTCCGTGCCGCGGCCGACGAGCCGCCGGACCATCTCCTCCCACGACGGCGGCGCCAGGAAGACGAAGAGCGCCTCGGGCATCGTGCGGCGGACCTGGCGGGCTCCCTGGAGGTCGATCTCCAGCAGCGCCAGCCTGCCGGCCGCCAGCGCTTCCTGCACCGGCGCGAGCGGCGTGCCGTAGCGGGCACCGCTGTGCACGGTCGCCCACTCCAGGAAGCCACCGGACGCGATGGTCGCGTCGAACGTCGCGTCGTCGACGAACGTGTAGTGCACCCCGTCCACCTCGCCGGCGCGCGGCCTGCGCGTGGTCAGGGAGACGGAGATCCAGACCTCCGGATGAGAGTTCCGCAGGTACGTCGACACCGCACCCTTGCCAACGGCGGTAGGTCCGGCGAGGACGGTCAGCCGCGCTGCCCTCCCTCGCGACAGTTCAGGCGCGGTGCTCAAACTCGCGCTCGAGCGCAGCCATCTGGTTGGCGCCGAGACCGCGCACCCGGCGCGACTGGGAGATGCCGATGCGGTCCATGAGGTTGCGCGCCCTGACCTTGCCGAGGCCAGGCATCGCCTGCAGCAGGTCGACCACCTTCATCTTGCCGATGGCCTCGTTCGTGGCGGCGGCTCGCAGGGTGTCCGGAAGGGATGCGCCGGAGCTCTTCAGCCGGCTCTTCACCGCGGCCCGCTCGCGGCGGACCTGGGCTGCCTTCTCCAAAGCGGCGCGACGTTGCTCGACTGTCAGCTCCGGCACGGTCACGACTCTCACCTCAGCTGGTTCCGGTTCCTCCGACGTGAGGCTCACCATAGCCCTTCGGACCCACCCCCGTAAGACTGGCGACGACCTAGAACGGAGCCTGGATGTCCATCCCGCACTTCGCGTTGGCGTCGTCCACGATCACGCGCAGGTCGCTGACCACCCGCAGCCCCGTCGCGACGTCGACCTGGCCCGTCGACAGGCGGGGAACGAGCGCGACGATGTCGTCCCACTGGGTCCGCACGGCACTCGGCGCCAGGTCGCGAGCGTGCGAGAGCGCAGCGGGTGCGTTGCTCAGGTCGCCCGACGCCGCGGCGCCCAGGTCGCCGTTGGAGGTGAGCTTCCTGACGGCGTCGCAGTAGGCGGCACGGTTCTGCTCACCGTCGTCGCGCAGCAGCCACCAGGCGACCAGCCCGCCGACCACGACGACAGCGAGCGCGAGGGCGCCGATCAGGAGCGGCAGCCGGCTCCGGCCCGGCTTCACCTGCTGCGGGAGGAGCTCCTGCTGCGGGTACGGCGTCGACTCCGGGTCGGGTGGCTGGGCGTCGCCGTACGGTGGCTGGCTCACGAGTCGATCTTAGGCGGCGCCAGACCGGGCACACTTGCTCTCGTGCCGAACTCCGCGGACTGCTCCCGGCACGCGCAGCGGCGTCGCCGGGAGGTGATCCTGGTCCTGGCGCTGTCCCTCGGCCGGTCCGCGGTCTACGCGGTCGTGGCCCTGGTGGCTCGGCTCACCGAGCCCGGCTCGCTCAGGGACCAGGTCGCCACGCTCAACGCGAGCGTGTCCCCTCGCTCGCTCCTCGACCTGACCTACCAGCTCCTGGGCATCGCGTTCGCCCTCGTGCCGGTCTTCCTGGCCCTGCACTTCCTGAGCGCGAGCCGCGAAGGCGTACCCGGCCTGCTGCGCGACGGAGCGCGGCTGGTCGGGCTGGCGCCGTCGAGCCGGCCGGCGCTGCTCTCCGACCTGCGGTGGGGCGCCGGCCTCGCCGCCGTCGTGGGCATCCCTGGCCTCGCGCTCTACTTCGCCGCCCGCGCACTCGACATCAACGCGACCGTCGTCCCGAGCGCGCTGGGGAGCCACTGGTGGACCCTTCCCGTGCTGGTGCTGTCTGCCCTGCAGAACGCGGTGCTCGAGGAGGTGGTGGTCGTCGGCTTCCTGGTCACCCGCTGCCGCGAGCTGGGGCTCGGCTCGCGGGGCGCGGTCGCGGTCAGTGCCGTGTTGCGCGGCAGCTACCACCTCTACCAGGGCTTCGGCGCCTTCCTCGGCAACGCGGTGATGGGCGTGCTGTTCGCGACGTACTTCGTGCGGAGGCGGACGGTGCTGCCGCTCGTCGTCGCGCACGGGTTGATCGACACCGTCGCCTTCGTCGGCTACACCCTGCTGAAGAACCGGCTCGACCTGCCCTGACTCAGCTCTGCACCTCGCGCCACTCGGAGCTGGCGGTGTCGTGCCCGGGTCGCCCGACCGGGTTGCCCGGGTGGGGGTGGAGTAGGCCTCGGACTCGTGCTGGCCGGTCATCGCGGTCGAGATCTCCCCCGGCGCCACCCGTGATCGTCTGCCGCGCCGCCCGCTGCGCACACGGGAACGGACCGTCGAGGTCGGTGACGACCGCCAGCCGCGGATAGCTCCCGGCCATGAACCTGCCTCCATCCTCGACTGCACCCGGACAGCCGTCGGGGCGTTCCGAGGCCGTACCCAGCGCAACGCATCGCACACGCGGCTCAGGCCAGCTCCTCCTGGCACCGGGCGGCCGCCGAGCGCAGCGCCGAGACGCTGGGACCGGCTCTGAGCACTCCCCGCGACGTGGACGGCAGCACACGAGGGTAGGCGCCTGCGAAGAGCCGTCGGATGTGCGCGGCCGAGCCGCCTTGCACGCCGTAGCCCGGCACCAGCAGAGGCCCGTTGACGCTCACGTCCTCGTCAAGGCTCGGCAGCGTCGCGCCGATTACGGCCCCGACCGACCCCATCGGTGTGGCGCCGGCGTTCTCGGCGCGTACGGCGGCCAGCACCGCACCGGCGACCGTGCCGCCGCCTTCCATCGCCGCCCGCTGCACCTGTGGACCCTCCGGGTTCGAGGTGAGGGCCACCACGAAGACGCCCGCCAGGTTCTCCTCGGCGGCGGTGAGCATCGGGCGCAGGGACTCGAAGCCGAGATAGGGGTTGACGGTGATGGCGTCGACGGCCAGCGGCGAGGACAAGCGGAGGTACGCGTCGGCGTACCCCTGCATGGTGGAGCCCAGGTCCCCGCGCTTGGCGTCGAGCAGGACGAGCGCCCCCGCCGAGCGCGCCTCCGCGATGACGGTCTCCAGGACGGCGATGCCCCGGGCGCCCATCCGCTCGAAGAACGCGGACTGGGGCTTGAGCACGGCGGTGGACCCGGCGAACGCCTCGACGCAGGTCCGGGCGAACCGCTCCAGGCCCGCGACGTCGTCGCCCAGCCCCCAGTCGAGCAACAGGCTGGCGTGCGGGTCGATGCCGACGCACAGGGCGCCGCGGTCGGCCATCGCGGCGTGCAGCCGCGCTCCGAACGCCGCCGTCACCTCGCTACCTCCGCCTGCACCCGGGCAGGCCACCCGGGGCCCTCGTAGACGAACGCGGTGTAGGCCTGCACGAGGGTCGCCCCGGCGGCCAGCCGGTCGGCGATGTCAGTGGCAGTGGTGACCCCGCCGACGGAGATCAGCGCCATGGTGCCGGTGAGCCCGCGCAGCAGCCGCAGCACCTCGAGCGACCGGTGCGCGAGCGGCGGACCTGACAGCCCTCCTGCGCCGGCCGCCTCCACCGCGGCGCGGGGCGAGCGCAGCCCCTGTCGCGCGGTCGTCGTGTTGACGGCGACGATCCCGTCGAGGCGCAGGTCGACCGCCAAGGCGGCGAGGTCGGTGATCTCGTCGTCTGCCAGGTCCGGCGAGATCTTGACCAGCAGGGGCACGTGCCGTTCCGCTGACCGGTCGGCGTGCTCGCGAACCGCGACGAGCAGCGGCTCGAGCCGGTCGACGGCCTGCAGGTCGCGGAGGCCTGGCGTGTTCGGTGAGCTGACGTTGACCACGAGGTAGTCCGCGAACGGCGCCAGCAGCCGGGCGCTGAGCGCGTAGTCGTCCGTCGCGTCACTCTCCGCGACGCTCCTGGACCTGCCGATGTTGACGCCCACGATGACGTTGCGCCTGTGCTTCCCGCGCCGAGCGGCCAGCCGGGCGGCGACGACGGCGGCGCCGTCGTTGTTGAAGCCCATGCGGTTGACGACGGCGCGGTCCGCGACCAGACGGAACATCCGCGGGCGCTCGTTGCCCGGCTGGGCGGAGGCCGTCACCGTGCCCACCTCCACGAAGCTGAACCCGACGGCGGCGAGCGCGTCGACGCCGACGGCGTTCTTGTCGAATCCGGCGGCGATGCCGAGCGGTCCCGGGAAGGTCAGCCCGAGGGCGCGCACCTGCCCTGCCGGAGCCGACCTGCCGACGCTGCGCAGCAGTGAGACGACTCCCGGCAGGCGCGTGCCGGACCGCAGCGCGGCGAAGCCGAGCTGGTGCGCCCGCTCCGCGTCCAGCCTGGACATCAGCGCGTCGAAGAGACGGTGGTAGAGCGTCACGGAACCGTCTCGTCGCGGGCCCAGCTCTGCAGCGAGCGGACGCCGAGCCCGCCTGTGCGGCTTGCCTCGATCGCCTGCACCGTCGCTCCGAGCCCTTGCACGGTGGTGATGCAGGCGATGCCGGCAAGCACCGACGCCGTTCGGATCTCGTAGCCGTCGACGCGCGGGGAGCCGCCGGACGTGGTGCCGTGGGGGGTGTTCACCACGAGGCACACGTCACCGGCCAGGATGCGCCCGACGATCGTCGGCTCACCGTCGGCCCCGTCGCCCTCCGAGTGCTTGCGTACGACGGTCGTCTGCACGCCGTTGCGGCGCAGCGCCAGCGCGGTGCCGGCCGTGGCCAGGATCTCGAAGCCGAGGTCGGCGAGGCGCTTGATCGGGAAGATCATCGACCTCTTGTCCCGGTTGGCCACCGACACGAACACCCGGCCGGACGACGGCAGGCCGCCGAGGCTGGCGATCTGCGCCTTGGCGAACGCGGCGCCGAACGTTGCGTCGATCCCCATCACCTCACCCGTCGAGCGCATCTCCGGGCCGAGCAGCGTGTCCACGCCCCGGCCCTCGGCGGTGCGGAACCGGTTGAACGGCATCACCGCCTCCTTGACCGCGACCGGCGACGACGCGGGCAGGTCCCCGCCGTCCCCGGCCGCCGGCAGCATCTCCTCCGCGCGGAGCTCGGCGATGGTGGCGCCGAGCATGATGCGGGCCGCCGCCTTCGCGAGTGGAGTGGCGGTCGCCTTCGAGACGAACGGCACGGTCCGCGACGCTCGCGGGTTCGCCTCGAGCACGTACAGCACGTCGGAGGCGATGGCGAACTGGATGTTGAGCAGCCCCCGGACCCCGACCCCCTCGGCGATGGCACGGGTCGACTCCCGCACGCGCTCGATGTCCTCGACCCCGAGCGTGATCGGCGGCAGCGTGCAGGAGGAGTCACCGGAGTGCACACCGGCCTCCTCGATGTGCTCCAGCACGCCGCCCAGGAAGAGCTCCGTGCCGTCGTACAGCGCGTCGACGTCGATCTCGACGGCGTCGTCGAGGAACCGGTCGACCAGCACGGGATGCGCGAAGCTCATGGCCTCGGAGCCGCCGAGACGAGCGAGCGCGGCCATCAGCTCCGCCTCGGCGTACACGATCTCCATGCCGGAGCCGCCGAGGACGTATGACGGGCGGACCAGCACCGGATAGCCGATCTCGTCGGCGATCTCCTTCGCGCCGCGGTACGACGTGGCGCTGCCGTGCTTGGGAGCCGGCAGGTCGGCCGCCGCCAGCAGCCGCCCGAACGCGCCGCGGTCCTCGGCCAGCTCGATCGCGTCGGGACTGGTGCCGACGATCGGCACGCCGGCCGCTGCCAGCCCGCGGGCGAGGCCCAGCGGCGTCTGGCCGCCCAGCTGGACGATGACGCCCGCGACCGGGCCGGCGGCGGTCTCGGCCGCGACCACCTCCAGCACGTCCTCGAGGGTCAGTGGCTCGAAGTACAGCCGGTCCGACGTGTCGTAGTCGGTGGACACCGTCTCGGGGTTGCAGTTGACCATCACGGTCTCGTAGCCGCCGTGCTCGGTCGGCGCGGCGGACAGGGCCATCGACGCGTGCACGCACGAGTAGTCGAACTCGATGCCCTGGCCGATCCGGTTGGGGCCGCTGCCGAGGATCACCACCGCGGGCTTCGTCCGCGGCGCCACCTCTGTCTCGTCGTCGTAGGTCGAGTAGTGGTACGGCGTCGTCGCGGCGAACTCCGCGGCGCAGGTGTCGACGGTCTTGAACACCGGACGGACGCCCAGCGCAAGCCGGACGCCGCGGACCACCTCCTCCGTCGAGGCGGTCAGGTCGGCCAGCTGGCGGTCGGAGAAGCCGTGGCGCTTCGCGCGGCGCAATCCGTCCCGGTCGAGCGCGGGCGACGTCCGCACCTCCCGGGCGACCTCGTCGAGAAGGACGAGCTGGTCGGCGAACCACGGGTCGATGCCGGTGGTGGTCGACACCTCATCAGCGCTGGCGCCGCCGCGGATCGCGGCCAGCACCTGCTGCAGCCTGTCCTCGGAGGGGGTGCGCGCCGCTTCGAGGTTCTCCGCGGGGTCGCCGGGGTCGCCGTACCACGTGAACTCCGCGCCGGCTCGCTCCAGCGACCGCAGCGCCTTCTGCAGCGCCTCGGGGAAGCTGCGCCCGATCGCCATCGCCTCCCCCACGCTCTTCATGTGCGTGGTGAGCGTCGGGTCTGCGGACGGGAACTTGTCGAAGGCGAACCGGGGGACCTTGACGACGACGTAGTCCAGCGTCGGCTCGAAGCTCGCCGGGGTCTTCTTCGTGATGTCGTTTGCGATCTCGGCGAGGGAGTAGCCGACGGCGACCTTGGCGGCGATCTTCGCGATCGGGAAGCCGGTCGCCTTCGAGGCGAGCGCGCTGGAGCGGGACACCCGTGGGTTCATCTCCACCACGATCATGTCGCCGGTGGCCGGGTCGACCGCGAACTGGATGTTGCAGCCTCCCGTCTCGACGCCGACCGCGCGCACCACTCCCATCGCCATGTCGCGCATCGCCTGGTACTCGCGATCCGTCAGCGTCATGGCCGGCGCGACCGTGATGGAGTCCCCGGTGTGCACGCCCATCGGGTCGAGGTTCTCGATCGAGCAGACGACGACCGTGTTGTCGTGGCCGTCGCGCATCACCTCGAGCTCGTACTCCTTCCACCCGACCACGGACTGCTCGAGCAGCACCTCGGTCGTGGGGCTGGCGTCGAGCCCGGCGCCCGCGATCCGGCGCAGGGCGCTCTCGTCGTACGCCAGCCCCGACCCCGCTCCGCCCATCGTGAACGACGGCCGCACCACGACCGGGAAGCCCAGGCTGCGGGCGGCCGCCAAGCACTCGCCGAGGCTGTGGCAGACCACGCTCCGGGCGACCCGGCCCCCGAGGGACTCCACGATCCCCTTGAAGGTCTCGCGGTTCTCCCCGGCCCGGATGGCGGCGATCGAGGCTCCGATCAGCTCGACGCCGTACTTCTCGAGCGTGCCGTCCTCGGACAGGGCGACCGCGGTGTTGAGGGCGGTCTGTCCACCGAGCGTCGCCAGCAGCGCGTCCGGGCGCTCCTTGTCGATGACCTTCGCGACGAACTCCGCGTTGATCGGCTCCACGTACGTCGCATCGGCCACGTCCGGGTCCGTCATGATCGTGGCCGGGTTGGAGTTGACCAGGATGACGCGCAGCCCCTCGGCCTTGAGCACCCGGCAGGCCTGCGTGCCCGAGTAGTCGAACTCGCTCGCCTGCCCGATCACGATCGGACCGGAGCCGATCACCAGCACCGACTCGAGGTCGCGGCGCCGGCTCATGCGGCGACCGAGGTCATCGCGGCGACGAACCTGTCGAACAGGTACCCGGCATCGTGCGGACCGGCGGCAGCCTCCGGGTGGTACTGCACGCTGAACGCCGGCTGGTCGCGCAGCGCCAGTCCCTCGACGACGCCGTCGTTGAGGTTGCGGTGCGAGACGGCCGCCGGCCCGAACTCCGTCTCGAAGGAGTCGTCGGCCCTTACCGCACTGTGCCCATGTTCGCGGCCCGGCAGGCCGACCGCGAAGCCGTGGTTGTGCGACGTCACCTCCACCCTGCCGGTCGTGAGGTCCATGACCGGCTGGTTGATGCCGCGGTGGCCGTAGCCGAGCTTGTACGTCGGCAGCCCGAGCGCCCGGCCGAAGAGCTGGTGGCCCAAGCAGATCCCGAAGAACGGGATGCGGCGACGGAGCGTCTCGGCGAGCACGGCCACCTGCGGGTCGGCGGTCGCCGGGTCGCCGGGCCCGTTGGACACGAAGACGCCGTCGGGGCTCGTCGCGAGGACATCGTCGATCCCCGACGCGGCGGGCAGGACGTGCACCTCGACGCCGTGCTCGGCGAACCGCCGCAGGGTCATCGTCTTGATGCCGAGGTCGAGGGCGGCGACCCGGCACCGGCGACGGCCGACGGAGTCGACGACGTACGGGTCGGCCGTCGAGACCTGCTCGGCCAGCGCGGAGCCGGACATCGCTGGCGCGGCGAGCACCCGGCGCAGCAGCCGGCCGGTGTCCAGGTCCGTGGATGAGATGCCGACGCGCATGGCGCCCCGCTCCCGCAGATGCCGGGTGAGGGCGCGCGTGTCGATGCCGCTGATCCCGACCACGCCCTGGCGGCTCAGCTCGTCGGTGAGGGTGCCCCGGGCGCGCCAGCTGCTGGCGCGCCGCGCCGGGTCGCGCACGACGTACCCGGCCACCCAGATGCGACCGGACTCGTCGTCCTCGTCGTTGACGCCGGTGTTGCCGACGTGCGGTGCCGTCATGACGACGACCTGACCGTGGTACGACGGGTCGGTCAGCGTCTCCTGGTAGCCCGTCATCGCGGTGGAGAAGACCGCCTCGCCGACGGTCTCGCCGATGGCGCCGTACGCCTCACCGCGGAAGGCCCGGCCGTCCTCGAGAACGAGGAGCGCGGGGATCGGGCGGATCGTCACTGCAGCTTCCCGTCCAGCACTGTCGCTCGACCCCGCAGGAACGTGGCCACGACGGCACCCGGGAGCGTTCTCCCCCGGTACGGCGTGTTGCGCGACAGTGAGACGGAGTCGGCCGGGTCGACGACCCGGGTCGCGGTGGGGTCGACCAGCGTGAGGTTGGCGGCCGAGCCGTGGCTGAGACCCGCGCCGTGGTCGGAGACCCGCCCGATCCGGGCGGGGGCCACCGACATCCGGTCGGCGACGTCGGCCCAGGTCAGCCTGCCGGTGTCCACCATCGTCTGCTGGACGACGCCGAGCGCGGTCTCGAGGCCCAGCATGCCCATGGCGGCGGCCGCCCACTCGCACTCCTTGGCCTCGGTCGGATGCGGCGCGTGGTCGGTGGCGACGCACTCGAGGGTGCCGTCGGCGAGGCCGTCGCGCAGCGCGGCCACGTCCGCGGCGGTGCGCAGTGGCGGGTTGACCTTGTAGATCGGGTCGAACGTCGCCACCAGGTCGTCGGTGAGCAGCAGGTGGTGCGGGGTCACCTCGGCGGTGACCGCCCAGCCCTTGCTCTTCGCCCAGCGGATCAGCTCGACCGATCCGGCGGTGGACACGTGGCAGATGTGCAGTCTCGACCCGACGTGACCGGCCAGGAGGCAGTCGCGGGCGATGACGGCCTCCTCGGCGACGGCGGGCCAGCCGCGCATGCCCAGCACTCCGGAGACCGCGCCCTCGTTCATCTGGGCGTCCTCGGTGAGCCGCGGCTCCTGGGCGTGCTGGGCGATGACGCCGTCGAACGCCTTGACGTACTCGAGGGCGCGCCGCATCAGCACCGCGTCGGACACGCAGTTCCCGTCGTCGGAGAAGACCCTCACCTGAGGGGTGGAGTCGGCCATCGCGCCGAGCTCCGCGAGCTGGTGGCCGTCGAGTCCGACGGTGACGGCACCGACGGGGCGTACGTCGCAGTATCCGGCGGTCTGCCCGAGGTGCCAGACCTGCTCGACGACGCCGGCGGTGTCCGCGACGGGATCGGTGTTGGCCATGGCGTGCACGGCGGTGAAGCCGCCCCGCGCCGCGGCCTGGGAGCCGGTCAGCACGGTCTCGGCGTCCTCCCGGCCCGGCTCGCGCAGGTGGGTGTGCAGGTCGACGAGCCCCGGCAGCGCCACGAGGCCGCTGGCGTCCACCGTCGTCGTACCGCGTCGTGCGTCTGCGGGGTCCGCGATGCGGCCGTCGCGCAGCAGCAGGTCGGCGGGCTCGCCACCCAGGATCGAAGCGCCCCGGATCAGGTAGTCACTCACGCGCCGGCCTCCTCCGCGATGGTCTCCTCAGGCAACGGCGCGGCGTTGCTCCCGGAGAGCAGCAGGTAGAGGACGGCCATCCGCACCGCGACGCCGTTGGTGACCTGCTCGACGATCACCGACCGGGTGGAGTCGGCGACGTTCGCGGAGATCTCCATGCCGCGGTTCATGGGACCGGGGTGCATCACGATCGCCTGGTCGCCGAGGCGGGCGAAGCGCTTGTCGTCGAGACCGTAGCGCCTGCTGTACTCCCGTGCGCTGGGGAAGAACGCGTCGTTCATCCGCTCGTGCTGGACGCGGAGCATCATCACGACGTCGCTCTTGTCGAGGGTGGAGTCGAGGTCGTACGACGTCTGGACCGGCCAGCTGTCGACGCCGACGGGCAGCAGGGTCGGCGGCGCCACTAGCGTGACGTCGGCGCCCAGCGTGCTGAGCAGCAAGGCGTTCGAGCGGGCCACGCGGCTGTGCAGCACGTCGCCGACGATCGTGACGCGCCGTCCTTCGAGGTCACCGAGGTGGCGCCGCATCGTGAAGGCGTCGAGCAGCGCCTGGGTCGGGTGCTCGTGGGTGCCGTCGCCGGCGTTGACGACGCTCGAGCGCACCCACCCGCTGGTCGCGAGCCGGTGCGGCGCTCCGGAGGCGGCGTGCCGGATGACGACGGCGTCGGCACCCA
>JBBSIF010000063.1:0-14307 GCA_038232255.1 Propionibacteriales bacterium
CTCCGCTCGATTCGCGACGCGCTCGGAGACGGAGAGTACTACCGCGTTCGAGTGGGTATCGGAAGGCCACCGGGACGTCAGGACGCAGCGGACTACGTGCTGCAGCCGTGGGACCGGACTGAACACCGGGACCTGGACCTCAACGTCCATCGGGCCGCTGACAGTGTGGAGAGCCTCGCGGTGGAGGGGCTGGCACAAACGCAGAACCTGTACAACCGTTAATCAGAAGGGAAAGGCACGAGATATTCACCTCGGAAAGCGACATGGGAAACATGATGGATTTCCCATTCTTCGGCTCCCTTGGTAGTTGGGCGCACCATGAGGCATACTTCACGTGGGGTAGGTGGATAGTCGGCAACACGAAACAAGCCAGGGGTGGGAAGTAACGTGTCTAGTTCGGTGATGGATCTTTCGGTTCACGCTGGGCTGTTGGGGGAGGAAGCGGACGTCCCAGCAGCCTCGCTACAGCCGGCGCAGGTGCCGCTTGGCGGGCCGTCGCACTCGAACGTGCTGCAGTTCTCGGCGCGCCATCCCGAAGCCGGTATCGCGCCCGTGGCGGCACTGCGGCGGGTCCGTGCGGCGCTGGTGGCCACCGCGGCCGTCGTCATGCTGTCCGTCGTCGCCGGTGCCGTGCTGCTCGGCCGGCTCGAGCTGGCCGCCGTCAGCCTCTCCTGGTTCGTCGTCGAGGCCGGACTGCTGCACGCCCGTCGGCACCTCGACGAGCTGGGCACGGCCATCGACGTGCTCAAGCGGCACGCCCTCTACGGCATGAGCGTCTGCGTCGTTGGCGTCCTGCTCAAGACACCCGACGCCGCGCTCATAGCCCTCATCTTGCTGGGGGCCCTCGGCATCCTCCAGGCGCTGGGCCCCGCGGTCGTCCGAAGGCGGCGCGTGCAGAAGATCCTCGGAATCGCCGCCCCGCCGAGCGTCCTCATCGTCGCCGACAGCCAGACCGCTCGCCAGGCGATCGAAGACCGTGCAGGTGTCACGTCGTCCGCAGTGGTGGGAGTCTGCCTTGTCGGCGGGTCCGACAAGCTGACGTCGGTCGCCGGAGTGCCGGTGCTCGGCTCCGCCGACTCCATCGTGTCGGTGGTCAGACACCTGAAAATCCACGAAGTGGCGGTCCGGGTCGAGTCCCCGCTCGACAGCGAGTGGCTGCGCGAGCTGCAGTGGTCCCTCGAGGAGCTCGGTGCCCGCCTGACCCTGGTGACCAGGTTGTCCCACATGCGGGCCGGCCGCGTGCACGTCGACACGGTCGGGCAAGCAGTGGTGCTGGGCATTTCGCAGGCGCGTCCCACCGGAATAGTGCGTTCCCTGAAGGCGGCCGCCGAATCCGTGCTCGCCCTCGTCGGTTTCATCGTGACGCTGCCGCTGCTGATGGCCTGCGCGGTGGCCATCAAGCTGGACTCGCCCGGACCCGCTTTCTTCCGGCAGACCAGGGTCCGTGACAACGACCGCACGTTCACCATGCTGAAGCTGCGCACGATGAGTGTCGACGCCTCTGAGCGCCGTGCCGACCTCGAGGCCTCCAACGAAGTCGGTGGCGGGCTGTTCAAGATGAAGGCGGACCCGCGGGTCACCCGCGTCGGGCGAGTCCTGCGCAAGCTGTCGCTCGATGAGCTGCCGCAGCTTCTCAACGTCATGAGGGGCGAGATGTCACTGGTTGGACCCCGCCCGGCGTTGCCGAGCGAGGTCGCGGTGTACGACGACCGAGCCCGTCGCAGGCTGGGCGTGAAGCCTGGTCTGACCGGGCTGTGGCAGGTGAGTGGCAGATCGCGGCTATCCTGGGAGCAGTCCATCGCGCTCGACATCGACTACGTCGACAACTGGAGCGCCGGACGCGACGTGCGGATCGCCATCGAGACGGTCAGGGCCGTCGTCTGCAAAGACGGAGCCTGTTGATGGCACAGCGGATCGCGGACCCTCCGATCGATGACGGGGCTCACGCATCCGCTCCCGATCTCCCCTCCCATGAAGGCCTCGGCGGCATGGACGTCGGGCGGCTGGGGGCGGCCGTCCGGGACGCCGCTCCGCCCGCGGCTCTCTCTCTCGCCAAGCATGCAGTCCGCGGAGCTGGTCTGCTGACGTCGTCGGCGCGGATCCTGCCGGACTATCTGATCGCCGGCACTAAGAAGGGCGGCACCACGTCCCTGGCCAACTGGCTCGTCCAGCATCCAGGTGTGCTGCGGATGTTCCCCCGGGCACAGCGGTACAAGAGTGCCCACTACTTCGACTGCAACTTCGACGACAGCGTCGCCTGGTACCGCTCCCACTTCCCGACCCGCCTGTACCGCAGCCGCGTCGAGCGGCGCCTCGGCTACCTGCCCCTCGTGGGCGAGGCAAGCCCCTACTACATGTTCCATCCGGCGGCGCCGGATCGGGTGAAGTCCCTGCTGCCCGAGGCGAAGGTGATCATGCTGCTGCGTGAGCCCGTCTCGCGCGCCTACAGCCACTACTGGGACCGGGTCAGCACGGGCTTCGAGGACGCTCCCAGCTTCGAGGAGGCGATCGCGGCGGAGGCCGGGCGCCTCGCTGACGCCGACGACTCCCGGTTCGCCGACCCGTCGTACGCGCACTCCTCGCACGAGCATCACAGCTACCTCGCTCGCGGACGGTACGCCGAGCAGCTGGTTCGCTGGACCCCGCTGTTCGACCCGGAGCACCTGCTGGTCCTGGAGTTCGAGCGGATGAAGACCGAGCCGGACGTGCTGCTCGGTGAGGTGCTGGACTTCCTCGGCCTGCCCCCCTGCCCATCGATCGACCTCCGGGCGCGCAACGAGCGCAAACAGCAGCCACCGCTGTCGGCATCGACCCGGGAGTCCCTCCGGGACTACTTCCGCCCCTACAACCGGCAGCTGGCGGAGCTCACGGGGCGTGAGTTCTCCTGGACCCGCGACTGAAGGCGCTCTCGTCATGTCCGTGAGCAGCGACGCAGCTCCGTCTCCGCCCTCGGGCCGAGGACGGCTGCTCAGGCGGAGCGGGGCGCTGCTGGGCGTCGGAGCGGTCGTGGCCGCGCTCGTGGGTGTCGGAGCCGGTTCCCTCGGCTGGCCCCGGGACGGCGGTATGACGAGCTCCACACCCATCGACCAGCCCGCCCCTCCGGCGGACGGCCCGCCGCGCTCGCAGGGGCGTCTCCTCGTCGGTACGCAGTTCCAAGGCACCTGGTCCACCTACACCGACGACGAGCGCAGGACCCTGCTGGACGACCTCGTCGACATCGGCGTCAAGACCGTCCGCATCAGTATCTCCTGGGCGATGCTGCAGCCCGACCGACCCACCGCGGATGACGCCGGCTGGAGCTGGACCTACGGTGTCCCGCGGGTCGACAGCGTCGTCGCGATGGCCCGATCGCGCGGCCTCATCGTCCACGCGACGTTCGGACGGACGCCGTCGTGGGCCAACGACGGCGCCGGCGAGGGCGCCGCCCCGACGTCGCTGGCCGACTGGCGGCGCGCCGTCGCCTTCGTCGCTCACCGGTACGCGGGCAAAGTCTCCTCCTGGGAGGTCTGGAACGAGCCGAACCACGCGACGTACTTTCCCAACGGAACCCCGGAGTCGTACACGGACCTGCTGTGCGCCGCCTACCCGATTCTGCACGCCGCCGCCCCGGGCACGCCGGTGGTGTACGGCGGGCTCAGCGGCAACGACTGGCGCTTCCTCGAGGCCTCCTACGGAGCCGGGGCGAAGGGCTGCTTCGACGTCATGGCGGTCCATCCGTATCAGCGCTCGGGCTACTCGCCCGACTCGCCCGCTCCGGACGAGGAGCCCTGGTACTTCTCCAACGTCAGCCTCATCCGCGCCGTGCAGGCGAGAAACCACGATCTGTTGCCCGTGTGGTTCACCGAGTTCGGCTGGTCCACGCACCCGAACGCACCCGGCACGCCGGAGTACCAGCGCGGCGTCACCGAGCAGCAGCAGGCGACGTATCTCGTCCGCACCCTGCAGCTGACCGAGGAGCGATACCCCTACGTCAAACGGGCGTACATCTACACGACCCGCGACGAGACCGGCTTCGACCAGGAGAACAACAACTTCGGCCTGTACACACTGAGCCTCCAGCCGAAGCCGGCGGTCACTGCGCTCGAGCGCTTTCTGTCGACGTCGTGAAGCCGGTCGCGATGGACGACGGTCTCCCCGGTGCGGACCGCGGCCTACGCGACGTGGTGGAGACGGTGTGGCAGCCGGGTGAAGCCACCATGGTCCACGTGAGCCTCGGCGCCGGCGCCGGCGCCGCCGCCGAGACGTACTTCGTCCTCCCGCATCCGGCGCGGGCGAGGCTGCTGCTGCCGGCGGACAACCTGACAGCCGCCCGACGCGCGCTGGGAGCCTACCGCGGGCTGCGGACAGCTCCGGCGGCGGCGTGGGCTCGCGTCATCCGAGCGTCGGTGCTGTCGTCGGGGCCGGCATCGCGAGCCCTCCGGAGGCTGCAGGTGCACGCCGGTCCAGGGGCAGAACGGCTCCTGCCGTTGCTGGCCGCGGAGCTTGGCCGCTCGGGCGCGCTGCGCGCCTCGCTCGCCGTACGGCGCCCCGGGCCGTTCAGCAAACCGACGCTGGGGCTGTTCGACGCGGCCGGCCACCCCGTGGCCTACGCGAAGGTCGGCCGGTCACCGGTGACCGATGCGATGGTCCGGCAGGAGGCGACGGTGCTCGAGGCGCTGCATGGTCGCCTGTCCACGGTCACCACTCCGCAGCTGCTCGGGCGGATCAGCTGGCAGGGCCATCCGGTCACCGTGACGGCGCCGCTTCCCGGACAGGCCCGCCGGCTCACCACCGAACCTCTGGAGATGGCGCCCACGCTCTGGGAGGTCGCCGCATCCGGTGAGCTCGGGGACCACGACCTCAGCGAGTCGACGTACCTGCACCGGCTCCGGGCGCGGATCGAGTCGTGCGCGGAGTCCTATCCCGAGCTCGCGGATCTCCTCCGGCAATGGTGCGACGAGCTGTCCGCGACGGCGGGCTCACTTCGCTTCGGCAGGTCGCACGGCGACTGGGTGAGCTGGAACCTCGGGGTGCATCGAGGCGGCGTGGTGGTGTGGGACTGGGAGCAAAGCGTGCCCGACGCACCGGTCGGCTTCGACGCGTGCCACTGGTACTTCCAGCGAGCGAGGCTCACGGGCACCCTCGCGGGCGCCGCGGCTGCCGTGGGGACCATGGCGCCCGGGCTGGTCCGGCTGGGAGTCGCCGGCGAGGACACCACGACGGTGGCCGACCTCTATCTCCTCGACAGATCGGTCGGTGGTGTCGAGGCAGCCGCCGCGACCGGGGTCGACGCCGACCTCCTCGCGTATGGCGAGCTGGCTCGAGGTCGAGCCGGCCGCTGAGTTCCGCCGGGTTGCGAGGACCTGGTCACGACGACGCCGGAGACCGTGCCTGCGACCTGGCGGATCAGCTCGAGCGCCGCTGTGACGTCCGGTCGCTGGGAGGAGCGCTCCCGCACCGTGAGAAGCACGAGATCGGCGTCGGCCACCAGCGCCAGAGCCGCTGCCGAGCTGAGGAGCGGCGAGCTGTCCAGCACGACCATGTCGACGACGTGCGTCAGGCTCGTCACGAAGCGCGAGAACGAGCCGTCGCCGGGGAACAGCGGCTGGTCCGGCGTCGTCTCCCGAACCCCCAGCGCCAGCAGTCCGGGGGCGTAGGCGGCGAGCCGGTTAGGGTCGACGGATCCGTTGCCGCGCACGGCGGAGTCGAAGGAGACCTCGCTGGGCAGGCCGAGCAGCCTCGTCAGACCTGGGTTGGTCGAGTCCGCGTCACACAGCAGCACCCGCTGCCCCGCAGCGGCGGCGGCCAGCGCCAGGTTGGCCGCGACCGAGGTACGGCCCTCCCCGGGAGCAGCGGACGCGACGAGAACCACCGTCGGCTGCAGCTCGCCGCGGGCAGCCTTGTTCCGGCGCTGGTCGAGCACTCCGACCGTCGTCGCCAGGAAGCGGTAGGCCAGCGCCTCGCCCGACCCGGGGTTGTCGACCATGGCGAGCGCCCCGGACGCACTCCTGGCTTTGGAGATCCTCGCGAGGACGGGCAGGCCGCCCGTCACGTCGGCGAGAGTGGACTCGTCTTCGATGGACCTGTTCCGGCCGGCGAGGATGATCGCTGCGATGCACCCCAGGATCAGGCCGATCACCCCACCCAGGACACCGCCGAACACCGCGGAGCGGCCAGCGGGATGCAGCGGAGGCTGCGCGACGCTCACGATCACACCGGGGGAGCTTGACTTGGTCCCGGCCGGCTGCTGTGCGGCGCGGAAGGTGAGGTAGCTCTGGCCGAGCTCATTGGCGATCCGTGCCGCGAGCTGAGGGGACTGTCGGGTGACGCTGACATCCACGACACTCGTGTCGCCTTCCGCGGCTGCGGTGACGCTCTTGAGCAGAGTCGTGGGTGACTCGTCGAGGCCGAGCTTGGTGACCACGGGCGCCGCGACGGCCAGGGACTGCAGCACCGCCACCTGGGTCGCGACCTGCTCTGTCGTGAAGTCTGGTTCGGCGAACTGTGCAGCACTGTAGGGCCGGATCAGCACCTTGGCCGTGGCCGCGTACTGCGCGGGCCGCGTGGACGTGTAGCCGAAGGCAGCAGCCGCCAGCACGAGCGTGAAGGCGACGACCACCCAAGCCCGACGCCTGACAGCAGCGGCGTAGCGGCCGAGACCGACGACCTCAGTGTCCAAGAATCTCCTCAGTTCGCGCTAAAGCGAGAATACAGGGCGACTGAACTCGAGAGGGTCGCGTAGCTGCGTGAGACACTAGAGACCGGGGGCGACAGGAAGGGTGAAAGGCGTGCGTCGGCTGGCCATCCTAGTCCTGCTCATGCTTGCGCTGTTGCCGCTTCGCTGGTTCGCCGTGGTCTCCACTCCCGTCGGCACGCTGTTCCTCCACGAGCTCGGTCTGCTGCTGTTCTCGGTGCTGGCGGTCGTGACCCTCACTCCGCGCGCGCTTGCGGTCGCCGTCGGCAGCACCGGGTTCCTGACGGCGGCCATGGCCGCGGGCTTCGCTGTCTGGAGTGCGGCCTGCCTCTTCCATGCCGTGTCCCCTGGGTCGGCGATCAAACAGTGGGCCTACCTCGGCAGCTTCGTCCTCGTCGTCGCCGCCGTCGTCTGCTTTGCGGAGTCGAAGGACCCGTCTGCGATCAGGATCCTTCGATGGGTGGGCGTCACCACCACTCTCATGCTGCTGGCAGCTCTGGAGCTCGCGCTGAGGATCAACCACGTCGACGCCCTCCACGTCCTGTCCACGGCGGTGACGTCAGGGGACCCGAGCGCCATCGAGGCGCAGCTCTTCCGCCCCGCCTTCGTTGGTTTCGGCTACTCCGAGGCTGACACCGTCAGCCAGCTGCGCCACGAGGTGGTCGCCGGACTGCTCGTCTCGCTGTTCGTGGCGTCCTGGGCTCAGCATCGCGTCCCCTTCGCCCGGCGCTCCGCGCGGTGGCTCTCGCAGTCGGCGGTCGTCGTGGCGAGCCTGCTGATCGTGCTGTCGCTCAGCCGGTCGGTGCAGATCGCGGCGATCAGCTGGCCTCTCCTCGCCGGGCTGCGGGTGGTGCTGGTCGGGCGCGTCACCCGCCGACAGCTGGTCACCGCCGCCATCGGGGCAGTCGTCGTGGTGGGCGTGACCGCCTCCGGGTTCATCGGCGTCATCCTCCAACGCATCACGCAGGACTCCAGCAGCTACAACGAGCGCGGCGCGAAGCTGAGCGCCGCCGTCGACACGATCCGCCAGTACCCCTGGTCGGGCGGGCACTACGACGACACGATCAGCTCGCACAACTTCGTCCTCGACGCGTGGCTCCGCGGTGGCGTCGCGATGGCCGCCTTGATGCTGGCGGCCCTGCTGTTCGTGCTCTGGAGGCTCGCAGCCAACGTGGCGGTTCTTGCCTCCGCACCGGTGGAGCTGGTCCCGGTCACGGCCGCCTTCATGCTGCCGCTCGTGCGCATGTTCACTATCGGCGCCGGCCTGATGACCCCGCCGGAGTGGGTGTGCCTGGCATTCGCGCTGGCAGCGACGACGGTATACCTCCGGGAGGTGAGGCGGCGAGGGCGGGCGGTCCAGTCGCATCCGACTGACCTGAGCGCCGGGTCGCGGGCGTTGGTCCCTCGGTGAGCGTGGCAACGGCACGACGTCCCCGGCTTTCCATCGGCGGCGCGCTGGGCTGGTTCGTCGCGTCGTACGGCGTCGCGCTGATCGGCTACCTCGTCGTCAACGCCATCGCGGGCCGCTTCCTCGGCCCCGGACTCTTCGGGTACTTCGTCCTCGCGCTGACGACCGCCGCCGTCGTGGGACAGCTGTCGCTCGTCGGCGTGCACAGGTCCGGTCTGCGGGAGGCGGCCAAGCTGCGGAACCGCGAACGGACCCAGGACGACATCGTCGAGCTGCAGCGGCTCGTCGGCGGCGCGCGCGCGGTCACGTGGGTGAGCCTGCCGGTCGCCGCTCTCGTCTGCGGATGCGTCGCTGCGGTGCTGGCGCGCGACAGGACCCAGGGACTCCAGGTCGGCGTGGCGCTCGCGGTCATGGTGTGGCTCGCCGGCGAGCAGATCCTGCTGTCGCAGTACCTCCGCGGCTTCGGCAAGGTGCGGCTGGCCAGCCTGCTGGAGGGCCGGTCTGGAGGAGCGCTCGTCGCGGTGCTGCAGGCGGCCGCGCTGTTCGCGGTATGGCGGCTGGAGCCGTCGAGCGGGCTCGTCGGCGCGTTCAGCGCGGTCTCGCTGGGCTATGTCATCCCCGTCGTCGTTGGGAGATGGGCGCTTCGAGACGTGTTCCGGGAGGGACGCGCCTCGCGGTCGCTCGTCGAGGACCTCCGCCAGACGCTGCGCAACGACTGGCGCTTCGCGAGCAACCAGCTCGCGGCCTACCTGAACTCGACCATGGAGCTGTGGGTGGCGAGCGCGATCCTCGCCAGTGCGTCGGTCTCCCTCTTCGGCGCGGCGTCCCGGCTCGGGATGGTGCTGCTCATCCCCATGACGAGCCTGCAGGTCGTGTTCTCACCCGTGGTGGCACGGATGCTCGCCAGTGGCGACGACCGCGTGCTGCAGCGGGTGATCAGGAGCGGTGCCACCATGGCGACCGCGATCTCTGCGCTGCTGTGGCTCCCCATGCTGGTGGTCCCCGGCCTGCTGCTGAGCACCTTGTTCGGCGAGGGCTTCCGCTCAGCAGCGGCTGTGCTGGTGCTGCTCACCCTCGGGATCCTGCCCAGCGTCGTGACCGGCAACTCCGGAACCGTCCTCACGATGTCGCACCACGAGGGAGTGATGGCGTCTCTGCAGTGGACGACGGTGGTCGTCCGGACCGTCGGTGCCGTCGTGGCGGGCCAGCTGTGGGGAGTCACCGGCCTCGGCGTCTCGTCGGCCGTGGCGTCAGCGTCTCTCGGCCTGGGCTCCTGGTGGCTCGCCCAGGCGCGCACCGGTGTCTGGACCCACGCCACTCTGCACCCCGAGCTGCGGCTGCTCCGCCGGACTCAGGGCTGAGATGCGCGTCCTGCAGGTCCAGTCGAGCTCGCGCACCCGTGGCGGGGCCGACGACGTCATGGCGGCCGAGGCAGAGCTGCTGCGGTCCGCAGGACACTCCGTCGAGCAGCTTCGCTACGAGCCGGTGGGCGAGACGGCTGGTCCGCGCGAGGCTCTCGACGTGGTGTGGAACCGGGCGGCGGAGCGGAAGGTGGCGGCGCTGGTCGAGCGAAGCCGGCCCGACGTCGTGCACGTGCACTCGCCGTACCCGTTGCTGAGCCCGGCGGTCTTCCGAGCGGCGAGCCGCGCCGGCGCCGCGACGGTGACGACCCTGCACAGCTACCGACTGGTCTGCGTGGTGGGCACGTGTCTGCGCGACGGCAGGATCTGCGAGGACTGCGTGGGCAAGACCGTCAAGCTGCCGGGGGTGCTGCACCGCTGCTACCACGACAGCCGAGCGGCTTCCGGTGCGATGGCCCTGTCGCTCGCGACGCATCGGCTCGCCGGAACGTTCCGGTACGACGTCCACCGCTACCTGGCGCTGACCGACTTCGCCCGGGACCTCCTCGTCCGCGACGGCTATCCAGCGGATCGCATCGGGGTGGCGCCCAACAGCGTCGCCGACCCCGGTGAGCCGCCGCCGCGGAGCGGACCACTCGGCTACGTGGTCTTCGTCGGGAGGTTCGTGCCCGAGAAGGGTCTGGCCACGCTGCTCGAGGCCTGGAAGAGCCTGAGCGTCCCACTCAAGATCGCCGGAGACGGACCCGGCCGGCCGGCCGTCGAGCGGGCGGCCGCAGCGAACCCCGCCGTCGAGTACGTCGGTTGGCTGGACGCCGCTGCCCAGCACAGCCTGCTCGCCGGTGCCGGTGCCCTCGTCTTCCCGTCCACCTGGTACGAGGGGCAGCCGCTGGCACTCCTGCAGGCCATGGCGCACGGCGTCCCCGTCGTCTCGTCCGACATCGCCAACATCGAGGAGACGGCCGTCGCGCAGGGCGGCGGGCTCAGCTTCGCTGCCGGCAGGGCCACCTCCCTGACCGGTGCCGTGACCCGTCTCGCTGACGCTCCGGACCTCGCCCGTCGGTTGGGCGCCGCCGGTCGAGATGCCTACCTGCGTCGGCACACTCCGCAGCGGTCGCTCGGCTGCCTCGTCGACCACTACGACCGGGCTCTCCGCACGCGAGACGGCGCG
This sequence comes from Propionibacteriales bacterium, assembly GCA_038232255.1. Lineage (GTDB taxonomy): Bacteria > Actinomycetota > Actinomycetes > Propionibacteriales > Nocardioidaceae > JAWWPG01. The sequence continues at coordinate 10,611 of JBBSIF010000063.1, forward strand.
CGGTCAGGAGCGCGCGGATGAGGGTGGCGCATGTCACGGAGGTGAGCGCCGGCGGTGTCCGTCGCCTGGTGGCGGACTTCGCGGCGGATCAGGTGCGGCGCGGTCTCGACGTGCACGTCGTCGGCGAGGCGAGCCTCGCGGAGCTTCCCGGCATGCATCATGCGTGGCAGGGGAGCCGGCGGCGGCCGGCGGCGGCCGCCCTGGACTGGGCGCGGCTGCACCTCCTGCTCAGGGACCTGGCTCCCGACGTCGTACACCTGCACTCCTTCTTCGCCGGTGCCTTCGCCAGGACCCGCCCCGTGCGGCCTCCGTATGCGGTCGTCTACCAGCCCCACAGCTGGGCGTTCGACGCCGTCGACTCGGAACGGGCGCGCGGGGTGATCGCGGGCTTCGAACGGTGGGCCGGGCGACGGACGGACCTGGTGGCCACGAACTGTGCCGACGAGATCAGCGAGGCCCAGACGAACGGGATCGACACCCGCGCGCAGCCGCTCGGAGTGCCGATCGACCTCGACTACTTCGTGCCGCCCGGGCCGGGGGAGCGCGCGCTGCTGCGAGCGCGCCTCGGCATCGCTGACGGTGCGGCGCTCGTCTGCATGGGGCGCGTCGCCCGGCAGAAGGGGTACGACATCCTGGTCGCTGAGTGGGAGCGGCAACCGGTGCCCGGGGCCGCGCTCTATCTGGTGGGTGCGGGATCGACCGACGGTCTCGCTGCGCTGGCCCCGCGCCAATGGGGCAGGACGATCGTCGGCGTCGGCAGCACCGACGATCCCCGCGCCTGGCTCCAGGCGGCCGACCTCTTGCTGCTGCCGTCACGCTACGAAGGTCAGTCGGTGGCGGTGAGCGAGGCGCTGGCGTGCGGCTTGCCGGTGGTGGCGTTCGAGGTGAACGGGGCGCGCGCGGCGATCTGCGACGACGGCGACCCTGCCGGCGCCGTCGTCGCCGCGGGGAACGCGTCCGCGTTGCTGGCCGAGGCGCAGCGCCGCCTCGACGACCCCGAGCTCCTGGTCGCGGAGTCGAAGCGGGCGCGGTTCAGGGCGGAGCGCGACAACGTGGCAGGTACGGTGTTCGACCGGGTGGTGGGAGCCTACGAGGCGGCTCTCGCAGTACGCCGTAGCCGGGGAGCACGTCCATGAGCCTTCCGACCTTCGCCGTGATCGGTGCCGCGAGGTCGGGCACGACGGCACTGACCGAGGCACTGCGTCGCCATCCCGACGCCTTCGTCACGAGTCCCAAGGAGCCGCACTACTTCGCCTTCGCGGGTCAGGAGCTCGCGTTCCGCGGACCCGGCGACGCCGAGGGGATCAACGCCGCGGCGGTCACCGACACCGACGACTACCTCGCGCTGTACGCCGGCTCGGACTCGTGCACGGCCCGCGGGGAGGGCTCGGTCTCGACGCTGTACTACCACCGGGAGGCGACGGGGGCCATCACCGCGCTGAACCCGGCCATGAGGCTCGTGGTGGTCCTCCGGGACCCGGTCGACAGAGCGTTCTCGAGCTTCCAGTACCAGCGGATGCTCGGCCGCGAGCCCGAGGCCGACTTCGGAAAGGCGCTCGCGCTCGAGGAGGAACGGCGGGCGGCCGGCTGGCACCACCTGTGGCACTACAGCGCGATGAGCCGCTACGCCGACGCGCTGGCGACGTTCACCCAGGCGTTCGGCGCGGAGCAGATCTGTGTACTCGTGTACGACGACCTGACGACCGACTCGTCAGCAGCACTCCGCCAGGTGTACGAGCATCTGGCGCTGGACCCCGGCCGGGCCGCGGCGGCGGGTGCCCCCCGGGTCAACAGCTCCGGCTCCGCGCGGTCGAGGCGAACGCAGCAGGCTCTCAACCGGATGGGCGGCTCCCCTCGCCTGAAGAGGGCGGGCAGACGCGTGATGCCCTACGCCGTCCGGGAGCGCGTCCGGCAGTGGAACCAGGCCGAGGCCACGGTTCCGGCCGCGGCCCGCGAGGCGCTGGCGCCTCGTTTCGCCGACGACCTCGGCCGGGTCGAGGACATCCTCGGGCGACGGCTGCCTGCGTGGGGGCGAACCGGTCGGACGTGACCGACGTGCCGGCCCACCCGGGCAGCCGGGTGGGCGGCACGAGTCAGCTCAGCGGCGTGAACGCGAGCCCGATGCGGGGCTCGTTGCCGAAGTACTTGCTGTCGTTGCCGAACCAGACGCCGTCGTCGGTCGCGACGATGACCCGTCCGCCGTCCGAGCACGGGTGCGGCGGCGCCCACGACATGGCGAGACCGGTCGTCGGGTCCACCGAGCCACCGCCTCGGGCGTCGGTGGCGCCCGGGCCGGCGCTGTCCTTGCCGTAGGGGTTGTTGAGCCAGCGGTTGTGCCCCTGGACGTAGACCGCCGTCCCGGTGATCGCGACGGAGCGCAACGTGTCACCACCGGTGTAGTTGATCCAGGTGGGCTGATCCGGCGCGGCGATGTCGGTCTCGAACCGGGCGACGGCGTCGCAGACGTACCCGGTGGTGCCGTCGGGGACGACGTACCCCGCTGCTGCCACCGCGAAGTAGCTGCCGTCGGGGGAGAAGTCGACGTCCTGGACGTAGGCGCCCCAGCTCGTGCCCAGGCAGTAGTGCTCGAAAGGCTCGTAGTGCCACGGGTCGAGCGTCGCCGACGTCTCCGTGAGGTCGAGCATGAAGACCCGGGCGGCGGCGACTCCGTTGACGGTCCTGAAGTCACCGACAGCGACGAGCCGGGTGCCCTGCGGGTTCACCGCGAAACGGTAGATCTGGCCGGAGCCGCTGGCGTTCAGGAATGAGCCGGCAACCACGGTGCTCTTGAAGTAGCCGGTGTTGGCACCAGTGGTGGGGTTGAGGGCGATCAGCTTGGGGCCGAACCCGCCGGAGACGAACAGCCTGCTGCCCACCATCTTTATCTCGGTCACGCGACCAGCATTGATGGGCGGCTTGAACGACGTGTCGAGGATGCCAGTGACAGCGTCCAGCTTTGCGATGCTCGGGCGGCTGACGCCGTTGACGGTCTTGAAGTCCCCGCCGATGTAAACGGAGCCACCGGAGACGGTGACCGACCAGACGAGGCCGTCGACGGCCGGCGCCCACGGCAGCAGCGCGCCGTTGGAACGGTTGACGGCGAAGAGGTTGGTTCGCTGCGTGTACTGGGCCTTCTTGCTGTCGGACACCGTGTTGAACTGGCCGCCGATGTAGACGGTGTCCGGGCTGACGGCGAGCGCGAGGGTGCGCGGGTGCGCCACCACGGAGTCGGCGATCAGGTTCGGCGTGTAGTTCGCCGGGTTCGCGGACACGAGTCGGTCCTGGTACTGCTGCGCGGACGCCGGCAGAGCCAGACCCGCTGCGAGACAGGACGCGGCCACTGCTGCGACCATGCCCATCCGCATTGACGATAGCGCTCTCATTGGTGAATCGGTCCTCCCCTTTGGGCCCCGAAAGGCTCCCCGATACGACAGGTAAGACGGGGCAGCCGGCAATCAGGACCCCCCGGGCCGAGGCATCAAGCCGCGTCTTACCGGGTCCATGGTATCCCTTTTCTTCGGGAATCTTTACCATCTGCGGAAATCGTCGCGAAACGCCGAACGGGCTGGGGATTTTGTTGCGCGTGGAGGCCTTGGGGCCGGGGGAGCAGCGTGTGGCAGAGTGGTGGCGTGACGGACCATCCGGGCTTACCGCTGCCTCCCTTGGACGTGCTGGAGGACGACCACCGCCTCGCGGC
>JBBSIF010000064.1:0-14080 GCA_038232255.1 Propionibacteriales bacterium
CGCCGCCAGTTCCGCGAGATCCCCGGGATCATGGAGGGGACCGGACGCCCGGAGTACGGCAAGGTCGTCGACATCTGCACCCGAGACTCGCTGCGTGAGCTCGCCACGCCCGGCCTGCTCGCGATCCTGGCGCCCATCGCCGTCGGGTTCGGTCTCGGCGTCGCGCCCCTCGGCTGCTTCCTCGCCGGTGCCATCGGCACGGGGACGTTGATGGCGGTCTTCCTGGCCAACTCCGGTGGAGCGTGGGACAACGCCAAGAAGCTCGTCGAGGACGGCGTGCATGGCGGCAAGGGATCGCCGGCCCACGAGGCGACGATCATCGGTGACACCGTCGGCGACCCGTTCAAGGACACGGCCGGACCCGCCATCAACCCGCTGCTCAAGGTGATGAACCTGGTGTCGCTGCTGGTCGCCTCCGCCATCGTCAAGATGACCTACGGCGCCGACTCCCACCCCACGCTGCGGATCGTCATCGCGCTCGTCGCCGCCGCGATCGTGGCCGGCGCTGTCTACATCTCCAAGCGACGCCCGGTGGCGATCGGGGACGCTGACACCGAGAGGTCCGCGACCGCGGCGGTCTGACGCGAGCGGGAGGCGGCGTGTCCCGGACGGTCTACCTGCACGTCGGTATCGCCAAGACCGGCACGACGTACCTGCAGCGCACGCTGTTCGCCAACCGCGCGCTGCTCGAGCGCCACGGCACCCGCTACCCGGGTCCCGGCCCCGCCGCGCACTTCTTCGGGTCCCTCGACCTGCGGGGTACGACGTTCCAGGGCCACGCCTACTCCAAGGCGGAGGGCGCGTGGGCGCGCCTCGTGGCGCAGGCGGATGCCTTCGACGGGAACACGCTGATCTCCCACGAGACACTGGCCCACGCCACCCCCGACGACATCCGGAGGGCGGTCACGGGCTTCTCGACCGGTGACGTGCGTGTGGTCGTCACCTGCCGGGACCTCGCCCGGCAGCTTCCCGCGATGTGGCAGGAGAAGGTGAAGAACCGCAGCGCCACGCGCTACTCCGCCTTCCTGACCAAGGCCTTCGCGGACTGGGCTCGCGACGGCGGTCCCACCGGTGCCTTCTGGCGTGCTCAGCACGTCGAGGGGCTCGTCAGCCGCTGGGCCGATGCCGTCGGCCCCGACAGCGTCCTCGTGGTGACCGTGCCCCCTCCGGGCGCCGATCCGATGGAGCTGTGGAACCGCTTCGCGCGGGCGACGCAGCTGCCGGACGTGGACTATGCGTTCGCGGACGACGGTGGCAACTCCTCTCTCGGCGTGGCCGAGACGGAGATGCTGCGGCGCCTCAACCCGCTCCTCGCGGACCGTCTCGACTGGCCGCAGTACGACGCCCTCGTCAAGAAGGGCCTCGCCGTTTCCGTGCTGGCGACGGGCGACTCCACCGGCCGTCTCGGTCTCCCGGCGCGGTGGCATCCGCAGGTGAGCGAGATAGCCGATGCGACGGTGAGCTTCCTGACCAGCTCAGGCGTGCGGGTCGTCGGCGATCCGGGGGACCTGGTGCCGCAGCTCGCGGTCCCCCCGGCCCGTCAGCCCGAGGACCTCGACGACTCCGAGGTCCTCGACGTGGCGCTGCGCGCCGTCGCCGAGCTGCTGGTCACGCCGGCGGACGTCGCACCGGCAGCGGATCCGGACGTCCCTCGCGCGCTCGACAGCGCGCGGCTTCGGCTCGGCGACCTCGGGCGGGTCGCACGGCAGGCTGCGAAGCGGGTCAGGCGTCGGTAGGAGGCTCGGCGCCGCGCAGCAGCCGGCGCGCCGCGCGCCTGCCGGCTCCCGCGATCCGGCGCTGATGCGGCACTGAGTCGTCTGCGGGAGCGGCCTGCTCCGCCGCGGCCCGCAGGCTTTGGTTGCGGTCGCGCAGCTTGCCGGCATGGTTGAGCAGGGCCGTGGCGGCCTTGATCGCAGCTGGCCCGAGGTCGGCATCGGTGAGCGCCGTGGGGGACACGTACGGCGCGACCGGGCCGGTGGGGACGAGGTCCTCCAGGTCGCCCTCGACGGAGTAGCCGGCAGCGGTCAGCTCGTCGACGAGCAGGCGCGACCGTTCCGTGACCCAGGCCAGGTGCTGCGGCGGCAGGGACAGCCGCGGCGAGCCGCCCCGCAGCACTTTGTCCGCGAGGAACAGGCGGACCAGGGCGTCGTAGCTGTTGGTCTGGAGCTTGGCAACGCCCAGGTTGAGCCGGCGCACCAGCTCGGTCTCGAGAACGCCCATGGACGGGTTGGTGCGCCGAGTCCGCGTGTCGTAGCCGGCGGGGTCGAGCCCGGTGATGGCGCAGAAGCGCATCCACAGCGCGTCGCTCGGTCCCCCCGGCGGAGGGGTGGTCAGGACATGGATTCGCGGAAGGGGCACGACCTGCGCCCATCGTTTCAGCACGAAGGCGGCGTCGTGCATCCCCCAGAACAGCCTTCCGAAGGGCTTGGGCGCGTCGAGCCCGAGCTCGACGAGGTCGTCGACGAACCTCTCGAGCGTCACCGTGTGCTTGTGCTTGACCTGCTCCTGCCAGTCGGAGACCAGCTGACGCGCGAAGTCGCGCGCGGTGAACACGACGTGCACCTCGAGGGGCTCGAGCAGCGCCAGCCCGGTGCGGATGCGGTCCGGCATCGCGGCTGCGAACAGCTCACTCGACAAGATGACCGTCGACCCGTCCCAGTCACGTGCCCGCTGCGCGAGCAGCTCCCACTCGCCGCGGAACCGGTCGGCACCCTGACCGAACCAGCGGCTGCCGCAGAAGTCGTGGGCCGAGCGGAAGGACTGCCCTGCGTCGGTGTAGGGGTACAGGACCCCTGCGTCGGCGAGCGCCGCCGCGTTCTTGAAGAGCACGTGCTGCAGGTAGGTCGTCCCGGTCTTCGGCGCCCCGATGTGCACGAACACCCGCTTGGTGGGCTCGCCGTGGCTTCGGCTCGGATCGGTACCCATCTGTCTCCTTGCTCGACTCGCGGCGGCGACCCTACGGTCTGGCGGCTGGTGCCCTACGATGGAAGCGAGATCGTAGTGCCGGCCCATGGGTGGGGCCGTCGTTGTCGACACTGCAGTGACGCTGGCAGGCACCGCGATTCGCCGGTGCCCGGCGCGACGTGGAACTTCTCCACGCGCTCTGCCTGTTACCTTGACATATCGCCCGCAGCTGTCGTCGTGAGGACGGAACTTGACCAATCCGGTAGAAGGAGCTGGCGCCCCGGTAACCGAGCGCCCCGCGTTTCGCGTGGTCCAGCGCACGATCCTGCGCGCCGATCAGGAGCTAGACATCCGCCCGCTGTACGTGACCGGCCTGTCGAGCTTCAGCGGTGGGGAGAGCACGTCCCGCCAGGCGGGCGACTCGGAGCCGGACGCCGGCGCAGGGCCGCTTCCGGACGGGCGTGACTACGGCTCCGCCGGCAACGGCTCGACCGGCGGCTCCACGACCGGAGTGGAGGGCATCGGCGCCTTCGGAAGCATCAGCGGTGAGCAGGGCGCGACCGCGATGCCGGAGCGCCGGCTGACGTTCGGCACCTACTTCAACGCCTTCCCGGCCAGCTACTGGCGACGGTGGACCGACGAGCACACCGTCCGGCTGACGGCGCGGATCTCCGGCTCCGGGACGGTCGTCGTCTACCGCTCGACCGCGAAGGGCCATGTGCTGCGAGCCGACTCGGCGGTCGTGAGCTCCGAGACGGTGTCCACCCTCGAGTTCGACCTGCCCCTGAAGCCGTTCATCGACGGCGGCTGGTACTGGTTCGACATCGAGGCGGCGGACAAGCCGATGCAGCTGTACGCGGCCGAGTGGGGCTTCGAGACCGAGAAGGCCGACACCGCCAGCGTCTTGTCGATCGGCATTCCGACGTTCAACCGTCCCGACTTCTGCGTCGACCAGCTGGTCAAGCTCTCCCAGGCGCCGGCGGTGCTCGACATCCTCGACGAGATCCTCGTCGTCGACCAGGGCACCCAACGGGTCGTCGACCACGAACGCTTCGCCGAGGTCCGGGACTCCCTCGGCCCGAAGCTGCGCATCATCGAGCAGGGCAACCTCGGTGGCTCCGGCGGGTTCTCGCGGGTCATGAACGAGGTGTCGTCCAAGGGCGTCGCCGACTACGTCCTGGTGCTCGACGACGACGTCGTCTGCGAGCTCGAGGGCATCCTGCGAGCCGTCGCCTTCGCGGACCTTGCCAAGACGCCGACGCTGGTCGGCGGACAGATGTTCAGCCTCTACGACCGGTCGGTGCTGCACGCCTTCGGTGAGACCGTGGCCAAGTACCGCTGGTTCTGGGGACCGGCACCGCACACCCAGCACGGCCACAACTTCGCCACCAAGCCGCTGCGCTCCACGCAGTGGCTGCACCGCCGGGTCGACGTGGACTACAACGGCTGGTGGATGTGCCTGATCCCCACCAAGGTCATCAAGGAGATCGGGCTGTCGCTGCCGATGTTCCTCAAGTGGGACGACGCCGAGTTCGGCCTGCGGGCACACGATGCGGGCTATCCGACGGTGACGCTGCCCGGCGTGGCGGTATGGCACGTCCCGTGGCACGAGAAGGACGACACGATCGACTGGCAGGCGTACTTCCACCGCCGCAACCGGATCATCGCCGCCCTGCTGCACTCGCCGTACGACCGCGGCGGCCGGCTGATCCTCGAGAGCTTCGAGACCCAGGTCAAGCACCTGCTGTCGATGCAGTACGGCCCCGCCGAGATGGGCCTGATGGCCATCGAGGACATCCTCGAGGGTCCGGGGCGGATGCACCGCGACGTGCTCCGGCGGCTGCCGGAGCTGTTCGAGCTGCGGAAGGGGTACGACGACTCCCGCGCGCAGACCGACCTCGACGTCTTCCCGTCGGCCGGTCGGCGCAAGCCTCCGCGGCGGGGCAAGGAGCCGACCGCGCCCAGCACCCGGGTGGCGCGCGCCAAGACGATGGTGGCGAGCACGGTCCGCCAGGTCCTGCCGGTGCGGGGCATGGCGAAGGAGCGACCCGAGGCGAACGTCGCGCACATCGACCTCAAGTGGTGGCTGCTCGCGCAGTTCGACTCCGCGCTGGTCTCCTCGGCCGACGGCAGCGCGGCCGCCTGGTACAAGCGCGACCCGCAGCTGTTCCGCGACCTGCTGGCCCGCTCCGTCGCCTTGCACAGCAGGCTCGTCAAGGAGTGGCCGCGCCTGGTCGAGGAGTACAAGGCCGCTCTCCCGGAGCTCGCGTCCCCCGACACGTGGAAGCTGACGTTCGACGAGTCCATCAAGGCCGACGAGCCCGCCAACTGACGGCGCCGTCCCTGGGCGCTCTGAGGCTCATTAACGCCTACCCCCGGCGCTGAGGCATCATCGATGCGTCATCAGCACAGACCGTGTCCAGCAAAGGGAGCGCCGCTTCGTGGCAGGTGAGCGACACAAGCTCGTCATCGTGGAGTCCCCCGCGAAGGCGCGCACGATCTCAGGCTTCCTGGGGCCTGGGTACGTCGTGGAGTCGTCCGTCGGCCACATCCGCGGGCTCCCGAACAACGCGAGCGAGGTGCCGAGCGAGTTCAAGGGCGAGCTCTGGGGGCGGCTCGGCGTCAACGTCGACGACGGTTTCCGGCCGATCTACGTCGTGCCGGCGGACAAGAAGAAGCAGATCACCAAGCTCAGGTCGCTGCTGAAGGATGCCGACGAGCTCTATCTCGCGACCGACGAGGACCGTGAGGGAGAGGCCATCGCCTGGCACCTCCTCGACGAGCTCAGGCCCAAGGTTCCGGTACGCCGGATGGTCTTCCACGAGATCACCCCGCAGGCCATCGCCGCGGCGATGGACAACCCGCGCGACATCGACGACGACCTGGTGCAGGCGCAGGAGACCCGGCGCATCGTGGACCGGCTCTACGGATACGAGGTCTCGCCGGTGTTGTGGAAGAAGGTGATGACGGGAACGTCGGCGGGCCGGGTCCAGTCCGTCGCCACCCGTCTCGTCGTCGACCGCGAGCGGGAGCGGATGGCGTTCCGGTCCGCGTCGTACTGGGATCTCGAGGCGAGCCTCGACGCCGGTGAGACCCGGACGCCGCGAGTGTTCCCGGCCCGGCTCGTCAGCGTCGCGGGACAACGGGTCGCCCAGGGCCGCGACTTCACGTCCCTCGGCGAGCTGAAGGACGACTCCCAGGTGGTCAGCCTCGACGAGGCCGCGGCGCGCCGGCTCGCGGATGAGCTGCAGGGCCAGGACTTCGAGGTGTCGTCGGTCGAGTCCAAGCCGTACCGCCGCCAGCCCTATCCCCCGTTCCGCACCACCACCCTGCAGCAGGAGGCCTCGCGCAAGCTCGGCTTCGGCGCCGCCCGCGCCATGCAGGTGGCGCAGCGGCTCTACGAAGAGGGCTTCATCACCTATATGCGGACGGACTCGATCACGTTGTCGGGGACGGCGATCGCCGCCGCCCGCTCCCAGGTCGGCGAGCTCTTCGGTGCCCGCTACCTTCCGGACCAGCCGCGCACCTACAAGAGCAAGGTGAAGAACGCGCAGGAGGCGCACGAGGCCATCCGGCCGGCCGGCGAGGTGTTCCGCACGCCGGCGCAGACCGGGCTGAGCGGTGACACGTTCCGCCTCTACGAGCTGATCTGGATGCGGACGGTCGCCTCGCAGATGCGCGACGCCGAGGGCCGGTCCGTCTCCGTCCGGATCCGTGCCCGCGCGACGAGCGGTGACGCGGCCGAGTTCGCGGCGAGCGGTCGCGTCCTCACGTTCCATGGTTTCCTGAAGGCCTACGTCGAGGGCGGCGACGACCCCGACGCCGACCGCGACGACGCGGAGACCCGCCTTCCCGACCTGGCCGAGGGCGACCGGCTCAGCGCCGCCGAGCTCGTCGCGGCCGGCCACGAGACGCGCCCGCCTGCCCGCTACACCGAGGCCACGTTGGTGCGCGAGCTCGAGGAGCGGGAGATCGGGCGCCCGTCGACGTACGCCGCGATCATCGGCACGATCCTCAACCGCGGCTACGTGTACAAGAAGGGTTCGGCGCTCGTTCCGGCGTGGCTGGCCTTCTCGGTGGTGCGGCTGCTGGAGCGGCACTTCGCGCGACTGGTCGACTACAACTTCACCGCGGCGATGGAGGACGTGCTCGACGAGGTGGCAGCCGGCCGCCGCGACTCCACGGCGGAGCTCGCGGAGTTCTACTTCGGGTCCGGTGACCATGAGGGGCTCAAGGCGCTCGTCAGCGAGCTCGGCGAGATCGACGCACGGGAGCTGTCGACGTTCCGTATCGACGGTGAGCTCGCCGTCCGGGTCGGGAGGTACGGTCCGTACGTCGAGACCAGCGACGGCAACCGGGTGAACATCCCCGAGGACCTGCCGCCCGACGAGCTCACGGTCGAGAAGGCGCAGGAGCTGCTCGCAAACCCCTCCGGCGCGGAGGTGACGCTCGGGGACGACCCGGCCACCGGGCACCCGATCGTCGCGAAGAGCGGCAGGTACGGACCGTACGTGACCGAGGTGCTGCCGGAGGACGCCAAGAGGAGCGCCAAGCCGCGGACGTCGTCGATGTTCGCGTCGATGTCGCTCGACACCATCGACCTCGAGCAGGCGCTGCAGCTGCTCACCCTGCCCCGGGAGGTCGGTAGCGATGCCGAGACCGGTGAGGTCATCACCGCGCAGAACGGCAGGTACGGCCCCTATCTCAAGAAGGGCACCGACTCCCGCTCGATCGAGTCCGAGGAGCAGCTGCTCACCATCACGTTGGAGCAGGCGCTCGCGGTCTTCGCCCAGCCCAAGCAACGAGGCCGGCGGGCAGCAGCGGGACCGCTGCGCGAGCTCGGCAACGACCCCACCACCTCGCTCGCGGTGGTGGTCCGGGACGGTCGCTTCGGCCCCTACGTCACCGACGGTGAGGTCAACGCAACCCTGCGACGCGGCGACGAGGTCGAGTCGCTGTCCCTCGACCGGGCCGTCGAGCTGCTCGCGGACAAGCGCGCCAAGGGGCCGGCGACCCGTCGTACGACGAAGAAGACCGCCAAGAAGACGGCAAAGAAGACGGTGAAGGCGGCGAAGAAGACGGCCGCGAAGAAGACGGCCACGGCGACCGCGAAGAAGGCGACCCGGGCGCAGAAGACGACGGCGACGCTGTCGTCGGAGTGAGCGCAGATGGCGGCGGGTGCGGTGACGGCGGCGTCCCCGGCTGGGGTGCTGCGCATCCCCGCCTTCCGCCGGCTGTGGATCGGGCTCGGCCTCTCCAGCCTCGGTGACTGGCTGGGCCTGCTGGCGCTGACGGCGATGGCGGGCTCGCTCGCCTCGTCGAGCTACCAGGGGCAGAACTTCGCGATCGCCGGCGTGCTGCTCCTGCGGGTGCTTCCGGCGGTGGTGATCGGGCCCGTCGCCGGCTATGTCGCTGACCGCCTGGACCGCCGGTGGACGCTCGTGGTCGGCGACATCGCCCGCGGGCTCGTCTTCGCGTCCATCCCCCTCGTCGGCACGCTGTGGTGGGTGTTCGTCGCCACGGTGGTCATCGAGGCGATCACGTTGGTGTGGCTGCCGGCGAAGGACGCCACCGTCCCCAACCTCGTGCCGCGGAGCCAGCTGGAGGTCGCCAACCAGCTGTCGATCGCCACGACGTACGGCTCCGCGCTGCCCGCCGCCGCGATCTTCGTGCTGCTCTCGCTCGGCACCAAGGGCCTCACATCGTCGGTGGGATGGCTGCCCAACGGCCCGGTCACGCTGTCGTTGGCGTTCAACGCGCTGTCGTTCATCGTCTCCGGGCTGGTCATCGCCACGTTGCGCGAGATCCCGTCGGGGCCGGCTCTCGCCGTCGAGGACCGGCAGGGCATGCTTCGCGTGATCCGCGAGGGCTGGTCGTACGTGGGCAGCCATCCACTGGTGCGCGGTCTCGTGCTCGGCATCACCGGGGCGTTCGCCGCGGGCGGAGTCGTCGTCGGTCTCGCCCGCGTCTACGTCGCGGACCTCGGCGGTGGCGATCCCGGGTACGGCGTGCTCTTCGCCGCCGTGTTCGCCGGGCTCGCCGCGGGCATGTGGCGAGGGCCCCGGTTCCTGGTGGCGATGTCGCGACGCCGGCTGTTCGGCTTCTCGTTGGTCGCCGCGGGTGTGCTTCTCGGCGGGGTCGCGATCGTGGCGAACCTCGCGATCGTCACGGCGCTGACGGCGTTGCTCGGGTTCTTCGCGGGCACCGCCTGGATCACGGGCTACACCTTGCTCGGGCTGGAGGTGGACGATGCCTTCCGCGGAAGGACGTTCGCGTTCGTCCAGACGCTCATCCGCCTCGCTCTCGCCCTGGTGCTGGCGTTGGCGCCGTTCCTCGCCGGCCTCATCGGGGAGCACCGGTGGCAGGTCACGAGCTCCTCGGTCCTGGACTACAACGGCGCAGCGATCACGATGTTCGGCTCGGCGGTCGTCATGGTGGCTGTCGGGCTGGCTGCCTACCATCAGATGGACGACCGCCCCGGCGTCTCGATCCGCTCCGAGCTGAGGAAGTCCTTGATGCGCGACGGCGCCGTCTACACCCAGCGGGGACTCTTCGTCGCGCTCGAGGGGGGCGAGGGGGCCGGCAAGTCCACCCAGGCCCGCCTGCTCGAGGAGTTCCTGTCCGACGCGGGCTACGAGGTCGTCCGTACGCACGAGCCGGGGGACTCCGAGGTCGGCCGGCGGCTGCGCGACATCCTGCTGTCGCCCGCAACCGGGAGCCTCGATCACCGGGCCGAGACCCTGCTCTACGCCGCGGACAAGGCGGAGCACCTGCAGAAGCTGGTTCGGCCGGCGCTCGCGCGCGGCGCAGTCGTCGTGACGGACAGGTACGTCGACTCCACGCTCGCCTACCAGGGCGCTGGTCGCGACCTGGCGCCGCAGGACGTCGAGCGGGTTGCCCGGTGGGCGACCGGGAACCTCCGCCCGCACCTGACGGTGCTGCTCGACCTGGACCCGACAGTGGGGCTGGCCCGACTCGGCTCGCCGGACCGCCTGGAGTCCGAGCCGGTCGCCTTCCACGAGCGGGTGCGTGCCGCCTTCCTCCAGCTGGCGGCTGCCGACCCCGACCACTACCTCGTCGTGGACGCCAGCCGGGACAGCACGGCGGTCGCCGCCGCGGTAGCGGCTCGGGTGGCGCCGCTCCTGCCGCTCGCCAAGCATTCCCAGCGGACGCAGGCATGACCGTCTGGGACGAGCTGGTGGGGCAGCGCCAGCTGGTGGCCGATCTGCGCGTCGCCGTCGAAGGTGCTGCGCGCGCACTCGGCGGTGCGGCGTCCTCAGCCATGACGCACGCCTGGCTGTTCACCGGTCCGCCGGGGTCGGGCCGGTCGAACGCCGCCCGTAGCTTCGCCGCCGCTCTGCTGTGTGACGAGGGCGGCTGCGGTGAGTGCCTGGCCTGCAGGACCGCGCTCAGTGGGGCGCACGCCGACGTGACGGTCGTGATCTCCGAGCAGTCGGTTCTCAAGGTCGACCCCATGCGGGAGCTGGTGCGCCAGGCCGCGCTCGCGCCGTCCGGAGGCCGCTGGCAGGTCTTCATCGTCGAGGACGCCGACCGTCTCAACGACAAGGCGGCCGACGCGCTGCTCAAGAGCCTGGAGGAGCCGCCGCCTCGTACCGTGTGGCTGCTGTGTGCTCCGACAGTCGAGGACGTCCTGCCGACGATCCGCTCCCGGTGCCGGACCAAGGTGCTGCGGACCCCACCTCCGGACGAGGTAGCGGCCCACCTGGTCCGCAGCAGCAACGTCACCGAGGCAGTGGCAGCGTACGCCGCGCGCGCCTCGCAGGGGCACATCGGCCGGGCCCGCGCACTGGCCCTCGACGAGCCGACTCGCAACCGCCGGCGAGAGGTGCTGCGGATCCCGAGCCAGATCCTCGACCTCGGCTCCTGCATGACCTGCGCCGCCAACGTGCTCGAGGCTGCCACGGAGGAGGGTGAGCCGCGAGCCGCGGCGCTCGATGCCGCGGAGTTGAGCGACCTGGAGACGGCGTACGGGGCGGGTCGCGGGCCCCGCAGCGCAGCCTTCTCGGCCGCCGTGAAGGAGCTGCAGCGCAACCACCGCCAGCGCACCAAGCGGTTCGTGCGTGACGCCCTGGACAGGTCCCTGCTCGACCTCGCATCGTTCTACCGAGACGTCGTGGCGGTGCAGCTCGGTGCCGGGCACCGGCTCGTGAACGAGGAGCAGCGCGCGGAGGTGGAGAGCGTGGCGCGGCGCACGACTGGCGAGGTCTCGGCCGCTCGGCTCGCAGCGATCTTCGCCACCCGGGAGGCTCTCGAGGCCGAGGTGGCGCCGGCGCTCGCCCTCGAGTCGCTGATGATCTCGCTCGCCGATGGCGGTTATGCACAGTCCGCGCGGAGCCTCACGGCCGCGACGTAGGCTGGTCCGACGCGGTGCCAGGGGGACCTTGGCCACTCGAGGAAGGCTGAGCGGCATGCGACGTGCTCCACGTGGGTCGGCGGTGGCGCTGGTCGTCCTGGCCCTGCTTGCCTCGTGCGGCACCGCTCAGGACATCGCGGGCGGCCCCGCGACCACCGCGACAACGACCGGCGGGCAGCCGGCGCCGCCCCAGCCCGCTCCGACCCAGGTTCCACCGAGCCCCGCGCCGTCGCCGACGGGCACCGCGCCCCCCGCGCCCGACGACACCCTGCCAGCGGGTTTCGGCCAGGGGCCGCCCGGACGCGGGCTGTCCCGGTTCTACACCCAGCAGGTCAGCTGGACCGACTGCGGGGACGGTGACACCTGCGCCTCGGTCTGGGTGCCGCTCGACTACGCCCACCCGGACGGCAGGGCGATCACGATCAAGGCGAAGAGGCAGCCGGCGTCCGGTCCCGGGACCAAGGCCGGCACGCTGTTCATCAACCCCGGAGGCCCGGGCGGCTCCGGTATCGACTACCTCAGCTACATCAGCCTCGACGCCAGCATCACGGACGTGTACGACGTCGTCGGCTTCGACCCGCGGGGAGTGGGGCAGAGCACCCCTGTCGAGTGCCTGTCCGACGACGCGCTGGACGTGTACGTCGCATCGGACCCCTCGCCTGACACGCCCGAGGAGATCTCCCGGATGGAGCAGCTGTGGACCGAGTTCACGCAAGGCTGCGTCGCGCACTCGGGGCCGCTGCTCGCCCACGTCTCGACGATCGAGGCAGCCCGGGACATGGACATCCTGCGTGCCGTCGTCAAGGACCGCACGTTCAACTACTACGGCGCCTCCTACGGCACCTACCTCGGAGCGACGTACGCGGCGCTCTTCCCGCGGCGCGTCCACCGCATGGTGCTCGACGGCGCGATCGACCCCAAGGCGTCCCCGCACACGTCGGAGGTCCACCAGGCGGGTGGGTTCCAGACGGCCCTCACGGCGTACCTGACCGACTGCGTCAGCTCGGGGAACTGTCCGCTCGGCAGTACCGTTCCGGTCGCCCAGCAGCAGGTGATCCAGCTCTTCGCAAGCATCGACCAGCATCCGCTTCCGACGAGCCTCGGCCGCGAGCTGACCGAGGGTCTCGCGTTCCTGGGCTTCATCGTGCCGCTGTACAGCCGCGCCAACTGGCCCTACGAGACGCAGGCCCTCGAGCAGGCACTGGAGGGCAACGGTGACACGCTGCTGCTGCTGGCCGACCAGTACACGGACCGGGACGCGGCAGGCCACTACTCCGACAACGCGCTCGAGGTGCAGTCGGCCGTGAACTGCCTCGACCACCCCGAGCACGAGAGCGTCGCCGGCCTGGAAGCCGGCAAGGGCGCCTTCCTCGAGGCGTCCCCGGTGTTCGGCCCAGTGGCGATGTGGTGGCCGTACGCGTGCTCAAACTGGCCGGTCAGGCCGAGTCTGCCCGTGCCCGACTACTCGGCACCCGGTGCACCTCCGATCGTCGTGGTGGGCACCACCCGTGATCCCGCGACGCCGTACCAACAGGCGGTGCGGCTGTCGCAGGAGCTCGACAGCGGCGTGCTGCTCAGCAGAGACGGTGACGGTCACACGGCGTACTCGAGCGGGAATCCCTGCATCAACGACGCCGTCAACACCTACCTCGTCAGCGGGAAGCCGCCCAAGAGCGGCACCATGTGCTGAGCTCGCCACCTGACGAGCGCCGATGCTCCGCTGGTTGGTAGCCTCGTGCGTCGGCCGCCGCCCGCGGGGCCAGCGCCGCCTTAGCTCAGTCGGTAGAGCGTCTCACTCGTAATGAGAAGGTCATCGGTTCGATTCCGATAGGCGGCTCAATGGTTGACCTGCACGTTTCATGAATGAGGAACAGGCCGGCAGGGGACCAGCGAGCCATTTGGGAGCCATTCGGTTGTGAGATGTGACGTTCCGACGCTCAGCGCTGTCCGCGAGACCATCGCGGCCCAGCGGGCAGCAGGGGCGTCGTACGCTGCCATCGGAAGGCATCTCGATACTCTCGGGATCCCCACCGCGCAGGGTGGACGACGCTGGTATCCGTCCACGGTGCGAGGATCTACACCACGACATCCTCGAGACTCTGACCGCCTCTTACCGTGAGATCGTCCGGGAGTTCGACGCCGTGGGCTCGGGCATGCGGGCTGGCCGGGCGTGGATCAGGCTCGTCGTACGCAGCATGCGCGACCCACGGCCTTACGGTGACCCTCCGTACGTCGGCCGTCACCGGAAGCGGGCCGACTCGCGGTGGTGACGGTCTCGGCGCGGCACGAGGAGACTGTCCGGACCTCTTCGTAGGGTGAGCCGTGACCACCTTGCCGACCTGGGCGGTGCACGCCGTCGCCTTCGGCTCGCCCGCCGCCTCGCTTCTCGGCGTTCTGTGGGCGGCCCACCTCAGCCGACGAGGTACGAAGGAGTTGGAACGTCGGTCCAAGCGAGAAGAGACTCTGCGCACCCTACGATGGGCCTCTGAACTGGCTGTCTCCGATCGGGAAGAGGACCGCAAATTTGGTGTGGCACAGTTGCTCGCCTTGGAGAATTCCAAGTTGTTGGACGCCGACGAACAGGGCTTCATCGACGCCGCCTTCGATGCAGCCGTAGAGGAGCAGGTAGAGGAGGTGGAGATGACCGGCGTCTCCATCAACGAGGTAAACGTGGTGCTCGACGATGGCGAGGACGTACTATCGGGTGCAGAAGGTGAGAGGCAGGTGGGGATGGGCAAGGCTGAGGTGCGAGTCACTGGCTCCGAGCGGGCTGCTGCTCAGGCGCTCGTGCGCCGTAGCGCG
>JBBSIF010000065.1:0-14072 GCA_038232255.1 Propionibacteriales bacterium
CCGATCCGCCTCGTCCGGCGCTTCGTGCCGCCGCTGCGGCTCGGGGGGATGACGCTGGACTTCACGATCCTCCTGGTGCTGCTGATGTTCTACGTGCTGCGCATCCTGAACGGGCGGCTGCTGCCCATCGCCTGAGCGCCGCCGACTGTCTGCGCGGCCGCGGATGCCGGTAGCGTTGCGGATCGTTTCCATCCACGTACGACCGACTACTGAGGTGGCCCATGCCCCTGACGCCTGAGGACGTGCAGAAGAAGACGTTCACGCCCGTCCGTCTCCGCGAGGGATACGACATGGGGGAGGTGGACCAGTTCCTCGACGAGGTGGAGGCCGAGCTGACCCGGCTGCACACGGAGATCGACGAGCTCCGGTCCCGTCTCGACGACCCGACGGCAGCGTCCGGTATGCGCGCCGAGCGTACGACGGAGGGCTCTGCCGCGGCCGACGACGCCGGCGAGCCGGCGCCCCGCTCGGTGCAGGAGGCGTCGGGCGCGGCGGCACGGCTGCTGGAGCTGGCCACCACCAGCGCCGACCAGCTCGTGGGCGAGGCACAGGCGAACGCCGACGAGATTCTCGCAGCCGCGCGAGCGAGCGCAGAGCGCCTGGAGAGTGAGACGAGGGCGAGAGCCGACGAGGCTGAGACAGCGGCTCGGACGCGACTGGAGTCCCTGGACGCGCAGACCCAGGAGCGGCGGGCGCAGCTGCTCAGTGACCTCGAGCGCGACAAGGACTCGTTGGCGCGCGAGCTGGAGAGCCTGCGAAGCTTCGAGCGGGAGTACCGCACCCGACTGAAGGCGTACTTCGAGGCGCAGCTTCACGCGCTCGACGCCTCACTCGACACGAAGACGCCGGTTCCGGCTCCGGATCCACCGTCCAGTGACGAGGAGGTGCCTCGCCGGCTGCGCGAGCTGCTCGGTGAGGACGCCTGACCCCTCGACCCAACACTCTCGACCATCCGAGAGTTACCGCACGACCATCCGAGACTTCCCGCAGCACCATCCGAAACCTTTGGCGCGACGATCCGAGAGTCTTGATCCGGAACCGGGCCGGGGATTGGGACGAACAAGCTGGTGGGTATCGCCTGGAGGGCGCGCCCTTCGCCGGTCAGTTCGCGGTGTCTGCGGCTCCGGTCAGCAGGACCGAGACGTGCGGTATCCCACCGCTCGCCAGCTACCGTCTCGGATGGTCGGCGAAACTCTCGGCTGGTTCACCAAGAGCCCGGAGGGTCGGCGAAAAGTCTCGGATCGTCATGTCGTAACTCTCGGATCGTCATGTCGTAACTCTCGGATCGTCATGTTGTAAGGCTTGGATGGTCAGGTTGGGGTGAGGGAGAAGGCGACTCCGAGCTCGTCGTCGCGGGTCCAGCCGTCGTCGGGGTTCCCGGCCCCGTCTGCGGCCGCGCGCTCGCTCATCTCGACGGCGAGCACCTCCGACGAGATGAGCGCCGAGTGCTCGCGGATCGCCCGCGCCGCCTCGCCCGAGGCCGACCAGACCAGGCGCACCCGGTCGGTGACGTCGAAGCCCGTCACCTTGCGGGCCTCCTGAACCAGCCGGACCACCTCCCGCGCGAGACCGGCGCGGACCAGCGCCGGTGTCAGGTGCAGGTCCAAGGCGATGGTCTCGCCGTGCTCGTTGACGACCGACCAGCCTTCCCGAGGCCGCTCCGACACGACGACGTCCTCGGCGCTCAGCTCGATGGGACCGTCGCCGCCCACGTCGACCGACGTGTGCCCGGTCGCGGCCAGCTCGGCAGCGATCCGGGCAGCGTCGGCTGCGGCGATCGCCGCTGCGACGGCCGGGGTCTGCGCGCCGAAGCGCCTCCCGAGGTTGCGGAAGTTCCCCTTCGCCTGGTGGTCCACGAGGTCGCCCGCCGACGTGAACGACTCGACACTGGCCACGTTCAGCTCGGCTGCGACCTCCGCCGCCAGCTCGGCGCTGAGCCGGCCGTGGGCCGCTGACGACACGAGCGCCCGGGCGAGCGGCTGACGGGTGCGTACCTTGGCCTCGGCGCGGGCGGACCTCCCGAGCTCGACGAGGCGGCGCGCCAGGTCCGTCGCCGCCTCCAGGTCGTCGTCGATGAGGCTCTCGTCGTACGACGGCCAGGCAGCCAGGTGGACGGAGACCGGCGCGTCCGGGTCCGTGGCGCGGCGCAGGTCCTGCCAGACGCGCTCGGTGACGAAGGGCACCAGCGGCGCCAGCAGCCGGGTGAGCACGTCGAGGGTCTCGTGCAGCGTGACCAAGGCAGCGGCGTCGCCGTCCCAGAAGCGGCGGCGGGAGCGGCGTACGTACCAGTTGGAGAGCTCGTCGACGAAACCGCCGAGCAGCTGACCGGCGCGCTGGGTGTCGAAGGTCTCCATGGCGGCCTCGACGTCACGCACCAGCCGGTTGCGGCTCGAGACCAGCCAGCGGTCCAGCACGGGTCGCGCGGCCGGCGGCGGCCCGCCAGCAGGAGGCGACCACCCGTTGGCTCGCGCGTAGAGGACCTGGAAGGCGGCGGTGTTCCAGTACGTGAGGAGCACCTTGCGCACGATCTCCTGCAGCGCGGTCGGGCCCAGGCGCCGCGCCGACCACGGCGACCCGGACGCTGTCATGAACCAGCGCAACGCGTCGGCGCCATACTCGTCCATGAGCGGCAGCGGCTCGACGATGTTGCCGAGGTGCTTGGACATCTTGCGCCCGTCCTCGGCCATCAGATGCCCCAGGCAGACGACCTCCTCGTACGCCGACCGGTCGAACAGCAGCGTCCCGATGGCCATCAGCGAGTAGAACCAGCCACGGGTCTGGTCGATCGCCTCGCAGATGAACTGCGCGGGATAGGCGTCGTCGAAGGCGGCTCGTGAGCCGTCGGCGTACGGGTAGCCCCACTGGGCGAAGGGCATGGAGCCGGAGTCGTACCAGGCGTCGATCACCTCGCTGACGCGCCGCGCCGGCTGCCCGCAGGTCTCCAAGAGCTCGGCGGCGCCACTCGCCCCGCGAGCCCCTCCGGCCGACTGCGCACCAGTCGCAGACGCCGCGGGGGCGGAAGACGCCTGGTGCCGACAGGTCAGCACCACCTCGTCGACGTACGGGCGGTGCGGGTCGAGACCGGCCAGCTCCTCGCCCGCGAGCTCGCCGAGCTCGGCCAGCGACCCCACACACGTCAGATGTCCCGCACCGCACCGCCAGATCGGCAACGGCGTTCCCCAGTAGCGGGTCCTGGACAGCGACCAGTCCACGTTGTTGCGCAGCCAGTCGCCGTACCGGCCCCACTGGATCGTCTCCGGGTGCCAGGTGGTCCGCTCGTTCTCACGCAGCAGCGCTTCCTTCACCTCGGTCGTCCGGATGTACCACGCGGGCAGCGCGTAGTAGAGGAGGGGTGTGTGGCAACGCCAGCAGTGCGGATAGGAGTGCTCGAAGGGGACGTGCCGGAAGAGGGCGCCGGATCGCTCGAGCTCGCGGACGAGGTCGGCGTCGGCGTGCTTGAAGAACTGGCCGCCGACCAGCGCCACGTCGCCGGCGAAGTAGCCGTTGGCGAGTACCGGGTTGACGACCGGCAGGCCGTACGCGCGGGCCACCTCGAGGTCGTCGGCGCCGAACGCGGGTGACTGGTGCACCAGCCCCGAGCCGTCATCGGTCGTGACGTAGTCGGCGAGGACGACGTAGTGAGCCGGCGCGGGGACGTCGACGAGCTGGAACGGGGGCCGGTAGCCCCAACGCTCCATCTCCTTGCCGGTGTACGTCGCGGTGACCCGCCAACCGTCGCCCAGGACCGTCGCCAGCAGCGGCTCCGCCACGACGAGGGACTCCGACCCGTCCGTGGCCACGACGTAGTCGACCGACGGGTTCACGGCTACCGCCGTGTTTGACACCAGCGTCCACGGGGTTGTCGTCCACACGAGCAGAGCGGCCTGGCCCGCCAGTGGCCCCGATGTCAGCGGGAAGCGCACGAACACCGACGGGTCGGTGACGGTCTCATACCCCTGCGCCAGCTCGTGGTCGGACAGCGGCGTCTCGCAGCGCGGGCAGTAGGGCGAGACCCGCTGCGCCTCGTAGAGCCGGCCGGCCTCGAAGACCTGCTTCAGCGACCACCAGACGCTCTCGATGTACGACGAGTCCATGGTGCGGTAGGCCGCGGACAGGTCCAACCAGTGGCCCATGCGCTCGGTCAGGACCTCGAACGCGTCGACGTGGCGCTCGACCGAGGCCCGGCAGGCGGCGTTGAACTCGGCGATCCCGTAAGCCTCGATGTCCCGCCGGCCGGAGAGCCCGAGCTCCCGCTCCACGCCGACCTCGACATGCAGGCCCTGGCAGTCCCAGCCCGCTTTGCGCTCGACACGGTAGCCCTGCATGGTCTTGTAGCGCGGGAACACGTCCTTGAAGACGCGGGCCTCGACGTGGTGCACACCGGGTACGCCGTTCGCCGTCGGCGGGCCCTCGTAGAACGTCCACCGCGGCCTGCCCTGCGTCTGGGCGAGGCTCGCCTCGAAGGTCGCCTCCCGCCTCCAGAGCTCGAGGACCTCATGCTCGAGCTGGACAAGGTCCACCTGAGGCGGCACCGGCCGGTACGCGGAGCTCACGGGAGCACCTCCTTCGTCGTCCTGCTCGGCGCCGCTCAGCGCCAGCTGCTGTGCTACGACGAAGGGACGACCCTGGTCTGCGCCAGGACCGCGGTACCACCCTCCTTGGCAGGCCCACCATCGTGGCGTGCGCTGCCCACTTCCTTGTCGTGCTCGAGCCGCAGCCGGGTCTAGTGAGCCACCGACAGGTGGCGGTTCTTCCGGCAGCTCCGAGGTGATGGCCTCATCGTTGCCGTGCGGCACCCTCAGTGTAGAGGAGCTGGCCCGGCCCGGTCGCCGGCGTTGTTGCGGCACGGTCGGCATCGGGGACTGGTCGTTGAAGCCGAGCCGCTGAGGCTCTATCCTCTCGGCACTGCGTTCGCAGGAACGAGCCGTCGCGGAGAGAGGCCTACTGGGGATGGCTGAAAAGAAGGGCTCGGCCGTCAAGGCCGCGAAGTCGGCGACTCCGGCAGACAACGGCACGGCCAGGAAGGCGCCGGTCAAGAAGGCGCCGGTCAAGAAGGCGCCGGCCAGGAAGGCCCAGGCCACGAAGGCGGCGCCAGCGAAGCGAGCCGCGACGACGAAGACCGCAGCGAAGAAGACCGCCGCGAAGAAGGGCGCTCCGCAGAAGAGCGCTCCGACCACGGGCACCGCACGTCGGGGAGCGCAGCCGTCGACCGCCTCGCTGGCAGTGCGGGATGGTGAGTCGCCGTGGACGGCCGACGAGGTGGCGGAGGTCCGGGCGCTTCTCGAGAGCGACCGGGAGCGCCTGGAGGTCGAGATCTCCACGGTGGAGGAGGAGATCGGCCACCTGCTGCGTGAAGGAGGAGAGGGAGCCGGCCACGACCAGGCGGACGTCGGCTCCAACACCTTCGAGCGGGACCACGAGATGTCGATCGCCCGCAACGCGCGCGACAACCTGATCCTCGTCAAGGAGGCGATCGCGCGCATCGACAGCGGCGGATACGGCGTCTGCGAGTCGTGCGGCAGACCCATCGGCAAGATGCGCCTGCAGGCGTTTCCCCGTGCCACACTGTGCTTGGAATGCAAGCAACGACAGGAACGCCGCTGAGCGAAGACGTGGGGTCGTCACCTCGCCCGCGCACCCGCCGCCATCTCGCTGTCTGGGCGGCAACGGCCCTCAGCACCTATCTGCTCGACCAGGCGACCAAGGAGCTTGCCCAGCGCCGACTCACCGTCGGAGTCCCTCACCGGTTGCTGGGGGACTGGCTGAGCCTTGACCTGACCCACAACGCCGGCGCGGCGTTCAGCGTGGGGACCGGTTACACCGTTGCGCTCACGCTCGTGGCGCTCGCGGTCATCGGAGTCTGCCTCCGCGTGGCGCACCGGCTGACCAGCACCGGATGGGCGATCGCCCTTGGGTTGCTGCTCGGAGGGGCGGCGGGCAACGTCACCGACCGGCTGCTGCGGCCCCCCGGTCCCCTGCGCGGTTCTGTCGTCGACTTCATTCACCTGACGCACTGGCCCGTCTTCAACCTCGCCGACGCGGCAATCTGCGTCGCGGCAGCGATCTTCGTGCTGCTCAGCGTGCGTGGGGTGCGGCTCGACGGTTCCCGCTCCGGTACCGACGGGGGCGACGGGTGACCGCGGCGGCCGACCAGCGGGTCGTCTCGGTCCCGGGCGGCCTGAGCGGCGAGCGCGTCGACGCGGCGATCTCGCGGATGTTCGGGCTGTCGCGCACCCGAGCAGCGCAGCTGGTCGCCGAGGGACATGTCCGGTTGGACGGGGCGCTGCCCGCCAAGTCCGAGCGCGTCGTCGAGGGCGCCCGGCTCGAGGTGGACCTGCCGGCTCCGGCCGCGCCCCTGCAGATCGTCGCCGAGACCGCCCCTGGTCTGCGGATCGTGTACGAGGACCGGGACCTCGTGGTCGTGGACAAGCCCGTCGGGGTGGCGGCGCACCCGAGCGTCGGGTGGACGGGTCCCACGGTCCTCGGGCACCTGTGGGCTGCGGGCTACCAGATGTCGACCAGCGGGGTGCCGGAGCGACAGGGCATCGTGCAGCGACTGGACGTGGGCACCAGCGGGCTGATGGTCGTCGCTCGGTCGGAGGTCGCCTACTCCCGGCTCAAGGACGCCTTCCGGCGCCGTACCGTCGCCAAGACCTACTCCGCGCTCGTGCAGGGACATCCCGACCCGCTGACCGGCACCATCGACGCGCCGATCCACCGCTCCTCCAAGCACGACTACAAGTTCGCCGTGGGGGAGAGCGGGCGGGCCAGCGTCACCCACTACGAGACCCTGGAGGCGCACCGGTTCGCGTCCTTGCTGGAGGTCACGCTCGAGACCGGTCGCACCCACCAGATCCGGGTGCACCTCAGCGCGGTGCATCACCCCTGCCTCGGTGACCTGACCTACGGTGCCGACCCCGTGCTGGCGCGGCGGGTCGGCCTGGACCGCCAATGGCTGCACGCCGTCCGGCTGGGCTTCGAGCACCCCGTCTCCCACGAGCGGGTCGCCTTCGAGTCGCCGTACCCCGCCGACCTCGAGCACGCCCTCGACGTCATCCGGAATGCGGCCTGAGCGGCCGGTGCCCGACGGGCTGGGAATCCGCCGCGCGCGCGAGGACGAGGGTGCCGTCCTGGCGGACCTCTACCTGCGCGTCCGCCGCGAGAACGCAGGCGCCATCCCTGCGGTGGCCCATGCCGACGACTCGGTGCGGGCATGGTGGTCGGACGTCCTGGTGGTCCGCGACGAGGTGTGGGTCGCCGAGCTGGACGGCGAGACCGTCGGCGTGCTGGCTCTGCGGCGGCCGGACTGGGTCGACCAGCTGTACGTCGTCGGATCCGCAGCCGGCCGCGGCGTCGGCTCCGCGCTCCTCGACGTCGCCCGCCGCGAGCTCGGCGGGCGGCGGCAGCTGTGGACGTTCCAGTCGAACACCGGCGCGCGACGCTTCTACGAACGCCACGGGTTCGTCGACGTGGAGCGGACCAGCGGCGACAACCAAGAAGGCGCTCCCGACGTCCGGTACCTGAGTGTCGCCGAGGAGGAGTCCCGCGAGTCGTCGTAGGCTGGGCGGACCCGTGATCAGGAGGCCGTAGGTCCATGCAGTGCAGGCATCGGTGCCGCCGGTGAGCCCCTCGAGCTTCGTGCACCTGCACTGCCACACCGAGTTCTCCATGCTCGACGGAGCCGCCCGCGTCGGCGAGCTCCTCGACGAGGCGTCGAGGCTCGAGATGCCGTCGCTCGCCGTCACCGACCACGGCAACGTGTTCGGCGCCTACGAGTTCTACAAGGCCGCCCGGGCCCGTGAGATCAACCCGATCATCGGAGTCGAGGCCTACCTCACGCCCGGCACCAGCCGGTTCGAGCGGCGGCGCGTCCGGTGGGGCAACGGCGGCAGCGACGACGTGTCGGGCGGTGGCGCTTACACGCACCTGACGCTGCTGGCGGAGTCGACCGAGGGCATGCACAACCTCTTCCGGCTCTCGTCCCTCGCGTCGATGGAGGGCCAGTTCTACAAGCCCCGGATGGACCGCGAGCTGCTCGAGCGCCACCACTCCGGCGTCCTCGCGACCACTGGCTGTCCGTCGGGCGAGGTCCAGACCCTGCTGAGGCTCGGCAAGTACGACGAGGCGCTCGCCTCCGCGGCGTACTACCGCGACGTCTTCGGTGCCGACAGCTACTTCGTGGAGCTGATGGACCACGGTCTGCAGATCGAGCGGCGCGTCCGAGCCGACCTGCTGCGGATCGCTCGCGAGCTCGCGCTGCCGCTCGTCGCGACCAACGACCTGCACTACACCCGGCAGCGGGACTCGGTCGGTCACGAGGCGCTGCTCTGCGTGCAGACCGGCTCCACGATGAACGACGCCGACCGCTTCTCGCTGGAGGGCGACGGCTACTACCTCAAGTCGGCCGCGGAGATGCGTGACGTCTTCCGCGACCTGCCGGAGGCCTGTGACACCACGCTGGCGATAGCGGAGCGCTGCTCGGTGGTCTTCAGCGAGGGCCGCGACCTGATGCCGCGGTTCCCGGTCCCCGAGGGCGAGACCGAGCAGACGCTGTTCGTCCGCCAGGTCGAAGAGGGGCTGGCGCGTCGCTATCCCGCCGGTATCACGGCCGAGGTCCGCGAGCGCGCCGACTTCGAGACATCGATGATCCTGCAGATGGGCTTCCCGGGCTACTTCCTGGTGACGGCCGACGTGATCAACTGGGCCAAGCGGCAGGGGATCAGGGTCGGACCTGGGCGCGGGTCCGCCACCGGTGCGATCGTTGCCTACGCGATGGGCATCACGGAGCTCGACCCGCTCGAGCACGGGCTGCTGTTCGAGCGGTTCCTGAACCCGGAGCGCGTCTCGATGCCCGACATCGACATCGACTTCGACGAGCGCCGGCGCGGTGAGGTGATGCGCTACGTCACCGAGAAGTACGGCGAGGACCGGGTCGCCCAGGTGGTGACCTACGGCACGATCAAGGCCAAGCAGGCACTCAAGGACGCCTCTCGCGTGCTTGGCTATCCCTACGCGATGGGCGAGCGCATCACGAAGGCGATGCCGCCGTCGGTGATGGGGAAGGACATCCCACTGGGTGCTGTTCTCGACAAGACGCAGAAGCGGTACGGCGAGACGCATGAGCTCCGCTCGCTCTACGAGAGCGACCCCGACGTCAAGAAGATCCTCGACACCGCCAGCCAGCTCGAGAACCTGAAACGCCAGTGGGGAGTTCACGCCTGCGCGGTGATCCTCTCGCGTGAGCCGCTGCTGGACGTCATACCGCTGCTACGGCGCGAGCAGGACGGCGCGATCATCACGCAGTTCGACTACCCGACCTGCGACGCGCTCGGGCTGCTCAAGATGGACTTCCTCGGCTTGCGCAACCTGACGGTCATCGACGACTGCCTCGCCACGGTCGCCGCCAACCGCTCCCTGGAGCTGCAGCCGGAGGAGATCCCGCTGACGGATGCGGCGACGTTCGAGCTGCTCCAACGCGGTGACACGCTGGGGGTCTTCCAGCTCGACGGCGCACCCATGCGCGCGCTGCTGCGCGCGATGAAGCCGGACTCCTTCGAGGACATCTCGGCGGTGCTGGCGCTCTATCGTCCCGGGCCGATGGCCGCGAACGCGCACATCGACTACGCCGACCGCAAGAACGGCCGCAAGCCGGTCACCGCCATCCACCCCGAGCTCGCCGAGCCGCTCGCCGAGATCCTCGACGAGACCTACGGGTTGGTGGTCTATCAGGAGCAGGTCCAGGCGATCGCTCGGAAGGTGGCGGGCTACACCCTCGGCCAGGCCGACCTGCTGCGCCGCGCGATGGGGAAGAAGAAGAAGGCGGAGCTGGACGCGCAGCTGTCCACCTTCACCGCCGGCATGCTGGCAGGCGGCTTCTCGCAGGCCGCGGTCACGGCGCTGTGGGACACCCTGCTGCCGTTCTGCGACTACGGGTTCAACAAGTCGCACACGGCCGGCTACGGCCTCGTCTCCTACTGGACGGCGTACCTCAAGGCGAACTTCCCGGCCGAGTACATGGCGGCGCTGCTCACCAGCGTCCGCGACGACAAGGACAAGTCGGCGGTCTACCTCAACGAGTGCCGCCGGATGGGGATCAAGGTGCTGCCGCCCGACGTCAACGAGTCCGACGCGGACTTCACGCCGATCGGCAGAGACGTCCGGTTCGGCCTGACCGCCATCCGCAACGTCGGCAGCAACGTCGTGGCCGGGCTCGTCGCGGCGCGCGCCACGGAGGGCAAGTTCACCGACTTCGGCGACTTCATGACCAAGGTGCCGGTCGCGGTGTGCAACAAGCGGGTCCTGGAGTCGCTGTGCAAGGCCGGCGCGTTCGACTCCCTCGGCTACACCCGGCGGTCGCTCGTCGCGGTGCACACCGAGTACGTCGACCAGTACCTCGACCTCAAGCGCAACGAGGCGATCGGGCAGGACTCCCTCTTCGGCGGCCTCGAGGAGGACTTCTCGTCGGTCTCCGTCACCGTGCCCGCCTTGCAGGAGTGGGACAAGCGGACGCTCCTGGCGTTCGAGCGCGACATGCTGGGCCTGTACGTCTCGGATCATCCCTTGAGCGGCCTGGAGACCGTGCTGTCCGCCGCCAGGGACGTCTCGGTCGGCCAGCTTGTCACCGACGAGAGTCGTGAGGACGACTCGGTCGTCACGGTGGCCGGGCTGGTCACAGCCGTGACGCGCAAGACCACGAAGAAGGGCGATCTCTACGCGGTGGTCACCCTCGAGGACCTCGAGGGTGCGGTCAACGTCATGGTCTTCCCGCGTGACTACCAGCAGTCGTCGACGCTGCTGGTGGAGGACTCGATCGTGATGATCACCGCCCGGGTCAAGCGGGGCCGCGACGAGGCGCTGGAGCTCGTCGGCGGCGACATCAGCGCCCTCGACCCGGCCCGCGGCAGGAGCGACCTGCCGGTGGTGATCGCGCTGCCTGCCGTCCGCGTCACCGCTCCGGTCGTCGAGCAGCTCAAGGATGTGCTCGCCACTCATCCCGGCGCTGCGGAGGTGCATCTCAAGCTGCACTCGGCGGGGCGGGTGACGATCATGCGCCTCGACGAGAGGCTGCGGGTGGCACCAACCCCCTCCCTGATCGCAGACCTCAAGGCGCTCCTCGGGCCTGCCTGCCTCAGCGCCTGACGTCGAGGCTGCGAGGTTCCGTCGGCTGCGCTGCATAGGATCGGTGCATGACGAGCTACGGCGTTCCGGTGGCGACGCAGGCTGAGCCACGACCCGCTCGGCCGGCCGCTCGAGGCGTCGTCACCTTCTTCTCGGTGTCCGCGCTCGTCGGCCTCGCGCTCGCTCCGCTGGCCGGCTGGCTGTGGGTGGTGCTCGCGGATCCTCCGCGGGCGCCGCTCTACTCCGACGGCGGCATCTACCTGGGCGAGCAGGCGCTCAACCAGCAGGCCGGGGTCACGTTGTGGTTCCTGGTGATCGGCGCGGCGTTCGGGATCGCCGCGGGTCTGGCAGTGGGCTGGTTCGGCTCGCGTTTCGGCTGGCTGACCGTGGTCGCCGTGCTGGTGCTGTGCGTCATCGGCAGTGTGGTCAGTCGCTATGCCGGTGCGCACGTGTTCGGCCCGGACCCGCGGGCTGAGGCGGCCGCCGCGTCCACGGGTGACCTGATCCGGGTCGGCGTCCAGCTCGACACCTGGATCGCCTACCTGGGCTGGCCGATCGGAGGCGTCCTCGGGGCGCTCGCGGCGATCGCCGGCTGGAGCCGACAAGAGCCGCAGGACACGACACCCCGCTGGTCTACGCTTGGCTCCGTCGCGACATCGCCCTCCGAGGGAACAGCGGGGACCACCCATGGTCGGCAGCACACCCCCTCCAGGGACACCCGACCCGCCTGACCGGCCCGTACCTCCGCCGCCGACGTACGACTGGGTCGCCGGACCGGGTGGTGGTCCGGGTGAGCCCGCCACGCCCGGCAGCGACGCCGACGGCCAGCGCGAGACGCCGCAGCAGGACCGGCGCGGCGCCCGACGAGCGCCCGTGATGCTGGTCCTCGCACTCGTGCTCGCGCTGGCCGTCGGAGGCGGTGCCTTCGCCTTCTTCACTGTCGACCCGTTCCATCTGTTCCGTCCCGGTCCGCAAGCCGCCGAGGGCCTCCCGGCCGACGCTGTCCTGTACGCCGGCGTGGACCTCGACCCCACCGCGGTGCAGAAGATCGACGCGCTGCGCTTCCTCAACCACTTTCCCGGGTTCCGCGACAATGCGGGCGTCACCGACTCCAACGCCGACGTGCGCCGCGTCCTCGGCACCAAGCTCATCGACTCCATGGGCTGCTCGGATCTTGACTACGGGCACGACGTCGAGCCGTGGATTGGGCAGCGCTTCGGCTACGCGCTGATGCCATCGACTCCGGACGAGCGGCACCCGTTCGCCGTAGCCGTGCAGGTGAGCGACGAGGACGCCGCCCGCGAGGCCATCGCGGCCCTGGAGAGCTGCGGCGCCGGGCAGCCGCAGCCGGGCGTCCCGCAAGACGCCGGAGTGGCGTTCGCCAACGGGTACCTGGTGCTCTCGCAGACGCAGCGCGACGCCGACGCCTATGCGAGCGCGGCCCGCGAGCACTCCCTGGCCGACGACCCGAAGTTCTCCGCCGACGTGGACTCCCTCGGCGATGCCGGCGTCGCGACCATGTGGGTCGACGTCTTGGCCCTGGTCTCGGACCTCGACAGCGGGTCAGCCCTCGGAGACGTCTCCGACCTGACGTCCGCGGCTCAGAGGGTAGCGGCGACGGTCCGCTTCGGCAGCGACCATGTCGAGGTCGCGACGTCGGTGTTCGGGGACACCCCCGCCGTCGACCACGGCGACAACCCGGTCGTGCACCTGCCCGACTCCACCGTCTTCGCCGTCTCGGAGTCGGGGGCCGCGGAGCGACTCGCGCGGGCGTGGAGCACCAGCATCGCCGACGCGCGGGCGCGAAACGTCGACGTCGACAAGCAGATCGCCGACTTCGAGACGAAGAGCGGGCTGAGCCTGCCCGGTGACCTGGAGACGATCCTCGGGCACAACATCATGGTGGCGCTCGACGGGGAGGGACTGACCGCGGACGCCCTGGCCGGCGGCGACCCGTCGAGCATCAACGCCGGAGCGCGGTTCACCAACGACCCCGAGAAGCTCGATGCCGTCTACGACAGGTTGCTGGGCCTCGTCGACTCAGAGGTCGACCAAGCCATGCCCTTCGTCAAGAAGGACGTGTCGGACGGGCTCGTGATCGCCACCAACGAGGGGTACGCCGACAAGCTGGGAGCCCTGGACGGGACGCTCGGCGAGAGCGACGTCTTCAGGTCGGTCGTCGACGACGGAGCCGGCCAGGAGTTCGTGCTGTTCTTCGACTTCGCGGCGATCAGGGAGCAGGTGATCTCGTCGCTGCGCGAGAGCGGAGCGCCGGCCGAGGTGATCGACAACCTACTGCCGGTGCGGGCCTTCGGGATGACCGGCAACGTCGAGGGCGACTACGTGCACACCACGATCCGGGTGTCTGTCGACGACTGACTCAGTTGGGGCACCACTGGGTGCGTCCGAGTGACGTGGCCGGCAGCGACGGGAGTGCGGCGACCGCCCGCAGCTCGGAGCGCAGCAGTGAGATCCCCAGGCGGAGCCTGCCGGTCACGTCGGGGCACTCGAGCAGCTGTTGGCGGTCGGCCATCGACAGCACCATCGCGGCGGCCAGCGTGTACGACAGGTCCACCGGGTCGCGCGGTGTCTCCCCGTCGAGGACGTCGTCACCGCGCAGCTCCTCCAGCTTCGAACGGTAGGTGTCGAAGAGGCTCCGGGCGGTCTCGGTGGCGGTTGCGATGTCACCCACCGAGGCGCCACGGGCGTCGCTCAGCCACTCCACGTCGGCCTGCAGGTAGTCGTGGCTCGGGTCGAGGTCCTCGACGTGGAAGCGGCGCCGGCCGACGATGACGATCTCGTAGGAGCCGTCGGCGTTGGCGGTGACCTCGGTCACGAGAGCGGCACAGCCGACCCGCTGGATCGTGTGCACGCCGCGCTCGCCGACCTCGTAGCCGACCTTGATCGCTACGATGCCGAGCTCGCGGTCCTGCGTCGGCGGCAGGGCGATCAGG
>JBBSIF010000066.1:0-14068 GCA_038232255.1 Propionibacteriales bacterium
GCCCAGCACCGCCGTCTGGTCCGAGTAGACGTAGGTCAGCGTCGCGACTGCCGACCGGGAGCAGGCGCTGCGCGAACACGTGCGACGTCGGCTCACGGGGAGACGCTACCGCCCGTGCCGACGTGGGCCAGGCATTGCCGAGCTGACCCTCGTCGTGTCCGCCGGCTCTAGACTCAGCCCGTGCCCGAGGTCCAGCGTCCTGCGACACCGCCGCGTTCCGGGCCGCCTCGGAACCGGCACGGCAGAGGCTCCCGGGGGCCGTTCGCGCTGGCCGGACCGTTGAACGCCACGGTTCCGCGCGACCTGTCGCGCCGCCACCAGTTCGACGAGATCGTGCTCGGACTCGTGGACCGACACCTCGAACGGTGGCGCAGCGACCTCGCCGACGTGGAGTTCGGCATCGAGGACGTGCCGGACATCCCCGCGGACTGGGGGGACGAGCCGGTGCCGTTCGGCGCGCTGACCCGCCCGAAGCCGGGGAGCCCCGCGCGGATCGTCGTCTTCCGCCGCCCGGTGGAGATGCGCGCCAAGACGCGGGGAGAGCGGATGGCGCTCGTCGACGAGGTGCTCGTCGAGCACATCGCCGACCTGCTGGGCAAGGAGCCGGGCGACATCGGAGCGTGAGACGCACCCGGGGCACTCCTAGGATGTGCGCCGTGGCCGACCTCGCTGCGATCTTCAAGGCGTACGACGTCCGCGGCCGGGTGCCCGACGAGCTCGACGCGGCCACCATGCGCCAGATCGGGGCCGCCTTCGCCGGGCTGCTCGACCGCCGGGGCGGCGGCGGACCGCAAGCGCGCAGCCCGGTCGTCGTCGGCCACGACATGCGGGCCTCCTCACCTGCTCTTGCGACAGCTCTGGCTGACGGCGTGCGCGACGCCGGCCGCGACGTCACCTTCATCGGCCTTGTCGCCACGGACGAGCTCTACTTCGCGTCCGGCAGCCTGGACGCCCCGGCGGCCATGGTCACGGCCTCGCACAACCCCGCCGCTGACAACGGTCTGAAGCTGTGCCTGGCCGGCGCCGTGGCGTTGTCCGCCGGGACCGGCCTCGACGAGATCCGCGACATCGTGGCGGCGGGTCAGGCGGGCGTCCTCCTCGACGGGCCGCCCAGGGGCAGCTTGCGTGTCGCGGACGTGCTGGCGTCGTACGTCAGCCATCTGCACTCGCTGGCGCCGGTGCGGGGACGGCGCCTCAAGGTCGTGGTGGACGCGGCGAACGCCATGGCGGGTCTCACGGCGCCGGCGGTCTTCGCCTCCCTCGACGCCGAGCTCGTCCCGCTGTACTTCGAGCTGGACGGCAGCTTCCCCCACCACGACGCCAACCCGCTCGAGCCGGCCAACCTGCGCGACCTCTCGACGGCGGTGGGAGCCGTGCGCGCCGACCTCGGGCTCGCCTTCGACGGTGACGCCGACAGATGCTTCGCCGTGGACGAGACCGGCCGGCCGGTGGCACCGTCGACGCTCACCGCGCTGATCGCCGTCCGCGAGCTTGCGAGACGCCCCGGCGCGCACGTCATCCACAACGCCGTCACGAGCCGCACGGTTGCCGAGACCATCCGGGACCACGGCGGGATCGCGGTGCGCACTCCGGTCGGGCACTCGCTGATCAAGGCCACGATGGCCGAGGTGGGCGCGGTCTTCGGCGGCGAGCACTCCGGGCACTACTACTTCCAGGACTTCTGGTACGCCGACTCCGGCATGCTCGCGGCGCTGCACCTGATGGCGACCCTGGCGGCCGGCGACCGCCCGATGTCGGAGGTGGCGGCAGACTTCGAGCGGTACACGGCGTCGGGCGAGATCAACGCGACGGTGTCCGACTCGTCGGCAGCGCTCGACCGGGTCGAGAGCGCGTTCGCCGGTCAGCCGGGGGTCTCGCTCGACCGGCTCGACGGGCTCTCGGTGATCGCGGAGGACTGGTGGCTCAACGTCCGGCCGTCCAACACCGAGCCACTGCTGCGCCTCAACGTGGAGGCGGTCGACGACGCGACGATGGCGGACGTGCGAGACTCGGCGCTGGCGTTGTTGAGGGCCGAGGTCCCCGATGAGGGCGCCGCCGCGATGAGGAGTGAGCAGTGAATCTGGACCCCGTCCTGCTGGAGATCCTGGTGTGCCCCGACTGCAAAGGCGCCCTGACGGTCGACCAAGACCACGACGAGCTGGTGTGCAGCTCCTGCGGCCTCATCTACCCCGTCCGCGACGACATCCCGATTCTGCTCGTCGACGAGGCACGGCGACCGGAGCGCGCGAGCACCGAGTCTGCGCCCGGCGCCGAGCCGGGCGGGCCCACCGACGACGCCGGCTGAGACGGTGGCCGACACCTTCGACGACGGCCGCCTTGATGACCCCGAGGTGCTCGCGTCGTACGACGCGGCGCTGCGCCACCTCGCGGAGTCCGGTGCCCGCGTCCGCATCGACGCCGGCAGCGCCGCCGACGCGCTCGACGCCGCCATCGGCGACGAGTCGACGCCGCGGGCGATCGTGGCGGCGGGCGTGGACGCGAGGCTGCTGCGAGCCGTGCTCGAGCCGTGGTGCCCGGTCCCGTTCGTGGCCTGGCCAGGTCCGGGGCTTCCGGGCTGGGCCGGAGCCCTGGACCTCGTCGTCGTGCTCGGGCCGGGATCCGGCGACCCGCACGCCGCCTCCGCCGTACGCGATGCGATCCATCGCGGCTGCTCCCTGCTCACCGCGTGCCAGCCGGACTCCCCGCTCGCCGAGCAGGCTCACGGCCGCCGCCACAGCACCGTGCTGCCCATCCGGACCGGTGACTCCCTCGCCGCCGCTGTCGTGATGCTCCTCGCGCTCCACCGCCTCGAGGTGGGGCCCGCGGTGGACGCCGAGGAGGTGGCTCGCGTCCTCGACGACGTCGCCGTCGCCTGCTCGCCGGCGAGGGACATCGCCGTGAACCCGGCGAAGGATCTTGCCATCGCGTTCGCGGACCTGCTGCCGCTTGTCTGGGGCGGTTCGGTGCTCGCCGCTCGGGCGGCACGACGAGTGGCGGAGACGATCCGGCGCAGCACCGGGCGCGCGGCGCTTGCCGCCGACGAGAGCCGGCTGATCCCCGTCATCTCGGCGGCCCGGTCTCGCGACCTCTTCGCCGACCCGTTCGCCGAGCCGGAGTCGGCCCCGTCACGGCCGGGTCTGCTGGTCCTCGACGACGGCGCGGAGGAACCCACCGTCCGTGCGGAGCGGGGACGGCTCGCCGCCGAGGCGACTGCCCACGAGGTGCGCATGAAGAGCGTGCACGCCGACGAGGGCACGGAGATCTCGCGCTACGCGGCGCTGCTCAGCACCGGAGCGTACGCGGCGCGCTACCTCGGCGTCGGCCTCGACAGCGGCGGTGCCCGCCACCAGCTGGAGCGCGGGGACTGGTGAGCGCGGAGGAGTCACCCAAGGCGGTGATCGCGGCGCTCGCCGCCAACCTGGGCATCGCCGCGACCAAGGTGCTGGCGTGGGTGCTGACCGGGTCCGCGTCGATGCTTGCCGAGGCGATCCACTCCTTCGCCGACAGCGGAAACCAGGGCCTTCTCCTGCTCGGCCGCAGCAGATCTCGGCGCGCGCCGACCAGCGAGCACCCCTTCGGCTACGCCCGCGAGCGCTACATCTACGCCTTCCTCGTCTCGATCGTGCTGTTCAGCGTGGGCGGCCTGTTCGCCCTCTACGAGGCCTACCACAAGTACCAGGAGGTGCACGGCGGCTCTCCGAACGAGCTGCTCGAGAGCCGATGGCGCTGGGTGCCGCTCGTCGTCCTCGTCGCGGCGATCTGCATGGAGAGCTTCTCGCTGCGTACGGCGGTGTCGGAGTCGAACAGGACGCGCGGCGGCGCCACCTGGGTCCAGTTCGTCCGCCGGGCAAAGTCCCCGGAGCTGCCGGTCGTGCTGCTGGAGGACGTCGCCGCGCTGGTCGGTCTCGTCCTCGCGCTCGCGGGCGTCGGCCTCACGCTGCTGACCCGCAACGGGTACTGGGACGTCGCCGGTACGACGGGGATCGGCCTGCTGCTGGTGACGGTGGCGGTGGTGCTCGGCATCGAGACCAAGAGCCTGCTGCTCGGCGAGGCCGCGGCACTCGATGACCAGGACGCGATCGCCGACGCCATCTCGAGTCCTGGGAGCCTAGGCCTGCGGATCATCCACCTGCGCACGCTCCAGCTGGGGCCTGGGAGTGTGCTCGTCGCCTGCAAGATCGCGGTCGCGCCGGACGACCGGGCCGCCGACCTGGCGGCGGCCATCGACGCGGCAGAGGTCCGGGTCCGCGCGGCCGTCCCGGATGCGACGTACGTGTTCATCGAGCCGGACGTGCGCCGAGCCGACGCCTGACCGCCCTGGCGGGGACCGCCGGATATCCTGGTGCTGCCCGCACCCGGGCGCTTCCCGCCAGTCGCAGAGGACCCGCATGGACTTCACGGTCGCCGATCTGTCGCTCGCCGAGTTCGGGCGCGCCGAGATCACCCTCGCCGAGCATGAGATGCCAGGCCTGATGGCGATGCGCGAGCGCTTCGGCGGGTCGCGCCCGCTGGCCGGCGCACGGATCGCGGGATCCCTGCACATGACGGTCCAGACCGCCGTGCTGATAGAGACGCTCACTGCCCTTGGTGCCGAGGTCCGCTGGGCGAGCTGCAACATCTTCTCGACCCAGGACCATGCCGCCGCGGCTGCCGTGGTCGGTCCCGAGGGCACCGCGGCTGAGCCGGCAGGCGTGCCGGTCTTCGCCTGGAAGGGCGAGTCGCTCGCCGAGTACTGGGAGAGCACGGAGAAGATCCTGACCTGGCCCGACGGAGCGGGCCCCAACATGATCCTCGACGACGGGGGCGACGCGACGCTGCTGGTCCACCTCGGCGTCGAGTACGAGAAGGAAGGCGCGGTGCCGTCGCCGGAGTCGGCCGGCAACGAGGAGCTGTCCGAGATCCTGAAGGTGCTCACCCGCACGCTGGCCGAGGACTCCACGAAGTGGACCACGATCGCGGGCGGCATCGTCGGCGTGACCGAGGAGACCACCACCGGCGTGCACCGCCTCTACGAGCGAGCCCGCGACGGCGCGCTGCTGTTCCCCGCCATCAACGTCAACGACTCGGTGACCAAGTCGAAGTTCGACAACAAGTACGGCTGCCGGCACTCCCTGATCGACGGCCTCAACCGGGCGACCGACGTGCTGATCGGCGGCAAGGTCGCCGTCGTCTGCGGGTACGGCGACGTGGGCAAGGGCTGCGCGGAGGCGCTGCGCGGGCAGGGAGCCCGGGTCGTCGTCACCGAGGTCGACCCGATCTGCGCGTTGCAGGCCGCGATGGACGGCTACCAGGTCGCCACGCTCGACGAGGTCGTGGAGCAGGCCGACATCGTCATCACCGCGACCGGGTGCTTCCACGTGCTGACCGCCGAGCACATGGCCCGCATGAAGCACCAGGCGATCGTCGGCAACATCGGCCACTTCGACAACGAGATCGACATGGCCGGGTTGGCCGCTCTCCCCGGAATCTCCCGTACGACGATCAAGCCGCAGGTCGACGTGTGGACGTTCGAGGACGGCTCCACGATTCTCGTGCTGAGCGAGGGCCGGCTGCTCAACCTCGGGAACGCCACCGGCCACCCGTCGTTCGTGATGTCCAACTCCTTCACGAACCAGGTGCTCGCGCAGATCGAGCTCTTCGGCTCCCCGCAGAGCTATCCGATCGGCGTGTACACGCTCCCGAAGCACCTGGACGAGGAGGTGGCGCGCCTGCACCTCGCCGCCCTCGGAGTCTCGCTCACCCGGCTGACAGCCCAGCAGGCGGCCTACCTGGGGGTGCCTGTCGAGGGCCCCTACAAGTCCGAGCACTACCGCTACTGACGAGGCTGCGGCACCCAGGCCCAGAGAGGGACGACTCCAGTGGACGCGATTCGACCGCACAAGGGCCGCGTGCTGGTCGTCGACGACGACTCGTCGCTGTCGGAGATGCTGACGATCGTGCTCCGCAGCGAGGGCTTCGAGCCGCGGGTGTGCCCCACGGGAGACCAGGCGATGGCCATGGTGCGGGAGTTCAAGCCGGACCTGGTGCTCCTGGACCTCATGCTGCCGGGCAAGGACGGCGTCGACGTCTGCCGGCAGATCCGCGGCGAGTCCGGGGTGCCGATCATCATGCTGACCGCCAAGAGCGACACGATCGACATCGTCGTCGGCCTCGAGTCGGGCGCTGACGACTACGTCGTCAAGCCGTTCAAGCCGAAGGAGCTGGTCGCGCGGCTGCGCGCCCGGCTGCGTACCTACGAGGACGAGGTTCCGGAGACGCTGCAGATCGGCGACCTGGACATCGATGTCGCCGGTCACACCGTCAAGCGCAACACGGCACCGCTGTTCCTGACCCCGCTCGAGTTCGACCTCCTCGTCTGCCTCGCCCGCAAGCCGTGGCAGGTGTTCACCCGTGAGGTCCTTCTCGAGCAGGTCTGGGGATACCGCCACGCCGCCGACACCCGCCTCGTGAACGTGCACGTCCAGCGGCTGCGTTCGAAGGTCGAGCGGGACCCCGAGAACCCGGCGATCGTCCTCACGGTCCGTGGCGTCGGCTACAAGGCCGGCGGGCCGGACAGCGGCTAGCCATGGAAGCGGCCGACCAGGTGCCTCCTGCGACCCCTCGCGTCGCGCCCCGCACAGTGGCGTCCGGGGCCGGGCGATGGCTCGCCGCCTCCTGGCGCGTCCTGACCTCGCCGGTGCGCGCCGTGCTGGGGTGGTGGCGCCGCTCCATCCAGGCTCGCGTCGTCATCGGCGTGCTCACCCTGTCCGCCGTCCTGGCGTTCCTCGCCGGCTGGGTGCTGCTGACCCAGGTGACGAACGGGCTGCTGGACGGCCAGCGGAAGTCGGCGCTCACGCAGGCGGCGCAAGGCTTCGCCGCCGCGCAGTCGCGGCTGGACCAGGAGGACGTCGTCGCCGAGTCCGATCCCGGTGCTCCGCTGAACCAGCTCCTCGACGACCTCGCTCCGCACGACGAGGCGAGCGGGGACTACACCGTGATCGTCATCGGCCCGCTCGCCGACGTGTTGGCGAACCAACCGCAGACCTGGGCGCCGCGGCTGTCCAGCCAGCTCGACGTCGCGTCCTCGGTGCCGGCGGAGCTGGTGACCCAGATCCAATCGGCCCCGGGCAGCTACTGGGCCTACACCGGGCTGCACCGGACCCCCGCGGACAGCTCGCATCCGGCCCTCGTCGTCGGCTCCCAGGTGACCGTGACGAGCCAGGCCATCAGCTACGGGCTGCTCTACGTCTTCCCTCTCGCCGAGCAGCAGCAGACGCTGTCCGTGGTGGAGCGGGGGCTGCTCGGGGCCGGCGCTGTCCTCATCGTGCTGCTCAGCACGATCGCCTGGCTCGTGACCCGGCAGGTCGTCACCCCGGTTCGGCTGGCGCGGCGGATCGCGGAACGGCTGGCGGCCGGGCGGCTGGAGGAGCGGATGCACGTCCGCGGCCAGGACGACATCGCGCGGCTGGGGCAGTCGTTCAACCAGATGGCGGGCGGCCTGCAGCGCCAGATCCGCCAGCTCGAAGAGCTGTCACGGGTGCAGCGCCGCTTCGTGGCCGACGTGAGCCATGAGCTGCGGACTCCGCTGACGACGGTGCGGATGGCGTCGGACCTGCTGTACGAGGCGCGGGAGGACTTCGACGCGCCGACCGCGCGCTCGGCGGAGCTGCTGCAGGACGAGCTCAATCGGTTCGAGGGACTGCTGACGGACCTCCTCGAGATCAGCCGCTTCGACGCCGGGGCGGCCGCGCTGGAGCTCAGCGACGTGGACCTGCGGGCCAGCGTCCGGCACGTACTGGAGGCGAACTCGCCGATCGCCCGGCGACGCGGCTCGTCGTTCGTGGTCACCATTCCCGACGAGCCCGCGGTCGTGCAGGCAGACGCGCGGCGAGTGGAGCGCATCGTGCGCAATCTCGTGGTCAACGCGCTGCAGTACGGCGAGGGCAGCGACGTGGAGATCACCGTGGCAGCGCAGCCGGACTCGGTGTGCGTGGTGGTGCGTGACCACGGCGTCGGGCTGAAACCCGGTGAGGAGACGCTCGTCTTCAGCCGGTTCTGGCGGGCCGACCCCGCGCGGACCCGGACGCGTGGCGGCACCGGGCTCGGGCTGTCCATCGCGGTCGAGGACACCTTGCTGCACGGGGGGGTGCTGGACGCGTGGGGGCGCCCGGGTCGCGGTGCCGCCTTCCGGCTGGTGCTGCCGCGCCGCGTCGGCGCTCCGCTGACCCCCGCACCCCTCGTCGTGGCGGAGGAGCCCCCGGCTCCGGTGGGCGCGCCCTATGCCCGTCTGGACCGCGACCCCGGGATCGAGCCCCGATGACCGCTCGGTCGCGGAGCGGCTGGCTGCTCCTGGTCGCCATCGTGCTCGGCGCGCTGCTGTCCGGGTGCGTGAGCCTGCCGGACAGCTCGTCGGTGCAGCGGGGACGCGGTGCCGGCGTTCACCGCTCCTCGTCGCTCGTCATCAACCATCCCCCCGGTCCGCGGCCCGGCGCCGACAAGACGTCGATCGTCGAGCACTACATCCAGGCGATGCTCTCCTTCCCGTTGGCGCCTGACGTGGTCCGCCAGTTCTTCACCCCCGCGGCGGCGCGCAGCTGGGTGCCGAGCCAGCAGCTCAGGGTGTACGAGAACCCTGTCGTCACCGGCGGCCCGTCGGGAACGGTGTCGCTGCGGGCCAAGGTGCTGGGCTCGCTGGACGACCGCGGTTCCTGGGTCTCCGCGAGCTCGTCGGCCGATGCGCTGGACGTGGCCCTCGAGCTCACGAAGGTCGCCGGCGAGTGGCGGATCAGCAACCCGCCGTCCGGCACCCTGCTCGACACCGACTTCTTCGCCAGGTACTACCACCAGTACTCGCTCTACTACTTCGACCCGTCGCACACGCTGCTCACCCCGGACGCGATCTACCTGCTGCTCGGGAACGCGGCGCAGACGTCGAACGCCCTGGTGCGCAACCTGCTGCGCGGGCCGACCGCCGCGATGGGGGGCGTCGTCAGTGGTGAGGTGCCTCCTGGGACGCGGCTCACCGGCGACGTCACGGTCTCCGAGAGCGGACTCGCCGAGGTTCCGCTGTCGAGCCAGGTCCTGTCGATGTCGGCGCAGCGGCTGAGGTATCTCGCAGCCCAGCTGGCCTGGACGCTTCGTCAGGAGAGGCTCGGCGTCAACCATGTGCGGATGACTGCCGCCGGCCACGTGGTCACCGTTCCCGGGCTCGACGAGAGCTTCGCTGTCGACGCCTTCCAGGGCTACGACCCGACCATCTTCGCC
Organism: Propionibacteriales bacterium; assembly: GCA_038232255.1. Taxonomy (GTDB): domain Bacteria; phylum Actinomycetota; class Actinomycetes; order Propionibacteriales; family Nocardioidaceae; genus JAWWPG01. Next base: position 9,244 of record JBBSIF010000066.1, read on the forward strand.
GCGAAGCGCACGCTGTACGCCCTGTCGTCCGAAGGCCACCTCGTCTCGGTGACGCCGGACAGCGCCTTCGCCGTCGCTGGACCGATCGGCGCCCTGCCGGCACGGGCGTCGTCTGCCGGGGTGAACCCGAGCGGGTCCCGCGCGGCGGTGGTGACCCGTGGCGGCAGCAGGGTCGTCGTCGGCGACATCATCGACGGGGAGGATGCCGCCGCCAACGCCGTCTGGCTCAGCGGCGGCTCCGGCCTGCTCAAACCGAGCTGGGATGTGCACGACCTGCTGTGGCTGGTCGACCGACCCGACGGCCGCGCGCGGGTGCACGTGGTCGCTGGCGTAGGAACACGCGTCGTCGACAACGTCGTGAACGCCCCGGGGATCTCGGGCGAGGACGTGCGTGCCTTCGCGATGTCGCGCGACGGCATGCGCGCAGCGGTCATCATCGGGAGCGGGACCGACGCCAAGCTGGTCGTCGCGTCGGTCCGCCGGAGCGCGAGGTCGCGGATGGACGTGTCGCTGACCAACGTGCGCGACATCGCCGACGCCGACTTCCCGCTGATGAGCCTGACCAGCGTGGCCTGGTACACCCCGACGACTCTGATGGTCGTCGCCCAGGACGAGGGGAGCGACCCGCAGCCCTATCAGATCGCGGTCGACGGCTCGCGTGTGCAACCCACGACCGGGTTCCTGCCCATCCGCCCCACGTACCTGGCTGCCGGCTCGGACGCGGACGTGCCCCCGGTCATCGGCTCGTCGGACGGCAGGCTGTACAGCCGCACCCCCGACCAGCAGTGGCCCCTCCTCCCCACCCGGCAGAGGTTGTTCGCCCCGACGTACGTCGGCTGAGTGCGCTTTCCCACAGGTCCGGGCGAGTCGGTCGCAAGCGCACAGCGCCGACCCCATGGCGTATCCCTCGGGTGCCGCGCGGTCGACGATGGGGCGATGCCGCCACTTCGAGACCTCGCCGGTGCCGCCACGGACCTGATCCTCGGGGGCCGCTGCGTCGGCTGCTCGCGGCCTGGGCCGGCGCTGTGTCTGGCGTGCGCAGCTCCCCTCGAACAGGTGCCGTCCGTCGCCTGGCCGATCCCACGTCCACCCGGTCTACCCACGCCGTACGCGGTCGCGGCCTACGACGGCGCTGCGAAGGCTGCTGTGGTCGCCCACAAGGAGCACGCCGTGCTGTCCCTTGCGCGGCCGTTGGGCCGAGCGCTCGCTCTCAGCGTGATGGCGACCGTCGCGGCCGGTGCTGCGGGTGCCGGGAACCGACCCGTCGTCCTCGCCTGGCCGCCGACGGCTGCTGCTGCGGTCAGGGAGCGCGGCCACGACCCGCTGCAGCGGATCGTCGCGGCGTGCCGGCGCAGCCTCCGAGCCGCGGGGGTCCTTGCCGTCGCACCGGCGGTCCTCGAGCGCGCTCGCGAGGTGGAGGACCAGGCCGGGCTGTCCGCCCCGGCACGGGCGGCCAACCTGGCCGGCGCCTTCACGGTGCGGTCCCGGTCGCGTCCGGCCCTGGCCGGGCGGCGGATCGTGGTGGTCGACGACGTGCTGACGACGGGAGCGACGGCGGCGGAGGCGGCGCGGGCGCTCGCCGAGGCCGGTGCCGACGCCTGCGCCGTCGCCGTCGTCGCGGCCACCCGCCGGCGCCTCGACTAGGGTTTGCCCATGGCACCCGCCCGGGTCCGTGGTTGCGCCCTCTGGATCTCGCGTGCTCGAGACCCTCTGGGCAAGCCGATGCCAGCCGCAGGCGAAGCGGTCCACGTAAGGACGGTCAGGTGCATCCCGCCTGCCGCCCGATCACGGAGCGGCTTAGAAGTAAGACCTGCCCCGCCGGGAGACCTGACGTCTCCTCCACCGGGAGAGGACCGGAGTGGCACCGAGCCGCGAGGGTTCCAGCAGGCGAGTGTGGGGTCGAAGACCAGGTCGGCCGGGCGGGTGCCATCTCGCATCAACCGCCCCAGCCCCTACGGGGCCACCGCCATCTCAGGCAATGTCAGGAGGATCGTGTGGACGTCGTCGTCAAGGCCCGTCATCTGGACGTCTCGGACCGGTTCCGCGAGCACGTCGAGGAGAAGCTCTCACGGGTGGAGAAGTACGACCACCGCATCATCCGCGTGGACGTCGAGGTGTCCCAGGAGGCCAACCCGCGGCTGGCCGACTCGTCGGTGCGGGTGCAGATCACGCTGCACACCCGCGGCCCGGTGATCCGGGCCGAGGCCACCGCGGAAGACAAGATGTCGGCCCTGGACAAGGCGGTCTCCAAGCTGGCTGCCCAGGAGCGCAAGGCCGCCGACCGTCGACGCATCCATCGCGGCTCACGCCCTCCGATGTCGCTCGCACAGGCGATGACGGCTGTGGCGCCCGACGACGAGCCCCCGGACGGCGGGGAGGACGACGGACTGGAGCACAAGGAAGGCCCCCTGACGGTGAGAGGCGACGGTCCTCTCGTCGTACGCGAGAAGACCCATCCGGCCGTGCCGATGACGCTCGACCAGGCGCTGTACGAGATGGAGCTGGTGGGCCACGACTTCTTCCTGTTCATGGACGAGGAGGCGGACCGGCCCGCGGTCGTCTATCGTCGCAAGGGCTACGACTACGGAGTCATCAGACTCGGCGAGTGAGTCGCCGAGCACCTCGGGGGTGCATGGCCGAGCAGACGCGCCCGATCCCTGGGAGGATGGTTGCGATGACCGACGTGCTGGAGCGGGCACCGATGCGGCAGACGATCCGGGTTGCCGTGGTCGACGACGAGGAGCTGTTCCGCCGTGGCCTCGCGATGCTGCTCGGCACGGAGACCGACATCCAGGTCGTCGCCGAAGGCGCCGGTGGGCAGGCGGCCACCGACATCGCCATCCAGGACACGCCCGATGTGATGCTCCTCGACGTGCGAATGCCGCGACTGTCCGGAGTCGACGCGTGCGTGCGCATCAAGGACTCGGCGCCGGACGTGAAGGTCATCATGCTCACCGCCTCGGACGAGGAGTCCGACCTGTACGACGCCATCAAGAGCGGCGCCTCCGGCTACCTCTTCAAGGACTCGTCAATGGCCGAGGTCGCTCGGGCCGTCCGTCTCGTCGCCGGTGGGCAGTCCCTGATCAGCCCGATGATGGCCGCGAAGCTGCTGGGGGAGTTCAAGGCGATGTCCGACGTCGACCGCGCGCCAGCGCGCGCGCCGCGGCTCACCGAACGCGAGCTCGAGGTGCTGAACCTGGTGGCTCACGGACTCAACAACCGCGAGATCGCCGAGCGGCTGTTCATCAGCGAGAACACCGTCAAGAACCACGTCCGCAACATGCTGGAGAAGCTGCAGCTGCACTCCCGCATCGAGGCCGTGATGTACGCGATCCGGCAGCGCCTGCTCGACCCGCCGTGACCCGCGTCCTCAGTCAGGCGCAGGCTCGACGCATCGCGATAGCGGCTCAGGGATTCCTCGACCCGCCCTCTGCTCTCCCGACGATGCGCACGCTCGACCGGACGATCGCGCGCACGGGCGTGCTGCAGGTCGACTCCGTCAACGTCCTCCAGCGGGCGCACTACATGCCGCTGTACTCCCGGATGGGGCCGTACGACGTCGATCTGCTGCGGCGGGCGTCGCAGAGCCGCCCGCGGCGGGTCATCGAGTACTGGGCGCACGCGCAGGCCTTCATGCCCGTCGACCTGTGGCCGGTGATGCGGCACCGCATGGCGTCCTACCGGGCGCTACGGGGCCGCTGGTTCGGCGACGAGCTGAACCTCGACCTCGAGTCCTCACTGATGGCCGAGGTGCGAGAGCGGGGAGCCTCCACATCCCGCGACCTCGACGACGGCCTGCCCCGCAAGAAGGAGCAGTGGGGTTGGAACTGGTCGCAGACCCGGAAGGTGCTCGACTTCCTGTACATGGCGGGCGACGTGGCCATCGCGGGCCGCAACAGCCAGTTCGAGGTGCTGTACGACCTGCCGGAACGCGTGCTGCCCGCCCGCGTGCTCGCCGCGCCGGTCCCCGCGAAGGCCGACGCGGACCGCGAGCTCGTGCGCCGGGCAGCCGCCTCGCACGGCGTCGCCACCGTGGCCTGCCTGAGCGACTACTACCGGATGAAGGTTTCCGAGGTGCTGCCGGCGGTCCGTGACCTCGTCGACGCGGGCGAGCTCGAGCCGGTGCGGGTCGAGGGGTGGGACCGGCCGGCGTACCTCCACCGTTCGGCCCGCCGACCTCGGCGAGTGCACGCGCGCAGTGTCCTGAGCCCCTTCGACCCGTTGTGCTGGGAGCGGGCACGCACCGAGCGGCTCTTCGACTTCCACTACCGGATAGAGATCTACGTTCCCCAGCCGAGGCGGGTCTACGGCTACTACGTGCTGCCGTTCCTGCTGGGCGACGCGATCGTCGCCCGGGTCGACCTCAAGGCCGACCGTGCGACTCGGCGGCTGCTTGTCAAGGGCGCGTACGCCGAAAGGCTGGCGCCTCCCGAGACCGCCGAGGAGCTGGCTCTCGAGCTGGAGCAGCTGGCCGGCTGGCTCGGCCTCGACACCGTGGTCGTGGAGCCGCGAGGGGACCTCGCGCCCGCGCTCGCGAGCTCGTTGCGTCCGCCCACCTGGTCGTAACTGCGCTCGCCTGCACGGACATTGTGGGCGTAGGGGCGCGGCGGTGTCGTTGCGTCCGCCCGGGTGGTCGTGGTTGCGCTCGCCTGCACGGACGTTGTGGACGGGGGAGCGCCGCGGCTGCGCGGACGTGCCGGGCATCCGGGCCGGTCGCCTAAGATGGACACCGGTCCTCCGACCGGGCCGCGCCGTCCTCGTATGCAACCAGGAGCATCCTCGTGCCTGTCCTGCTCGACAAGGTCCTTCGCATCGGCGAGGGCAA
>JBBSIF010000067.1:0-13949 GCA_038232255.1 Propionibacteriales bacterium
AGCTTCGAGAAGTGGCAGCCGCGCCTGTGCGCTTCCGCCTCGAGCGCCGCTAGCAGCACCCTCCCCAGTCCGTGGCGGTGCACGCCTTCGTCGACCCACATCATGTCGACGGTCAGCCACCCTCCAGGGCCAGTTCGTCCATTCCGGATGTGCCACGGTGCGCTCATCTTCGATGAGCCGCTGCCCCGGCAGGCGGGCAAACGGTTTCGGGACTGCCAGCTCGATGATGTGCCGTATCTCGTCGGGCATGTTCGAGGGCTTTGTGGACGAGCGGGTCGACGTGAGCGAGGTGGTGCTGCGCGTCCGCTCGGGCGGGGATGGGCCACCCATCCTTCTCGTTCACGGCCATCCGAGGACGGGCGCGACCTGGCACCGGGTTGCGCCGCTCCTGGTCGAGGCCGGGTTCCGCGTCGTGTGTCCAGACATGCGGGGCTACGGCCAGTCCAGCAAGCCAACGGTGCAGCCTGACCACTCCCAGCAGTCCAAGCGCGCCGTCGCCACCGACATGGTCCGGCTGATGGAGGCGCTCGGCCACCCGACCTTCGCGGCGGTCGGACATGATCGTGGCTGCTACGTGGCGTTGCGGCTGGCGCTGGACTTCCCCGACCTTGTTGATCGTCTGGTGGTCATGGACGGTGTACCGATCTGCGAGGCGCTCAGGCGATGCGACGGGAGGTTCGCTTGCTTGTGGTACCACTGGTTCTTCTTCGCGCAGCCGGAGCGACCCGAGCGCGCCATCCTGGCCGACCCCGAGGCCTGGTACGGCGGGGATCCCGACGTGATGGGTGCGGAGAACTTCGCGGAGTTCCGTCAGGCCATCAGCAACCCCGAGACCGTCCTCGCCATGATCGAGGACTACCGCGCCGGTCTCGACGTCGACCGTCGGCACGAGGAGCAGGACCGAGCCGCGGGCAAGCGCGTCAGCTGTCCCACGTTGTTCCTGTGGTCGAAGCACGACGACATGGAGGAGCTGTACGGCGACCCGCTGGCGATCTGGCGAGATTGGACGAACGACCTCACAGGACTGTCGATCGACTCGGGTCATCACATGGCGGAGGAGGAACCCGAGCAGCTGGCCGCGGCGCTTGTCGACTTCCTTCGCTGAGCCGGCCGAGTGCGTGACTCACAACCGCTCGGCGCCAGTCCTCGAGAGACGAATGTCACCCTTCTTCGGACTCGCAAACTGCTGTTTCGATTACTTCGAGCTGCAATACTAGACGTAGGCTGAGAGGGACTCGCCGGTACCAAAGGATCTGATCGAGCATGTCGCACACCATCCACATCTCGTCCAACGGCCTCACCTCGAAGGTCACGCGCCTGACGTCTGCTATGCGCAAGAGCTGGATCGAGGCTCGCTACGCGGACCGTCGGCTGATGGAGATGCGCACCAACCTCGCCCGCCACTCCGGCTGACCTGAGCCCGCGGAGCCGCGGGATGGATGGATCCTGAGACCTTCAGGTGGCTCTGACGACGCCAACTCCTCAAGATCGGTTCCGTCACCTGGTCCGCGCACATCTCGTGATCTGAGCTGGGCGATCGGGGCACACCGCCAGCTGTCATGCTCGACGCGGTAGGCGGGCGTCCCACCGTCGCGAGGCAAGGGTCGAGCCTACGTCGCCGGTCGCCTCCCAAGCGGCGAGCTCGATCGTGACGTCGAGGGTCTCGGCGGAGATGGTGACGTTCATCGTCGCGGTCGTCGAGACCTCGACGTCCGACCATCGAAGGGTGAAGGTCGTTGACGCCGCAGTGTCCTGCTTGAACGTCACCTGGTCGACGGTGATCCGGCCCTCGTAGTGCTCGGTCGCCGTCCCGTCGTATGGAAGGGCGTACGCCGACCCGTGGTCGACTCGGCAGGACGTCGTACGCGCCAGCACGTCCCGCTCGACCACCCACGTCACACCGGCTGCGTCCTCGCCGGAGCTCCCGCCGGGCGCGAGGATTGGGTCGGCGTACGGCGAGGGACCCGACCACAAAGGCAGCTGGAGCTCGCCGCCGTGGATCGTCAACCGCACGGGCTCAGGCGGCGAGGCAGTGTTCGGCCAGTCGGCGCCGGCGACCGAGACTCGCATCCGTTGGCCGGCGGCGAACGCGTAGGCGCAGGCGTCGAGCTCGACCTCGACGTCGTACACGTCATCCGGCACCAGCGGCTCGAGGGACTCGAAGCCGTTGCGACAGCCCAGGTTGAGCGTCCCTCGAGAGACAAGCGCCGACGTACCGTCCGCGAAGACGTCGGTCAGCTTCACGGAGACGTGCGCCGCGGGCGCGTCGGCCGAGACCCGGAGCCGCACTCTCGGGTGTCCCAGGACCGGTAACGGCGGGGCGTCCCACTCCCACGTCAGTGACGCGGCGTCGTCGAAGCGCTGGTCGCCGCTCTGACCCCAGGGAAGATGGCCTGCACAGTCGATCCACGCGTCCACACCGACGTCCGGCCGCACGGCGTACGGGGGACGACCATCCAGCGCCCGGGCGTTGACCCCGACGCGGGGGGACGGCCATTCCTCCCGCACCCAGAACCCCTCGTGCGTGTCGAGCACCGGCGACGGCCGGGTCGAGGACCGCACGAACGCCGTCACGGACGGCCGCCCCTCGGTGAGCCCGTCGTCGACGCCGTTGTCGATGCCGCGCAGCCAGCGGTCCCACCACGCGACCATCTCCGGCAGCGAGTCGATCCGCGGGCCGGGCTGCGCGGTGTCCGTGGCGGCGTGGGCCCACGGCCCAGCCAGTAGCCGGTGCGGCACGCCTTGGTCCCGGAGCCGCTCCATCAGCCGCAACGAGCTGTTGCGGTAACCGTCGGCCCAGCCGGCGATGATCATCGTCGGGCAGGCGATGCGCTCGTAGTCCGGCCGCACCGAGCCGTGCCGCCAGTACGGGCCGTCTAGCCGCTCGCGGAGCCACCTCAGCGCCCACGGCTCGCTCGCCTCGATCCGGCGTACCCACTCCTCGCGCCAGCCGCCGCCCCACACCGCCGGAACCGGCGGCAGCGCGTTCATCGGCGTCATGTAGTGGCAGTAGTCGACGAGATCGAGCACCTTGAGGATGCCGCCGCGGTAGTGCACGTCGTCGGTGTAGCGGTCGTCGGTGCCGTAGATCGCGATGATCGCCTTCAGGTGTGCAGGGCGCTCGCACGCCATCTGCAAAGAGTTGAACGCGGAGTACGACGTGCCGTACATCCCGATGTTGGCGTCGCACCAGTCCTGGCCGGCGAGCCAGTCGAGAACGAGATGCAGGTCCTGCTGCTCACGCGGTGGGTACTCGTCGGTCGCGTCCCCGCCCGAGGATCCGGTGCCGCGCAGGTCGAGGCGGCAGACGGCGTACCCGTGGTCGTCGCGCAAGCGCACGTAGTCCGGCCGGTACGACGATGTCAGGTCGTCCTTGCGGTAGGGCAGCGCCTCGAGGATGCACGGTTGCGGGCCGTCGTCGCGGCCCGGCAGGTAGAGCGTGGCCGACAGCTCGACGCCGTCGTCCATCGGGATCCGTGCCTCGTGACAGCGCGGGTCAAGGTCGGGGCGGTTCACCCGTCGACTCTGCCGTGCTCGCGCCACAGCCGGACGACGTCGTCGACGGGGATGCCCATGGCGGTGTTTCCTGCCCGGCCCACCACCGTCGGGGACGCGAAGATCGAGTTCAGGACAGCCTCCTCGCTGGCCTCGACGACTGCGGCGAAGAGCGGGTCGAAGCCACGCCCGGTCACCACCGGCGTGTCCCACGTCCTGTCGTCGCGGCGCACCCGAGCACCGGTCGACGTGGCCATGAAGATCTCGCCACTGCCGTGATGGGCCACCGAGCCTGCTCTGGCCAGTCCCAGGCCCACCCGACGGGCGAGCCGCGCGCACCCAGCGCCGTCCACAGCCGCGTCCGTCACGACGAGTCCGATACAGGATCCCGCCGGGGGCTTGCCTTCCGCAGGGCGGGTGCTCTGGCGATCGGCTGACCCGGCGCTGTCGGGAGGGGGGCCGAGGAGGCGTCCGACCGGCACCCCGGACACCGTCAGCTGGTCACGGGTGCCGAAGTTCGTCATGAGCAGCACGCCGACGGTGGCGCCGTCACCGGTGATCCGCGACGCCGTACCGATTCCTCCCTTGAACCCCAGAGAGCTCATTCCGGTCCCGGAGCCGACGGCGCCCTCGGCGGGCGGCGTCGACGAGCCGACCGACGCGTCGGCCGCCTCCCACGCCGCCTGGACGTCGTCCCGCGTCACCTGCATCCGGCGCGCGTCGTTCAAGAACGAGTCGTCACACTCACCCACAACCGGGATGATGAAGTCCTCCGCCACGTCCGCCCACCGCTCGAGCATCAGCTCGCACGCGGCGTCGTACACCCTGCCGAGCTGGAGCGTCGATGTCAGGAACACGGGTGTCTCGAGGGTTCCCCACTCGCGTGCCGTGATGAAACCCGTGCACTCACCAGCACCGTTGAGCACCGCGCCACCGGCTGGCAGCATCTCGTGAAACGGGTCGTCGCGGAGCCGGACCACCGTCACTCCGGTGCGAGCCACGCCCCGCCCTGTGGGCGGATCCGGCTCGTCTCGCCATACCGTCGCGTGCCCGACGCCGACACCGGCCACATCGAGCACGGAGTTCGTCGGTCCCGACGGCAGTGACCCGATACTGATTCCCAAGTCAGTAACGCGTGGCATGATCTGATCCTGCCGTACCCGCGGGGAAAGAGGAACCATGGGCGTCGAACCCCTCATGCCGGTCGTCTGGTCGGAGGCCACCCTGGCCCACCGTCCCGACCGGGAGGTGTGGATCGGCATGCCCCTCGACAGCAGCGAGCTGCCCGAACGCGTCACCGTCATCGAGAAGGCGCTGCGCTCGGCCGGCCACCGCTTCGTCGCGGCCACGTCGTACGGCGCCGAAGCGCTGCACAGTGTCCACAGACCGCAGCTCGTCCGCCATCTGTCCACCGTCTACGACGACTGGGTGGACGGCGGCTTCGTCGAGCACGGCCAGGACCGGGTGGTGCCGTACTTCTTCCCGACCGCCGCGATGCTCGGTCCGATCGACGCGACGACGGCCGCCTCCGTGCACGCCCGCGCCGGCTCGTTCTGCTACGACACGATGACCACGATCGGCCCTGGGAGCTGGGAGGCGATCCGGGCTGCCGCCGACTGCGCACTCAGCGCCGCAGACCTTGTGGTCGCATCCGAGGCACGTCAGGTCTACGCCCTCTGCCGCCCGCCGGGCCACCACGTCACCGCCGACGCCTACGGCGGCTCGTGCTATCTCAACAACGCCGCCCTCGCCGCCCAGGCGCTGGTCGACGGCGGACATGACCGGGTCGCGGTCGTCGACGTCGACGCCCATCACGGCAACGGCACGGCAGCGATCTTCTACGAGCGCGCCGACGTCTTCTATGGATCGGTGCACGTCGACCCTCGTGCCGGCTGGTTCCCGCACGTCGTCGGCCACGCCTCCGAGGTGGGCCGAGGCGCTGGTGCATGCACCACCCAGAACATTCCGCTCGCCCCGGGCAGTGGAGACGACGAGTTCCTCGACGGCATACGACGCCTCGCCGACTCGGTCCGGCAGCACGGCTCGACCGGGCTCGTCGTCTCGCTCGGCGTGGACGCCGCCGCCGCCGACCCGGAGAGTCCCCTCGAGGTCAGCCTGGAGGGATATTGCCGGGCCGGAGCTCTGCTGCTGCACGGCCTTGACCTCCCGACGATCGTCGTCCAGGAGGGCGGCTACCACCTGCCGAGCCTCGGCGACCTCGTCGCCGCCTTCCTCGCTTGACCATCCGAGAGCTCCCGGCGCACCATCCGAGAGTTCCCGGCGCACCATCCGAGACGAAACTCGGATCGTCGATCGACAACTCTCGGATCGTCAGACCGGAAGTCTCGGATCGTCAGACCGGAAGTCTCGGATCGTCGGACGGGAAGCCTCGGATGGTCGGACGGGAAGCCTCGGATGGTCGGGGTTAGCCGCCGGCGACGGCGGGGATGACCGAGATCTCGGTGCCGTCCGAGGTGGAGGTCGCCAGCCCGTCCAGGAACCTGACGTCTTCGTTGCCGACGTAGACGTTGACGAAGCGCCGAAGCGCCCCCTGCTCGTCGATGATGCGGCCCTTGATGCCGGGGTAGCTCGAGTCGAGCGACTCCAGCACCTCGCTGAGGACGGCGCCATCGGCCGTCACCTGCGCGTCCCCACCGGTGTAGGTGCGCAGGATGGTCGGGATTCGCACGCTGACACTCATCGTGACCTCACTGTCCGGCCGCATCGATGGCGGCATCCGTTGCCTCAATTGTGGCCCGCGGTCCTGGTCGCCCCGCGATCGCGTCCAGAATGTGGAGACGCAAGCCGAGGATTGCCGCTGACACGACGTCTCAGCTCGCGTCGCGCGACTCGAGCGCCTGCACCAGCGCCTGCACGAGAGCCAACACCCCTGGCGGCCCGTCGACGATCACGTCCGCCCGCGCGGCCAGCGCCGTGACCTCTGAAGAGCCAGAGCACACGAGGAACCCCGCGCGACCTCGGCTTCGCCAGGCGTCGACGGCGTCGAAGGCGGCCAGGTCGCCGAGGTCGTCGCCGGTGAACGTGATGGACTCTGCCCCCACCTCGGCAGCCAGCGCCGTCAGGGCACGGCCCTTGTCCATCCCCGCGGGGCGTAGCTCGATCACGTGACGGCCGGGTTCCGCGGCCAGCCCCGCCCGCTTGGCGAGCGCGACAAGCGGCCCGATGAGCTTCCGGTACGCCGTTTCGGGCGCCGCGCACCGCCGTACGTGAACGGCAACGGCGAGGCCCTTGTCCTCGACGGTCGCATCGGGAACGCCTGCCTCCGCCAGGACCCGGCCGAGCTCACGGCGTACCAGCGCGAGGCCAGGGGGCGGCGACGCCGTCGCCAGCCGCCCGGTCGCGGAGTCCCAGCGCTCGACGCCGTAGTGCCCGAGGACCACCAGACGTCCGGGCCCCCCGGGACCGTCCAGCCCGGCGAGCCGGACCGCCTCTGCAACCGGCCGCCCAGTGATGATCGCGAGCTGTCCGACGTGCTCGCCCAGCCGGGCAAGCGCTTCGACGGCTCCGGGCTGTGGACTCGCCGCCGCCGGATCGTCGACGATGGGCGACAGCGTGCCGTCGTAGTCGAAGGCCAGCAGCGCCAACGTCGGCTCCCGGAGAAGCGCGGCGAGCCCGGCCCGCCCGGCGTCGGTCGTTGGAGCGATGTGCATCGGGCAAGTCAAGCAGCACCCGACCAAGCGGCTGTCGGGCCGCCAGGCTCAGCTGGTCGCGATGATGACCGTGAGCCGGTCGAACGGCATCGGGGCCACGGCCGGGTGCAGCCGCGAGATGTGCAGCACCTTGGCCAGCTTGGCCGCGTCCGCCTTGAGCTGAGGCGGGAAGTAGACGGTGTCCTCGGGGATGTTGCCGTACCAGTTGTCGGTCGCCGCCACGTTCCAGCCCGCACCGCGCAGGATCGCAGCCTTGTCGTCGGCGAGGCCGCTCACACCGGTGTTGTTGAAGACCACGACGAGCACGTTGGGCACCAGGTCAGGCTTCGGGTGGTGCCGTTGGGGAGTGAAGGTCGGCGTGGCTGCGGTCGGTGTCGTCCGCGGCGCCTTCGGGTGTACGACGGAGTGCGGAGCCGGCTCGGCGGCACCGCTCCCACCCGTGGAGACGACCGCGTAGCCCGCGGCCGCGGCAGCCACGAACGCCATGCTGGCGAGAGTGACGACGGAGGGCAGCGCCATCAGACCTCGATGCCGAGCCGGCGGGCCGAGCGTTGCCGCTGCCGGGCCGCCCGGAGCCGGCGCAGCCGCTTGACGAGCAGTGGGTCGAACGCCTGCGCCTCGGGCTTGTCGATGAGGGCGTTGAGCACCTGGTAGTAGCGGGTCGCCGACATGTCGAACTGCTCCCGCACCGCCTGCTCCTTGGCTCCGGCGTACTTCCACCACAAGCGCTCGAAGGCGAGGATCTGCTGGTCCCGCTCAGAAAGCTCAACCGCAACGCGGGCCTGGGGGCCCGGCGTCGCGGAGTTCGCGGCGTCCATCCGGTCGGCTCCTGGAAGGTGCGTAACGGTGGGGATCGCGGCTCGCCCCACGTCTGCGGCCCATCGTAGGCGACGAACTACACGAGTGTCATTCACCGGGCCGCTGCCTCCGTCGTACGGCTTCGCGAGCGCTGCCGTACGACGGAGCGTCCACACTAGGGTGGACGGGTGCCGGTCTCCCCCCAGAGCTCCTTCGTCGTCGTCGCCAACCGGCTGCCGGTGGACCGGTCGCCTGGCCCGAGCGAAGGCGATGGCGCGTGGCGCCGCTCTCCAGGCGGCCTCGTGACGGCTCTGGAGCCCGTGCTGCGCGAGCAGGACGGCATCTGGGTGGGGTGGCCGGGCTCCGTGCTCGACAGCGAGGACGCCTTCGAGGTCGGCGGACTCATCCTCCGGCCCGTCAAGATCGAGGAGGACGACTTCGAGCTGTACTACGAGGGCATGTCCAACAGCACGCTGTGGCCGCTGTACCACGACCTCGTGGCCAAACCCGGGTTCCACCGTGAGTGGTGGGACGCCTACGCCCGCGTCAACCGGCGTTTCGCGGAGGCGGCAGCCGAGTGCACGGAGCATGGCGGCGTCGTCTGGGTGCAGGACTACCAGCTCCAGCTCGTGCCCGCGATGCTGCGCGACCTGCGACCCGACGTTCGCATCGGCTTCTTCCTGCACATCCCGTTTCCACCGAGCGAGCTGTTCCGCCAGCTGCCGTGGCGCGACGCCATCCTGGAGGGGCTGCTCGGCGCGGACCTCGTCGGCTTCCAGCGCCCGGGCGGCGCGTCGAACTTCGCCCGACTGGTGCGCCAGCGCCTCGGCTTCAAGACCCACCGCGACCGCATCGTCTTGGACACCGGGCGCCAGGTCCGAGCCCGCAGCTACCCGATCTCCATCGACGTACGCAGTCTCGAGGCGCTGGCCCGCACGCCCGAGGTGGAGGCGAGGGCGCGGGAGATTCGGGCGGAGCTGAACGATCCACGGTTCGTCCTGCTCGGCGTCGACCGGCTCGACTACACCAAGGGCATCCGACAACGCCTACGCGCCTTCGGGGAGCTGATCGTCGACTCCGACACGAGCGTGGAGGAAGCCGTGTTCGTGCAGGTCGCCTCACCCAGCCGGGAGCGCGTCCAGCAGTACCAGGAGGTGCGCAACGACGTCGAGCGGTGGGTGGGCCGGATCAACGGCGACCTCGGCTCCATCGGCCACCCGGCCGTCCACTACCTCCACGCCTCCTTCCCCCGCGAGGAGATGGCGGCGCTGTACCGCGCCGCCGACGTCATGGTGGTGACCCCCTTCGCTGACGGGATGAACCTCGTCGCCAAGGAGTACGTCACCTGCCGGTTCCGCAACACCGGAGCGCTCGTGCTGTCGGAGTTCGCGGGTGCCGCTGACGAGCTGAAGCAGGCGTTCCTGGTGAACCCGCACGACATCAACGGCCTCAAACGAGCCATGCTCTTCGCGATGCGAGCCGACCCGACGGACCTCAGCCGCCGCATGCGGGCGATGCGCAGGCAGGTCCGGGAGAACGACATCGCCTCCTGGGCCACGAACTTCCTCCGCGATCTCGGCGCCGCTCCGGAGCGCGCCGACCACAGGCCGTAGCCGGAACGGCCTCGCCTCTCGTGGCCCCGGTACCCCTGCGTGCGCTGGTCGCAGCCGACTGGGCTGACATCCTCGCGCCGGCCGAGCCGACGGTGGCGAGGCTCGGCGAGTTCCTCCGGCAGGAGAGCCGGGCCGGGCACCGGTTCCTGCCCGCAGGCGACAAGATCCTGCGGGCTTTCACCCAGCCGCTGGCCGCCGTGAAGGTGCTGATCGTCGGGCAGGACCCCTACCCGACGCCCGGGCACCCGGTCGGGCTCTCCTTCTCGGTCGACCGGAGCGTCCGACCGATCCCGCGCAGCCTTGAGAACATCTACGCCGAGCTGTACGCCGACCAGGGGATCGAACCTCCCGAGCACGGAGACCTCTCGGCGTGGGCCGGCCAAGGCGTACTGCTGCTCAACAGGGTCCTGACGGTCCAGGCGGGGGCGTCCGGGTCGCACCGGGGCAAGGGGTGGGAGACGGTCACCGACCTGGCGATCGCGGGGCTGGTACGACGCTCCGGTCCGCTGGTCGCCATCCTCTGGGGACGCGACGCGCAGTCCCTCGCGCCGGCTCTCGGCTCGACGCCGATCATCGCCACCCCGCATCCGTCTCCGCTCTCCGCCTCCCGCGGCTTCTTCGGCTCCCGCCCGTTCAGCCGGGCCGACGAAGCCCTTGTGAAGCTCGGTGGCACTCCCGTCGACTGGCGGCTGCCGTAGCCTCGCCGTACCGGACAGTTGGCCTTCGAGATCGAGGAGAGACCCGTGACCCATCCGCGGGATTCTTCCCTCACGCAGGCCGCGGACACCGGCCGGCGCCGGGGTCTGCGGCGGATGCGGCTGGTCGCGCTGTCGCTGCTCGTCCTCGCCGCGATCGTCTACCTGTTGACGCTGCACCGCGGTGGCGGCTGGAGCTATGTGCACGCCACCGCGGAGGCCTCCATGGTCGGGGCGATCGCCGACTGGTTCGCTGTCACTGCGCTGTTCCGCCATCCGATGGGCCTGCCGATCCCGCACACGGCGCTGATCCCCGCGCGCAAGCAGGCGCTGGCGAGAAGCCTGCAGGACTTCGTGACCGAGAACTTCCTCTCGGAAGGCGTGGTGCGCGGCCGCGTCGGAGAGGCCCGCATCGCCCACCGCCTGGGGGTCTGGGTCCAGGACCCCGACCACAGCGGGCGGGTCGTGGAAGAAGCCTCCACCGTCGTCCGCGCGGCGCTGGAGAAGGTCGACAACGAAGAGGTGTCGTCGATCGTCACCGGCGAGCTGCTGCCACGGCTCGCCGAGGAGCCGCTCAGCGTCCTCGCCGGCCAGCTGCTTTCGGAGATCCTGGCAGACGGCGCCCATCGCGGGCTCGTCGATCTCGCCTTCAGCGAGGCGCATC
Organism: Propionibacteriales bacterium; assembly: GCA_038232255.1. GTDB lineage: Bacteria > Actinomycetota > Actinomycetes > Propionibacteriales > Nocardioidaceae > JAWWPG01. The sequence goes on from JBBSIF010000067.1 coordinate 10,937, forward strand.
GCTGGCTGAGCGAGAACCCGGACACCGTCGCCCGCATCCTTGGATCCCGGGCGCCCTGGTGGACGCCTCAGTGGCTCGACGAGAAGGTGATCGCGAAGCTGCACGAGGAGTCCCTCGCGTGGGTCCGGGAGATCCGTGACGACCCCGGCCACGCCGCGAGGAAGGCGCTCGACGACCTGCTCGAACAGCTCGCCGTCGACCTGCAGACGGATCCCGACACAATCGAGCGGGCCGAGGGCCTGAAGCGTCGCATGCTCGCCCAGCCGCAGGTGGTCGTGGTGGCACTGTCGCTGTGGGACGCGTTGCGCCGGGCACTGCTGAACGCTCTCGAGGACCCCGCGAGCGCCCTGCGACAGCGGGCGGTCCGGTCCCTCAGCGAGTTCGGCTCCCAAGTGGTCGCCGACGAGGTGCTCAGCCGGCGTCTCGACGGCTATGTCGAGGACGCCGTCGCCTATCTCGTCGGCCGTTACGGCAGCGAGCTCACCACCGTGATCACCGACACGATCGACAGGTGGGACGGCAGGGAGGCCGCTGACCGCATCGAGCTGCACGTAGGCCGCGACCTGCAGTTCATTCGGATCAACGGAACGCTCGTCGGCGGGCTGGCGGGGCTGGTGATCTACACCGTCGCGCAGCTGCTCTGAGGTCGCTACGACGCTGTGTAGTCCGTCACCGGACGCCACCTGACGACGCCGACGCGGTCACGCCACTGCAGCCACGCCGAGCTCATCGTCGCGACGAGGTCGGGGTGGCGCGCCGCCAGGTCGTCCGTCTCGGTGCGGTCGGCAACCATGTCGTAGAGGCGCCAGCTTCCCGACTCGCTGTCGTTGACGATCTTCCAGCTGCCGTGCCGTACCGCTCGGTGTCCGGTGAACTCCCAGAACAGCCACCGCTCATGGTCGTAGTCCGCGGCGTCGGGCGCTCCCGTGAGGACGTTGGCGAAGCTCTGCCCCTCCAGCGGGCGGACGGTGCGGCCCCGGTACGTCGCCGGGTAGCGCGCCTCGGCGAGGTCGACGAACGTCGGCATGAAGTCCATCAGGTGCAGGGGTCGGGTGTCGATCCCGCCCGCCTGCAGGGCGGCAGGCCACGACGCGATGAACGGGGTGCTGATCCCGCCCTCCTCGACCCACAGCTTGTAGCGGCGGAACGGCGTCGCGGTCGCACTCCCCCACGGCTGGCCGTAGCTGCAGAAGGTGTCACTCGGGCCCGGGAAGATCGACGGGTCGTTGCCGGAACGGACCGCTTTCCCGTTGCGGGTAAGGGCGTCGGCGTGTGAGCCCGGCAGGATCGTCTCGGCAGAAGCGCCGTTGTCGCCGAGGAACAGAACGAGCGTGTCGTCGAGGATGCCCAGCCGTTCAAGCGTGTCGAGGAGCTGGCCGATGCCGCGGTCCATCACGTGCACCTGAGCGGCGTACACCTCCATCCGTGCCGACTGCCAGTCCTTGCCGTGGACCTGCGTCCAGGGCTGGACTCCTTCGGCTCGCGGAGCCAGCTGCCAGGAGGGGTCGATGATGCCCAGCTCCTTGGCACGGGCGTACCGGGTGGCCCGCAGCTCGTCCCATCCGGAGCGGTAGGTGCCGTGGAACGCTGCGATGTCCTCCGCCGGCGCCTGCAGCGGGAAGTGCGGCGCCGTGTAGGCGGTGTAGACGAAGAACGGGTCCTCGCTCCCCGCGAAGGCCTCGATCTGCTTGCGCGCGAACCTGGTGATCGCGTCGGTCATGTAGAAGTCCGGGTCCGGGGAGACGCCGATGTCCCGCCCGTCGAGGAACCGTTGCGTGGTGAAGTACCCGTTGCCGCCGATCTCGCAGAAGGACCGGTCGAAGCCACGAGCAGGCGGCTCGGCCTCGGGAGTGCGCCAGTTCGACACGTGCCACTTGCCGGAGATCGCGGTCTGGTACCCGGCGCTCTTCAGGACCTCGGCGAGCGTGACGCAGCTGTCGTTGAGATGCCCCACGTAGCCAGGCGACCCGTAGTCGCGGGTGTAGTAGCCGACCCCCGCCTGGGTCGGGTACAAGCCGGTCAGCATGGACGCGCGGCTGGGACAGCACATCGGGTTCGTCAGCATCTGGGTGAAGCGCCGTCCACGGGCCGCCAGCCGGTCCAGGTTCGGCGTGGGGATCTCGCCGCCGAAGCAGCCGAGGTCGGTGTAGCCGATGTCATCCGAGACGATCATCACGATGTTCGGACGCGAGCGACCCCTGCCCAGCGGTGACACCGATGCGGACGACGGAGCCGAGCTCGGCGAGTCCGTGCACGCCGCCAGGGCAAGCCCCGCGACGGTGCCGCCGGAGGCCTGGAGCAGACGACGACGAGACAGCTCGCTCATGAAACCCGACTTCATAGAGGGACGGATCCGACCGATGCGCCAGCCCGTCCCGCTGGGTTCACCGAGGCACCGCGACAGCTCTGCCAATGTACCTGCCGCTGTGAGCCTTCCCGAGCGAGTGACAGGTACGGCGGTCCACCCGACGCTAGGCGCGGGTCGTGACCGGCAGCGACCTGGGACCGCGGATCGTGGTCGCGGTACGCCACCGGCCGCCGAACCTCAGACCGCGCTGAGGGGTCGCTGTGAAGTGCCCAAGAAAGACCGGTGAGGGTCTCGACGAGGAAGGGATCATCGCGGCCTTGGCATACCCTGACGAGTCCATCCCCTTCCAAACCGCCCCCTTCCAAACCGCAGCTCGGAGCGCCCTTCATGACGGACATCACCCGACGCCGGATCCTGCAAGGATCAGGTGCCGTCGCGGCGACGCTCGCCCTCGGAGCATGCAGCAACGGCGCGGCGGAACCGGCAGCCGAGGTACCCGGCAGGGGGCCGACACCCTCCGGTACGACGACGACACCCGGACCGCTCGCCAAGCGACCGAACATCGTCGTCGTGCTCGCCGACGACATGGGGTACGCCGACCTCGGCTGCTGGGGCTCGGAGATCCAGACGCCCAATATCGACAAGCTGGCCGCGAACGGCGCCCGGTTCACCCAGATGCACAACAACCCGCGCTGCACGGTGACC
>JBBSIF010000068.1:0-13894 GCA_038232255.1 Propionibacteriales bacterium
GCAACAGCGGTTCAGTGACGGCGACGCGGACGCGTGGCAGACCCGCGCAGCGGCGCTCTCGGCGCAGGCGGCACGCGACGTGGTGGTCGGTGCTGCCGCGCACTCGGTCCGCGCCGTCCCTGTGGCAGCGCTACGCGTGGTGGCCGGCTGGGCGCAGTCGACGGGTGTGCCGTTGCACGTGCACCTGTCCGAGCAGGTGCTGGAGAACGACGAGTGCCGTGCCGCGTACGGATGCACGCCGACGGAGCTCCTCGACGCCGCGGGCTATTGGGGCGAGCTGACGACCGCCGTGCACGCAACGCATCTGACGCCGCACGACATCGACCTGCTGGCGCAGGGCGGCGCGACCGCGTGCCTCTGCCCGACGACCGAGCGGGACCTCGGGGACGGCATCGGGCCGACGCGTCAGCTGGAGCAGGCAGGGGTCGCGATGACGCTCGGCTCGGACAGCCACGCCGTCATCGACCCGTACGAGGAGATGCGAGCGCTCGAGCTGGACGAGCGGCTGGCGAGCTCGACGCGGGGCACCTGGTCAGCAGCGGCACTCTTCCAGGCCGGTACGGCGACCGGGCACGCCTCGCTCGGCTTCCCCGACGCCGGCCAGATCCGGGTTGGTGCCCGAGCCGACCTCGTCACCCTCGACCTCACGTCGATGCGAACCGCGGGAGGTGGGCCCACCCTCGAGACCGCCGTCTTCTGCGCCGGCAGCGCGGACGTCGTGCAGGTGGTCTGCGAGGGGCGCGTCATCGCCACCCGCGGAGGGCAGGCGGAGGTCGGGCGCGAACTTGCGGCCGCGATCGACGCGGTCTGGCAGCGGGCATGACCTCGCTGCTCGTCACCGGCATCGGGGAGCTGGTGACGAACGACGCCGAGCGGGGCGACGGCTCGCCGCTCGGAGTGCTGCACGACGCGGCCTTCGCCGTCGAGGGCGGACACGTCGGCTGGGTGGGTTCGGCCCGGCAGGCGCCGGCCTCGGACGAGCGAGTGGACGTGGCAGGGGCAGCGGTGCTCCCAGGTTTCGTGGACAGTCACGCGCATCTCGTCTTTGCCGGTGACCGGGCCCCGGAGTTCGCCGCTCGGATGGAAGGCCGGCCCTACGCGGCCGGTGGCATCCAGACGACGGTGGCGGCCACGCGCGCCGCCCCCGACGAGGTGCTCGCCGCGGGAGCGGCCCGGCTGGTCGCGGAGATGGCCCGGCAGGGCACCACCACCGTGGAGATCAAGAGCGGCTACGGGCTGACGGTCGAGGACGAGGCTCGAAGCCTCGCCATCGCCCGCTCGCTGACCCCGGAGACGACCTTCCTCGGAGCTCATGTGGCGCCCGCCGAGTACGCCGACGACGTCGACGGGTACGTCGACCTGGTGACGGGGCCGATGCTTCGGGCCTGCGCACCGCTGGCCCGATGGGTCGACGTGTTCTGCGACCGAGGAGCGTTCAGCGCGGACCAGGCGCGGACGGTGCTCCGCGCCGGCCGCTCCGCTGGGCTGCTGCCGCGCATCCACGCCAACCAGCTCGGCCATGGCGAGGGGATCACCGTGGCCTGCGAGGAGCGGGCTGCCTCGGCGGACCACTGCACGTTCGCCACGCCCGAGGACATCGTCGACCTGCGCGACGCCGGCGTCGTTGCGACGCTGCTTCCCGGCGTCGAGTTCTCGACACGGTCGCCGTACCCGGACGCCCGGGCCCTGCTGGCAGCCGGTGTGACCGTGGCGCTGGCGAGCGACTGCAACCCCGGTTCCTGCTACACGTCCTCCATGCCGCTGTGCATGGCGCTGGCCGTCCGGGAGATGCGGATGACGCCTGCCGAGGCCCTGTGGTCGGCGACGGCCGGCGGAGCCACCGCGCTGCGGCGCGACGACGTCGGCAGGCTCGGTGTCGGGGCGCGCGCCGACTTCACGGTGCTGGCGGCTCCGTCATACCTCCATCTGTCCTACCGGCCGGGCGTCCCGCTCATCGCCGGCGTCTACCGCGGCGGGCAGCAGATCGCCTGACCTGCTGCATCGGTCGGGATGGGGCGGCGCGATTATCCCATGTGAGCAGGCTCGCGCGCTGGCTCGACGATCACGTCAGGAGGCGGAGCCAGCGGCGAGGGCTCGACGTGGAGCACGCGGGCCATCCACTCGGGCAGCCACCAGTTCCAGCGACCGAAGAGGCTCACGAGCGCCGGCACGAGCAGCGCCCTGATCAGGGTGGCGTCGATCAGGATCCCCACGCCGAGCGCCGTGCCCAGCACCTTGATGTCGGTGCCGGGGGACGCGGCGAGCGCGGCGAACGCGAAGAACAGGATGAGGGCGGCCGACGTCACGAGCCGGCCGGTGCGTCCAAGGCCGGTTACGACGGCGGAAGAGGTGCTGCCCGTTGCGTCGTACTCCTCCCGCATGCGGGCCAGGATGAACACCTCGTAGTCCATCGAGAGCCCGAACAGGAACGCGAAGATGATGACCGGAAGCCAGAACGTGATGGCGCCGGTGGGCGACACGTTGAAGATGGCGCCTGACCCGTGTCCCATCTGCCAGAAGAAGACGACCGAGCCGAAGACCGCCGACATGAACAGCAAATTGAGGATGACTGCCTTGATCGGCAGGATCAGCGAGCGGAACGTGCGCACCAGCAGCACGAACGTGATCAACGCGATGAGCAGGAGGACGTAGGGGAACTTGTCGTACACCGCACTGAAGTAGTCCTCCACGGTGGCGCCGGCACCGGTGACCCCGACATCGCCCGTCGTGACACCCTCGACGGCGGCCCGCACGTCGTCGACGACGGCGTTGCTCGAGCTGTCGACGGTCTCGTTCTCGGGGAGCACGTCGACGACTGACAGGCCTTCCTTGGGGCCTCCGACCACGGCCAGCTGCACGCCCTCCACGCCGCCCGCGGCTCGCGCTGCTGCGTCCGCGTCGCCTGCCGGCACCAGCACCTCCACGGGGGTCAGCACGCCGGTGCCCACCCCACCGGACCGCAGGGTCTGCAGGCTCTCGTAGGCCGGGCCACTTCGGGCCAGCGAGTCGATTCCGGACTGGCCGATCTTGAGGCTGAAGACGGGGATGACGAGCAGCCCGATCGCGACGACCGCCACCAGGGCGGCGACGAAGCGCCGCCTGACGATCGCGCGCGCCCATGCCGTCCACCCCCGCGACGCGGTCGCCTCATGGCGGATCCTGGGGAAGTCGACGCGAGGACCGATGCTCGACAACAGCGCAGGCAGCAACGTCAGCACGACGCAGACACTGACGAGAGGGATGAGCATCCCTCCGATCCCCATGCTCCGCAGGAACGGCACGGGCACCACGACGAGAGCGACCAGGCTGATGGCCACCGTGACGCCCGACGCGAGGACGGCGTGACCTGCCGTCTGCGTGGCGACGATCACGGCATCCTCGTTGCTCCGCCCGTGGGCGCGCTCCTCACGCCAGCGCGACACCAGCAGCAGGGAGTAGTCGATCGCCACCCCCAGCCCGATGAGGGCGATGAGAAACTGCACGACGAAGCTCACCTCGCTGAACGTCGTCAGTCCGAGCACCAGGAGGAAGGTGGTCAAGATCGACACCGCGGCGATGACAAGGGGGATCAGGGCGAGGAACGACGCGAACACGAAGATCAGGACGAGGAGCGCCCCGGCCGCTCCGAACAGGGTCTCGACGAGAACGCTCGGCCCCTCCGAGTCACCGCCGGCGGACAGCAGCCCGTACGACGTGAGGCCGCTCTCGAAGCCCTGGCTGCTGGCCGCCTCCGTCAGGGCGGGCTCGATCTGGGCCTCGATCCCGGGACCGAAGCTCGTCGGGAGTGGACCCTGGATGAGCGCGAACGTCGTCCGGCCGTCGTCGGAGATGAAGCCGGGATCTCCCGTGCTCCGGAGATCGACGACCCGCGCCTGCGGAAGCGCCTTCTCGACTGCCCCGAAGACACCGGCGATCTGGCTCTCGTTGTCCTGGACGGTCTCATCCGCCGGCACTGTGACGACTGCCACGTAGGTGTCGAACGAGCTCGCCCCGTAGGTCTTGATGAGCTGCTGCTCGGCCGTGTCGCCAGGCTGGCCGGGCAGCGAGAAGTCCAACGACAAGTGGCCGCTGAGCTGACTGGCCGCGACTCCGCCCGCGATGAAGAGCACGAGCCAGACCGCACTGATGATGCGACGGTGATGCATGACGAGGCGGGCGAGACGCTCCACGAAGTTCTCCTGCGTGATCGAGATGGCCGGGCCGCTACCGGGATGGGAGCGGCGAGGCCCGTTGGCTGAGGCGGACGGCTCGGTGCGCCGCCGACGCTACCGGCGGCAGGGCGGAACCGTCAACTCTCTTAATCATTAACGCCCCGGCCTGGCTGGACGTCCGCCTGACCGCGTTTGGTGAGGCCCCACCGGACGTACGTTGCGACCTGCGACGGGCCGGCCGCAGCCGTCGCGTCCGCCTTCCCGGCCGGTATCGCGCTCGGACCCACGGACCCCGACGCTGGGACCCACGGACCCCGACTGGCGGCCGCCAGAATCCGTCGTCGACGACGCTAATCGCGACTGCCGACACCGTCAACCGACTTAATGGTTAAGTTCTGATGACAATCGCCGTCCCCGGGGGAGACAATGGTTGACATGGCAACGGTTGCGGGGCGGGGACTGGCGCTGCAGCAGCTGACGGGGTACCTGTTGCGGCGGGCGTACGTCGTCTGCCGCGCGCAGGCCGAGGCGTGCATCGGCGAGGACTCCACCGTGGGTGAGGTGCCGGTGCTGACGCTGGTGCGCGACGACGAGCCGATCTCACAGCGCCGCCTCGGCGAGCTGCTGGGCCTGAACCGGACGACGACCAGCAAGCTCGTCGACACCGTGGAGGCCAAGGGCTGGGTGGTCCGGGACCGGGACCCGCGGGACCGCCGCTCCTACGCCCTTCGGCTCACGCGGCAAGGCAGGGAGTCCCTCGAGGCGCTGCACCGCTCGCTCGACGGAGGCGAGGCTCGCCTGACGAGGTCACTGACTCCCCAGGAGCACAGCCGGCTGGCGGAGGAGCTGCGGGCGCTGCTGACCGACGACGCCACGACCTCGATCGCCGGTCTGGGGAGCCGGTGCGGCTACCTGATCGCCCGCGCCCACCGGAGAATGTTCCGGCAGGCGAGCTGCGCACTCGCCCCGCTGGGACTGTCCCCGCGCGACTTCGGCATCCTCAGCGCCCTGTCGGCGGCACAGCCCTGCTCGCAGCAGCAGCTGTCCGCGATCATCGGCATCTCGGCGCCGGCGATGCTGGCCTTCGTCGACGAGCTGGAGTCCTCCGGTCTGGTGTCGCGCCGTCGTAACTCAGCGGATCGCCGGGCCTATGACCTGACGCTGACCGAGACCGGGGCGGCGAAGCTCGCGGCCTGCCGCCGGGTGGCTCTGGACATCCAGGCGGGCGTCGTCCAGGCTCTCGGCCGGGAAGGCGACGAGGACCTGCGGCGTCTGCTGAGCAAGGTCATCGGCGCCGCGTCCGACGTCGAGGGCTCGGCCGTGCGGTGGCCGAAACCCCGGCGACCCGCCAGTGTCGAAACGCCTGTCGCCCGTTCGTCGTAGCGTTGTCGAGACGTTCCCGAGCACGTCAGGAGGTCGGGCCGGACATGGGAGGGTGGGCCAACTTCCTCGACAACCGGGTCGGGGATCGGCTTGTGCACGATGAGCCCCGCTCCCTGACTCCGGCGTCCGGACGGTGCCGAGCCGGCTCGCGCACGAGAAGGGTGCCGGTGCGGGAATCTCCGGTACGGCTCCGCCCTTGTACCTCTCGAGGGACTTGAGCCGGTCTGGCTCAACTCCGGCCCGCTGTTTGAGGTCGGGCGGACAGGCCGCTAGACTTGAGCCCGCAGGACTCAACTTTGTCAGAGAGGTATACACACATGTCTCGTGCGGTCGGAATTGACCTCGGTACGACGAACTCCGTCGTCGCCGTTCTCGAAGGTGGCGAGCCCACCGTCATCGCCAACGCCGAAGGTGCGCGGACCACGCCGTCGGTGGTCGCCTTCGCCAAGAACGCGGAAGTCCTGGTCGGGGAGGTCGCCAAGCGACAGGCGGTCACCAACGTCGACCGGACCATCAGGTCGGTGAAGCGCCACATGGGCACCGACTGGAGGGTGGACATCGACGGCAAGTCGTTCACGCCGCAGCAGATCTCCGCCTTCATCCTGCAGAAGCTGAAGCGCGACGCGGAGGCCTACCTCGGTGAGAAGGTGACCGACGCCGTCATCACCGTGCCCGCCTACTTCAACGACGCGCAGCGCCAGGCGACCAAGGAGGCGGGCGAGATCGCGGGCCTGACCGTCCAGCGCATCGTCAACGAGCCGACGGCGGCAGCGCTTGCCTACGGTCTCGACAAGGAGACCGACCAGACGATCCTCGTCTTCGACCTCGGTGGCGGCACCTTCGACGTGTCGCTGCTCGAGATCGGCGAGGGCGTCATCGAGGTCAAGGCGACGCACGGCGACAACCACCTCGGTGGTGACGACTGGGACTCGCGCATCGTGGAGTGGATGATCGGCAAGTTCAAGAACGCCCACGGCACCGACCTTGGTGCCGACAAGATCGCCCGCCAGCGCCTGCAGGAGGCTGCGGAGAAGGCCAAGATCGAGCTCTCGGCATCGTCTGAGACGACGATCCACCTGCCCTACATCACGCTCAGCGCGACCGGTCCGCTGCACTTCGAGGAGAAGCTGACGCGCGCCGAGTTCCAGAAGATGACCTCTGACCTGCTCGACCGCACGAAGTCGCCCTTCAAGCAGGTCATCAAGGACGCGGGCATCGCCCTCGACAAGATCGACCACGTCCTGCTCGTCGGCGGCTCGACCCGGATGCCGGCGGTCGCTGACGTCGTACGCGAGCTCACTGCCGGCAAAGAGCCCAACAAGGGCGTCAACCCCGACGAGGTCGTCGCCGTCGGCGCCGCACTGCAGGCGGGCGTGCTCAAGGGTGAGGTCAAGGACGTGCTGCTGCTCGACGTGACGCCGCTGAGCCTCGGGATCGAGACCAAGGGCGGGGTGATGAGCAAGCTCATCGAGCGCAACACGACCATTCCCACGAAGCGGTCACAGGTGTTCAGCACCGCCGACGACAACCAGCCGTCCGTGATGATCCAGGTCTACCAGGGCGAGCGGGAGATGGCCGCCAGCAACCAGCTGCTCGGCAACTTCGACCTCACCGGGCTGCCGCCCGCACCGCGCGGCATCCCGCAGATCGAGGTGACGTTCGACATCGACGCAAACGGCATCGTGAACGTGTCCGCGAAGGACCGCGGCACGGGTCGGGAGCAGTCGATGACGATCACCGGTGGCTCCGCGCTCAGCAAGGCCGACATCGACAAGATGGTCGCCGACGCCGAGCAGTACGCCGAGGAGGACCGCAAGCGTCGGGAGGCTGTCGAGCTGCGCAACTCCGCCGACGGCGCCGTCTACTCCACCGAGAAGTTCCTCAGCGAGAATGCCGACAAGATCCCGGCCGACGTGAAGTCGGAGGTGGAGGCGGACATCGCCGAGACGAAGGCTGCCCTCGAGGGCGAGGACAACGACGCGATCTCCGCGGCGGCGGCCAAGCTCGCGGCGTCCAGCCAGAAGATGGGAACTGCCATGTACGAGGCAGCTGCTGCCGACGCCGCGTCGGGAAGCGCTGCCGGTGGGTCCGCGTCCGAAGCCGGTTCGACGGAAGGCAGCGACGAGGATGTCGTCGACGCCGAGATCGTCGACGAGGGCAACGACACGCCGGCCGGAGGGGACGACGCCAAGTGACGGTCGACCCTGACGAGTCCACCGGCCGGGGGCCGGTGATCCGGGACAGGCGTCGCGTGGATCCCGAGACCGGGGAGCTTCGGGAGCGGCAGGAGACTGCCGCTCCCGGTTCGTCGGCCGCCGGCGGTCCGAGCGACCCGCCGTCCGGCTCAACGGCCTCCGATCTCGAGGCGCAGCTGCTGGAGCGGACCGCCGACCTGCAGCGCCTGCAGGCCGAGTACCTCAACTACAAGCGCCGCGTCGACCGTGACCGGGAGAACGCCCGCAAGAACGCGATCGCCTCGAGCCTCACGGCGCTGTTGCCGGTGCTGGACGACATCGCCCGCGCGCGGGAGCACGAGGAGCTGACCGGCGGCTTCAAGGCGGTGGCCGAGTCGTTCGAAGGCGCCGTCGCCAAGCTCGGGCTGACCTCGTTCGGGGCGGTGGGCGACGAGTTCGACCCTCGCATCCACGAGGCGCTGATGCACAGCTACTCCGACGACGTGACAGGTCCGACCTGTTCGGCGATCCTCCAGGTCGGGTACGCGATGAGCGAGCGGATCCTCCGCCCGGCGCGCGTGGCCGTCGCGGAGCCGTCGCAGCCCGCTGAGCCGGGACCCGCGGCGGAGTCCGACGGCGCAGGGCCTGCGGAAGCGGGCAGCGAGCCTGCCGAGGTGGCGAGCGGGAGCGCGACGTACGACGACAACGACAGCGTGGACGACGGTGGCCCCTCAGGCTCAGGCGCCTGAGGACTCCACTCGGCTAGCGGAGGAGGTGTGTGCAGATGAGCCCCAGTGACTGGGTCGAGAAGGACTTCTACAAGGTCCTCGGCGTCTCCAAGGGCGCGACGGCCGACGACATCAAGAAGTCCTACCGCAAGCTCGCGCGCGCCAACCACCCCGACTCCAAGCCTGGGGACGCCGCGGCCGAGGAGCGCTTCAAGGAGATCTCGGAGGCCTACTCCGTGCTGTCGGACACTCAGCACCGCAAGGAGTACGACGAGCAGCGCAGCCTGTTCGGCTCCGGTGGATTCCGCGGCCCGCGCTCCAGCGGCAGGAGCTATGACTTCAGCGACGTCTTCGGCTCCCGCGGCGGCGGCCAGGGCGGCGGCCAGGGTGGGCTCAACGACCTCTTCGGTGGCGTCTTCGGAGGCGGGCGGATGCGCACGGCGCCGCGTCGCGGACAGGACGTCGAGACGGAGTACTCCCTGACGTTCGACGAGGCGATCGCCGGCATGACCGTGTCGCTGCGGCTCGCCAGCGACGAGGCCTGCTCGGCGTGCGCCGGCACCGGAGCACGGGCGGGCACCGTGCCACGCGTCTGCCCCAACTGTGAGGGCTCCGGAATGCAGGTCTCCAGCGACGGTGGCGTCTTCGCGATGACCGAGCCCTGCCGCGAGTGCCTCGGCCGCGGTCTCGTCGTCGACGACCCCTGCCCGGTGTGCCACGGCTCCGGCCGCGGCGTGTCCAACCGCGTCATCTCGGCTCGGATCCCTGCTGGCGCTAAGGACGGCCAGAAGATCCGGCTGCGCGGCAAGGGCGGCCCTGGCGAGCACGGTGGCCCGGACGGCGACCTCTACATCCTCGTCCACGTCAGCCCGCACCGGCTGTTCGGACGCAAGGGCGACAACCTCACGTTGACCGTCCCGGTGCGCGTCGATGAGGCTGCGTTAGGCGCCTCGATCGCCGTACCCACGCTGGACGGACGCCCCGTGACGCTGAAGATGCCTCCGAGCACGCCGAACGGGCGGACGTTCCGGATCAAGGGTCGCGGCGCACCGGGTCGCGGTGGCGCGAAGGGCGATCTGCTGGTCACCGTCGAGGTGCAGACTCCGCCGACGCTCGACGACGCGGGGCGGGCGGCCATGGAGGCGTTCCGCGACGCGTCCGGCGCCTACAACCCCCGCGAGCACCTGCTGGGCGAGGAAGCGGCGTCCCGTGGCTAGGGCGACGATGGTCTTCGACCCGAGCGACCCCGATGCGCCGGTGTTCGTGATCAGCGTGGCCGCCGAGCTGAGTGGGATGCACCCCCAGACGCTGCGCGGCTACGACCGCATCGGGCTCGTGAGACCAGGGCGGGCCGGCGGCGGCGGGCGCCGCTACTCCATGCGTGACGTCGAGCTGCTGCGGACGGTCGCCGAGCTCACGTCGTCCGGGATCGGCATCGAGGGCGTACGTCGGATCCTGGAGCTCGAGCACCAGGTGGCGGCGCTGCGCTCCCGCGTCGGTGAGCTCCAGACGGAGCTGGCGCAGACCCGGCGAGCCCTCGTCGACGCCATGACCCCGAACCTGCCGGTCCTACGGGCGACTGCCGCGCTCACGCACGTCGACTCGTCGCCCTCACCGCTCGGTCCCTACGGCTCGAACGAGCGGTTACGGTAGCAAGTCATGCAGCTCGCCAGCCCGAACGGCTCGTTAGAGCGCTCGGGTGGACCGCGGTGCGCCGACGGAACTCTCGCCACCTGCCGGCTGGGGTCCGCGCGCCTTTCCGGTAGCCATCGCTAGGCTGAGCGGCCGATCTTTCTCAGCGCCCGGGCACGCCCGGTCAAGCAACAGGTGGAGGTGGGCGCCATGTCCCTTGGTCCGTGGCGTCGCCTCGACCTGCTCGTGATCGCGCTGCCGGCTGCAGTCGCGGCACGGCTGCTGGGTTCGGGTGCTGCTGTGCTGTTCATCCTCTCGGCTGTGGCGGTCATCCCGTTGGCTGGTCTGGTTGGCCGCTCGACCGAGGTGCTCGCGGAGCGGGTGGGTGGCAGCAGGGGTGCACTGCTCAACGCGACGTTCGGCAACATGGCCGAGCTGATGATCGCGGCTCTGCTCGTCCTCAACGGGGAGATCGCGGTCCTCAAGGCCTCGATCACGGGCTCCATCATCGGCAACCTGCTGCTCTTGCTCGGCGTCGCCATGATCGTCGCCGCGCGCAACAAGAGCGAGGTCGCGATCGGCGTCAGCTCCCAGGTGCAGTCCACCATGCTGTTCCTGTCGATCGGGATCCTGCTGCTGCCGACCGTCTTCTCGTTCCGCCCGGAGAGCTCCACCACCCGGCTCGACGAAGTCAGCTGGCTGGTCGCCATGATCCTCTTCACCGTCTACGCGTTGTCGCTGCTCTTCATGCTCCGCACGAACACGAGCCTGTTCCGGACGGAGCATGCCGGCCCCGAGCGGGGCGACCAGAGCGGGGCCGGCTCCGCCGGGGACGAGTCGTCGTCGCGGACGTGGTCGGTGACAGGTGCACTCGTCGTCCTGGGAGTCGCCACCGCTCTCGTTGCCGTCGCGGCGGAGTTCGTCGCGAGCAGCGTGCAGGAGGCGGGGTCCTCGCTCGGCCTGCACAGCGGCTTCATCGGCTTCGTCATCCTGCCTCTGGTCGGCAACGCCGCGGAGCAGTTCAGCGCCCTCACGCTCGCGGCCAAGGACAAGCTCGACATCGCGAGCGAGATCGCGGTCGGTGCGAGCATGCAGCTGGCCATGCTCGTCGTGCCGATCCTCGTGCTGCTCGGCGCGGTGACCGGCCATCCGATCGAGCTGGCGTTCAGCCCGCTCGAGCTCTCGGCGCTGATCATCGCCACGCTGCTCACGCGGCAGCTCCTCGATGACGGCAAGGCCAACTGGCTGGAGGGCGTCATGCTGCTCGGTCTTTACCTGGCGTTCGCCGGTGCGGTCTTCTTCGCGGACATCTGAGACCCAGCGTCTCGGACCCTATCCGGGGCGGGAACCGTCCCGCACGCCTAGCCGCTGCGCGATCTCCGCAACGTCGACGCGCCCTTCCGACACTCCCATGACGAGGTCGAAGGCGGCGTCGTGCGAGATGGCCGGGCGAGCACCGTTCAGATCGACGAAGACGACGGACGCCAGCCAGGCCAGCCGCTTGTTCCCATCGACGAGAGGGTGGTTGCGGGCCAGGGAGTGCAGCAGCGCCGCGGCCTTGAGCTCGAGTGTGGGGTAGGAGTCCTCGCCAAATGCGCTGGAGCGCGCCCGGGACAGCGCGGAGTCGAGCAGTCCGAGATCTCGGACAGGTCCGGCCCGCAGATCCCGGACCAACCGCAGGGCGTCGTCGAGGGTGAGGTACTCGATGGGGCTCACACCGAGCCGAGGCGATCCAGCACGTCTCCCCACTCGTCGATCATGCGGGTGGAGCTGCCGTGGACCCGTGCCGCATGACCGGCCCGCTCATATCGGTCCAGCACCGCGCGGCGGATGATCTCCTGTCGCGAGGTTCCCTCGGCCTCTGCCAACACGGCGAGGGCCTTGTCGAGCTCAGAGTCGGTCCGCACCGTCATGGCCATCGACTGATGATACCACTGTGGTATCACAGTCTCCGTGGTCGGTACGCCGATCAGCTGGCCGCCCCAGACGGCAGGCGGCCCTATAGCTGGGGAGCGAGCCAGTCGAACGCTTCCAGGATGTGGTCGTTCCAGAACACCTGGCTGTGCCCGCCCTCGGCGTATGTCAGCACCTCCGGCGCGACCGACAGGTCGGCGACGAGGTCGCGGATCGCGTCCAGGAACGGGTCGCCGGATCCGCACCACACTCCCAGCGGGAGCGACGCCAGCGCCGCAAGGCCGTTGAAGACCTGGTCGCCGTCCACGACGGCAGGACTGAAGAGCGCCGCGGCGCGAGCCCAGTCAGGCGCCACCTCAGCCAGTCGCAGGACGCCGTACCCGCCTCGGGACCATCCCCACAGCGCCCGTCGGTCGGCGTCGTACCCGCGGTCCGACAGCCAGTCGGGATCTCGTCGAGGACCATCGCCTGCGGGTCGATGCCGCCGCCCTCCGGCACCCAGCCGTTCGGTCCGTCGTCGGTTCCAGCGAGCACGAAGGGCGGCGCCCCTCGCTCCACCGCGGCGGTCAGGAACCGGCCGAAGCCGAGCCCCGGGAAGTCGCCGACGCTGGCCGTGGCGCCGTGCAGCACCACGACGACGGGCAGCCCAGCTCCGTTGCCGTGCCCCGCAGGGACAGCAGTGAAAAGCTCGGTGTCGCCGCCCAGCGCCGCCGACCGCACCGTCTCGAGCCGGACCCGTCCCTCGGCGGCGTCCGGGACGTAGGGGTCGGGTGTGAGTCCGAGACGGGCTTTCACCCGGTACGGCGCCAGCTCGACGCCGGCGACCCCCAGCGCACCGAGCCCGACGGCTCCGGCGCCGGCGATCAGCAGCTTTCGTCGGCTGGTCACCCCGCCACCCCTTGGCGGCCGTCTTGCGGCCCATCCGTACGTGGAAGCGGTGCCCGTGGGGTGACGATCGTTCGGACCATGCGCGGACAGGTGAATCGCATTGCCTACCTCCCCGACGGAATCGAGATAGAAGTCCGTCTTCTTCGCCGTAATGCGCCAGATGTTGCCGAGAGCGGGCGAGTCGCCAGCGGTGAATGCGACGATGATCTCCTCCGACTCCATGCCGTGAGCGTAGGTGTGCGCGACGCGTACATCTGGTCGGCTTTCCGTCACGGCTGAGCGTTCTTCGCTTGCTCTCTAAGCCAGGTGATCTGTGCATGCTCGGCGATCGAGTCGAAGACCGCCTGGGGTGCTTGCGCCAGGCGGAGCGTGCACATGGCGAAGAGCCAGAAGAGCTGTTCGGCGAGCAGATGATCCCCCACGCTGCCTTCGCGCCTGAATGGCTCGCGGTGGTGAGCCAGGTCATCCCTGGTGTCCGTGACGTCGGCGGCCCACGAGTCGGGACTGTTCACAATCAGGTCGCGGAACGGCTGGCCCGCGAGGTCAACGCAGTCTTTGATGTGCTTGACAAACTTGAACCACTTGCCCGTGCCGCCTCGTACTCTGTCGAACGAGTTGAGTGCGGCGCAGACGTTCATGATTCGGTCTTCGAGGAACATGGCGGGGCTGTAGCGAGTCGCCATCACCCGGCCCAGTTCAGTCCGATACTTCTCAGCGACCCCGAGCCAACGCTCGACACCGTCGATGCCACCGAGGTCGGCCAGGGTGAAATACATCTTGTGCAGCTCGACCGGAGGACAAGGATCGGAGCGGGCGGACCACCGGGCGTGATACTCGACATCGGCCCGAAGGTCGCCCATCGGGGTACTCGCTAGGGACAGCTGCGGCAGCCCTGGGTGTTGGATGACGATTCGCTCGAAGTCGGCGGTCTTGCCGACGGCGATACTCAGGAGGTCTTGGAAGTGGCTCGCGGTGTCGAGGAATGACGAGACTGGGCGAGGGTCAGGGTAGGCGAGACGCAGGC
>JBBSIF010000069.1:0-13465 GCA_038232255.1 Propionibacteriales bacterium
CGCGCACAACGCGCAAGGATCCGACGTCTGGACCGCCGGGGCGGTCTGGACGTCGGATCCTTGGTGGAAAGGAGGGAGTGCTCAGGCGGCGAGGTCGGGGTCGGCGAGCTTGCGCAGCTGCGCCAGCGCCTCGCGCTCGAGTTGGCGCACCCGCTCTGCCGAGACGCCGTGCCGCGCGCCGATGTCGGCGAGCTTCTCCTGCCGACCGTCGACGAGCCCGTAGCGGGACCGGATGACGTCCGCCGAACGGGCGTCGAGCAGCTCCACGAGGTCGTCGAGGCGCTGGCGGGACTCCCCGTCGAGAACCGCCGAGTCGGGACCCGGCATCGTCTCCCGGGCGACCAGGTCACCCAGCGACGTGTCGCCGTCCTCGTCGACGGGCGTGTCGAGGCTGACGTGGTCGCGGCCCCACGCGATGAGGTCGAGGACGCGCTCGACCGACATGTCGAGCTCGGCCGCCAGCTCGGCGGGCTCAGGCTCGCGACCGAGCTGCCGTTCGAGGTTGCGGCGGGCCGAGCCGATCTGGTTGAGCTCCTCCACGACGTGGACCGGCAGCCGGACGACACGCGCCTGCTGCGCGATCCCTCTCGTGATCGCCTGCCGTACCCACCAGGTGGCGTACGTCGAGAACTTGAAGCCCTTCGCGTAGTCGAACTTCTCGACGGCCCTGATCAGGCCGGTGTTGCCCTCCTGGACCAGGTCGAGCATCGGCATGGCGGAGCGACCGTACTTGCGGGCGATGGACACCACGAGCCGGAGGTTCGCCTGCACGAAGCGCTGCGTTGCGCGCTCGCCCTCGGCCACGAGCTCCTCGAGCTCCTCGCGCGACGCGCGGCGAGGTGCGCCGCCCTTGGCGCGACCCACCCGCCCGGTGTCAAGGAGGTGGCGGGCGAACAAGCCGGCTTCGATCGTCTTGGAGAGCTCGACCTCTGTGGCCGCGTCGAGAAGCGGCGTACGCGCGATCTCGTCGAGGTAGAGGCCGACACTGTCCCGGCCTTCGATCGAGTGCTCGCGCTCGAGTGTGGATGTGCGACTAGTTGCCACAGGGTTCCTCTCCTGTCATTCCCCAGGTATCTGAGACAACGCAGCAGAGCCCCGAGAGATTCCGGGGCTGTTCGTCAGTGCGTCGGCGTTGCGTTCACATCAGGGATACGACGCCGCCTCAGGACCAGTTGCCCTTCTCAGCACCTTCTTACGCACTCGGGACGGGGGTTGACGCCGGCTGGAGCGCAGGATCTGCCGGCGCCCGCTGCAGGTTGCGCACCGAGCTCGAGACGAGAGTGACAAGGCACACAACGGCGAAGACGAGTGAGCTGGTGACGACGAGGGAGCCCTCGTCGAAGACCCTGGCCAGCGGACCGAAGGCAAGCTGGCCCACGGGGATGGCCACGAACGAGCCGAGTGCGTCGTACGACGACACGCGTGCGAGCACGTCGTTCGGGATGTTCTCGTGCAAGGCCGTCTGCCAGCCGATGCTGAACACCTCCACGCCGCAGCCGGCAAGGAAGCCCAGAGCCAGCAGCGGCAGCAGCGTCGGATGGGCGCCCAGCAGCAGCATGGGCCCTGCGAGCATCGTGACACCCAGCATCCCGGCGCGGATCGGGAAGCGCAGCCGCACCTTCATGAGCACGAGGGTCATGAGCAGCAGGCCGACGGCTTCACTGCTGAGCAGGTAGCCCCATCCGTCGACACCGATGGTGTCTTTGGCGATCGCCGGTCCCAGGGTGAGGAACGCTCCGGCATAGATCGCGTTGGAGATTCCGAAGCTCACCACGACCACCCACACCCACGTCATCGAGGTGAACGACGTCCACCCCTCCTTGAGCTCACGCACCATCGAGGCGCTCGCGCCGTCCCCCAGCGCCGCCTTCGGCAGCCGCAGCCGCGACATGCAGAAGGCGGCGACGGTGAACGTTGCGGCGTCGACGGCGATGGCCCAACCCGAGCCGACGGTCACGACGATCAGTGCCCCGATCGTCGGACCCAGCACCGCCAGACCGCTCCGTGTGAAGCCCAGCATCGCGTTCGCCTGCTGGATGTGGCTGCGTGGCACGACGAGCGGCACGACGCCTTGCATCGCCGGGAAGGTGAAGGCTGAGGCGGTCCCGTTCAACGCCTCCAGCACGACGATCATCCAGAGCTCGGCATGACCCGAGAGCAGGAGCACGGCGACAAGACCCTGGGTGAGCCCGGACGCCAGGTGGCTCAGCTGCATGACGAGGGAGCGCGAGAGTCGGTCGGCCACGACGCCCCCGACCAGCAGGAACAGCACCAGCGGAATGCTCCGCGCGGCCAGCACGACACCGAGAGAGCTGGGGGAGTTGTCGATGTCGAGGACGGCGAAGGTGAGGGCCACCGGTGCCATGACGGTGCCCATCGTCGAGATGAGCCGCCCCGAGAGGTACCACGCGAACCGCGGATCCCGCAGGGGCGTGAACGGCTCGGGGAGCCTCATCGAGGTTGCTCCCGGGCGCCATCGCCCAACATGAAGAGGACGGCGCTCATGGTGACACGGACGGTGCCGTCGGTGCGCGGCGGCTGGGCGGCGTCGTGGATGAGCGTGGAGGCCTCGCTGACCAGATCTGTGCAGCGCCGCCAGGTCGCCGGGTCGACCCACAGCTCCGCGTCGGACAGGTAGCTGGGCCCCGGGCGACGGTACGCGCTGCGCCGTACCAGCTCGGTGGCCACGGCGTCGACGAGCTGCTGATAGGCAGGGTCGACGTCGTGCTGGGCGGCCGGCCGGTCGGCGCCCTGGGCTCCGGTCGCTGCCCACGGGTGCCGGTAGCGCTTCGCCGTCCCGCCGCGGATCCGCTCCTCGCCCGCGGGGACCACGAGCCGGGCGGCGGCCAGCAGACGAAGGTGGTACGACGCGTTGGCGTGGGTGGTCCCGAGCTCGCGGGCCAGCTCAGCGGCGCTCATCTCGGCACCGGTGAGAAGGGAGAGGATCTGCAGCCGCAACGGGTGAGCCACGGCACGCAGGGCCTGGGCGCTTGCCATGAGCGTCAGCTCACCACGGCGCGCCCTCACCGTCAAACAGTTATTTGGCGGTGGGACGGGAGGCCAAGCTATGCCGGGTGCAGCCGTGGGTCGTCGGCCGCGAGCGTCCGCACCGGTCCGATGCCCGTCGCTGCCGTCTCGAAGCGGACGGTCACGCGCCCGAGGCCCGATCCCCATACCCAGCCGGGACCGTGCTCGTCGTGGGTGACGTCCATCCCCGGTCGCCACCCGCTGCCGCGTCGAGCGCCCTCCGGCTGCGTGACGGCGGGCATCTCCAGGGGCTCGTCCTCCACCTCGACGTCGCTGAACAGGTCGTCCTGCACCCAGTCGGTGAGCGCGGAGACACCGACGCCGAGAAGTCGCACGCCTCCCGAGGTGTCCAGCTCGGTGAGAAGGTCCCGCGCCAGCCGGCTGACCACGGCTGCGCGGTCCGTCGGTCCGGCGAGCGTCGTCGACCGGGTCTGCGTCGCGAAGTCGTGATGGCGAACCTTGAGGGTGACGGTGCGCCCACTGAGCCTCGCCGCGCCCAGCCGCTGCGCGACCTGCCGCGCGTGCCGGTCGACGATGGCTGCGAGCAGCGCCGGGTCGACGAGGTCGTGCTCGAAGGTGTCCTCGACCGACACCGACTTCGTCTCGCGCTGCGCCACCACCTGGCGGCCGTCGACGCCCCGCGCCAGCGAGTACAGGCTCGTGCCGTGCGCCTGCCCCAGCACCCGCACCAGCTCGCTCTCGCTGAGGCGCTGCAGGTCCTCGACGGTGGTCACCCCGAGCGAGCGCAGCCGCGCGGCGGTCGCAGGCCCGATGCCCGGGATGACGCTCACCTGCATCGGCCGCAGCAGGTCCTGCTCGGAGCCCGGCGGGACCACGACGGAACCGTCGGGCTTGTCCAGATCACTGGCGATCTTGGCGACGAGCTTGCTGCTCGCGATTCCCACGGACGCGGTGAGCCCCCGCGTCGCGTCGTACACAGCCGCCTTGACCTGTCCCGCGATACCCACAAGTCCTGGGTAGGAGAGGTCAAGGGTCTCAGGCGCCGCCACGAGGTCGACGTACGCCTCGTCCAACGACAGTGGCTCGACCATCGGCGACACGTTCCGGAGCACGGCCAGCACTGCCTTGCTGGCTTCCTGGTAGGCGCCGAAACGCGCGCCGAGGAAGGCCCCGTGCGGGCAGCGTGCCCGCGCCTCGGCCGTGGACATCGCCGACCTGACTCCGAACGCACGCGCCTCGTACGACGCCGTGGCGACGACCCCCCGCGGCCCGACGCCTCCGACGATGACCGGCCGGCCCCGCAGCGAAGGCTTGTCGCGCTGCTCGACCGCTGCGAAGAACGCGTCGAGGTCGAGATGCAAGATCGATGAGGCGCCGTGCACAGCCCCCATGATGGCCCCGCACTTCCCACAACCCACCGTTTCGACGGCGACTCGACAGGTGTGGCGCGACAGGGTGGGCCGATGGCGAGCAGCAGCAGACCTCCACGACAGGACCGCGCCGCGAGTGCCGGCCGCAGCCCGGTGGTGACGACGGTGTCCGGCCCCGCGGACGTGGCGGCGATGATTCCGTACCTCCTGGGCTTCCAGCCGCAGGACAGCCTCGTGGTGGTGGCCCTGGAGGGAATCCGCAAGCGCTTCGGACCCGTGCTTCGCGTCGACCTCGTCCAGGAGCCCGGGCTGGTGGAGGAGCAGACAGCGCAGATCCTGCAGATCGTCCTCGCTCACCGGATCGGGCGCGTGCTCCTCGCCGCGTTCAGTCCCAACGGGCTCGACGCAGAGCCGCTCGTGAGGTCGGTGCTGAGGCGGCTCCGCGACCACCGGGTCGCCGTCGAGGACGCCTTCCGAGCCGACGGCAAGCGATGGTGGTCCTACGTCTGCGACGATCCGCTGTGCTGCAGCCCCAGCGGAGTGTCGTACGACGTGACGACGTCCGCCGTGGCGGCAGAGGCGGTGGTCGCGGGGCTCGCCTTCGCGCCCGACCGGAACGCGGTGCGAGCGCAGGTCGCGCCGGCCGACGACATGAGGCGTCGGTTGGTGGCGCGGGAGGTGCGGCGACTCCGTGCTGCGGGCGCCGGGGCAGCGCAGGCAGTCGACGCTCACGCTCTTGCAGTCCGGGTCGCCGACAACCTCCCGGAGCCCGCTTCGACATCTGCCGTCGACGTCGCCTGGCTAGGTCTCGTCGTCCAGTCGCGGGAGGCACGCGACATGGCCATCGCCGCCATCGACAGGTCCAACGCCGCTGCTCACTTCGAGCTGTGGCGGGTCGTGCTGAGCACCGTGGGTGACGACCTGCTCCCGGACGTCGGAGCTGTCGCGGCGTTGGCGGCCTGGCTCGACGGCAAGGGAGTCCTCGCATCCCATGTCGTCGACAGGGTGCTCGAGGTCGACCCGCACCACGGGCTGGTCGGCCTCGTCGGGCAGCTGCTCGCGCATGCCGTCAATCCGCGGACATGGGGGCGGGGGCTCGGGGCGGTCGACGGGGACGAGAGCCCACCGCCGCTAGCGGGCTGACCGTCAGATCGCCTGGTCAGGTGGCGGGGGCACCCGATGCACGGCAGGCTTGTGCTGGACGCGACGTCGGGCACGTCGCGGGTGTCACCAGGCGACAGGGAAGGAGCCTCCGAATGGGGCAAGAAATCGAGCGGAAGGAGTTCACCCGCGAAGACCGCACGGTCTACCGCGAGAAGGTTCGTACCTGCCTTGACGTGTTCGCCCGGATGCTTCGCGAGTCGCGCTTCGACTTCGAGCGGCCGATGACCGGGATCGAGGTCGAGCTCAACCTCGTCGACGACGCCTGTGATCCGGCGATGAAGAACGCCGAGGCCCTGGAGGCGATCGCGGATCCGGACTTCGTGACGGAGCTGGGGCAGTTCAACCTCGAGATCAACGTGGCACCGCGGAGCCTGGCCGGCGACGGCATCCTGAGCTTCGAGCACAACGTCCGCGAGAGCCTCAACGCAGCAGAGGCGAAGGCTCGCAGCGTGGGCGCCCACATGGTGATGGTCGGCATCCTGCCCTCGCTGCAGACCAGCCACATGCGGCAGGAGACACTCTCGGCAAACCCCCGGTACCAGCTGCTCAACGACCAGATCTTCGCCGCACGGGGGGAGGATCTGTCCATCAACATCCGAGGCGTCGAGCGCTTGGACCTGCGCACCGACTCGATCATCCCCGAGGCAGCTTGCACCTCGATGCAGCTGCACCTGCAGGTCAGCCCCGAGGACTTCCCGGCGTACTGGAACGCCTCACAGGCGGTGGCAGGGATCCAGCTGGCGATCGGCGCCAACTCCCCGTTCCTGTTCGGCCGCGAGCTGTGGGCGGAGACCCGCATCGCGCTCTTCCAGCAGGCGACCGACACGCGGGCGGAGGAGCTGAAGACGCAGGGGGTCCGGCCCCGCGTCTGGTTCGGGGAGCGGTGGATCAACTCGATCTTCGACCTGTTCGAGGAGAACGTCCGGTACTTCCCGGCCCTGCTGCCCATCACCGACGACGAGGACCCGGTGGCCATGCTGGACAGCGGGGAGACTCCTCATCTGTCGGAGCTGCGCCTGCACAACGGCACGATCTATCGGTGGAACCGGCCGGTGTACGACGTGGTGGACGGCGTTCCCCATCTCCGGGTGGAGAACCGGGTGCTTCCCGCGGGGCCGACCGTCGTCGACATGATGGCGAACGCGGCGTTCTACTTCGGCGTCGTGCGGTCGCTCGCGGAGGATGATCGGCCGGTCTGGTCACAGATGTCGTTCAGCGCTGCGGAGGAAAACTTCAACACCGGGGCGCGTGACGGCATCGCCGCGCAGGTCTACTGGCCGGGGGTCGGCACCGTCTCGGCTACCGAGCTCGTCCTGCGTCGGCTGCTGCCTCGCGCTCGCGAGGGCCTGGACTCCTGGGGCGTGGACGCCGCACACCGGGACCGGCTGCTCGAGGTCGTGGAGCAGCGCTGCCTGACCGGCCGCAACGGTGCCACCTGGCAGAGCGCTGTGCTGCACGGCGTCGGAGCGGCGTCGCCCGGCGACCGGCCGGCCGCTTTGCGGGAGGTCGTCCGGCAGTACTGCCAGCACATGCATCGCAACGTGCCGGTCCACGAGTGGCCGCTGCCGCTCGCCTCCTGAATGCCCCGACCGCGACCGACCGGACGATCACCGCGATGGGCCGGGCCGTTCGACACTGCCGACGCGCTACGGGTAGGTTCGACGCAGGCAGACAGGCGAGCCGGGGGGCAGAGGAGATCTATGGGCGTGATCGTCGTGGGGTATGTCCCCAAGCCGGAAGGCGACGCCGCCCTGCGACTTGCTGCCGAGGAGGCACAGCTTCGCTCGAGCTCACTCGTCGTCGTGAACTCTCATCGCGGCGGACGCGAGTTCAGCAGCGACGACAGCGTCGACGGTCAGTCAGTCCTCGACGAGGTCGGCGACCAGCTCGAGGCGAGCGGCATCCAGCACGAGGTCCGTCAGCTCGTGCGTGGACTCGACCCGGCGGAGGATCTCGTCAACGTCGCCCAAGAGGTCTCTGCCGAGCTGATCATCATCGGGTTGCGGCGTCGCTCACCGGTCGGCAAGCTGATCCTGGGCAGCAACGCCCAGCGGATACTTCTGGACGCCCCCTGCCCGGTCCTCGCAGTGAAGGCTGCCGAGTGACGCTCCAGATCGTCCAGGACGAGGCTGCCGACGAGGTTCTGTCGACGAACGCCTTCGCGCTGCTGTGCGGCATGCTGCTCTACCAGCAGGCTCCCGTCGACGTGGCGTTCGCCGGGCCCGCGAAGATCCTGGACAGGTTCGGCACCCTCGACCCCGTGGCGATCGGCGAGGCCCCGCCCGAGGAGTTCGCGGAGCTGTGCGCTACGGAGCCGGCCGTCCACCCGTACCCGGAGTCGATGTCCGTCCTGATCCAGGCACTGGCGCGGTTCGTCGTGGTCAACTACTCCGCGGACACGGCGGCGGTCTGGAGGACCGCAGGCTCGGGGGAGCACCTGTTGTCGCGGCTGACGCTGATGCCTGGCTTCAGCAAGCGCATGGCGCAGATGTTCGTGGCGCTGCTGGGGCGGCAGCTCGACGTACGACCGCCCGGCTGGGAGAAGGCTGCCGGAGCGTTCGCGCAGACCGGGAGCTTCCGGTCGGTCGCGGACATCCACGACCAGGATTCCCTGGACAGGGTACTGAACGTGAAGACCGGTCGCCGCAGAGGCGACCGAGAGGCTGGGGACGGCCGGACGGCGGACCGCAGGTCCGCCCCTACCAGAGAGAGCGCAGGTCTGATGAACGCGACCACAGAGGACAGTCCGGCCAGCTCGGCCGACGACATGAGTGACGACACACTCGACGGCACGACCGACGGCAACGCTGGCGACGACGAGCAGAAGGCTGCCCGGAAGGCGGCGCGACGGGCTGCCCGCAAGGCACAACGGCGTGAGGCGCGTCAGGCGGGGGGCTCGGCTGGGCTCGTCGACGACGACAGCGACGACAGCGGCGACGGCCAGCAGCGTTCCGACGACGGGGACGGCGAAGCCGGTGAGGGCGCGGACGTCGGAGGCGAGAAGCTGACGCCGGAGCAGCGCGCGGAGCGCCAGGCGAGGAAGGCAGCCAAGCGGGCTGCTCGACGCGAGGCCGCCGGCAAGGATCCCGAGGCGGAGGGCAGCCGGGTCGGTGGCCGTCGCGGAGGTGGCCGCAGAGGAGGCGGCGGCGGAGGCGGCGGCCGCAAGCGCGCGGAAACGGCTGCGCCGGTCGACTCGGGCGCCGACACCGAGACCACTCCTGTGCTCGAGACGCCGGGCGACGACGTCTGAGCCCTGCGGGGGCTAGTGGCCCATCAGGTACTTCCAGTCGAACTCGGAGGTCTGCTGCTTCGACACCTTCTCGGGTCTACGACCCGCGAGCCTGCGCTCGATCTTGCGCAACGGGGGAGCCACGAGCACCCGGCCGTCGAGGGCAGTCGCCGGTCGACGGTTGGACGCCCACGCCGCCGCCTGCGCCGACACGTCCCACTGCTCCCACTCGCCCTCGGCGTTGAAGAAGAAGTGGGCAAGATGGTTGTCGGCGCGGCGGGCGAACACTCCTGAGCCGTCGTGCGCGACGGCCGGGTCGCCGCCGATGGCCCATCCGCCCGCCAGCTCCGAGACGTCCCAGTGCTCCCACTCGTGGTCGGCGTTGAAGAAGAAGTGCGCGAGATGGTTGTCGGCTCGCCGGACGTAGACACTGGCTCCGTCGTGCGAGGGTGCCGGGTCTCCCGCGATCGCCCATCCGCCGGCGAGCTCCGACAGGTCCCAGTGCTCCCACTCGCGGTCGGCGTTGAAGTAGTAGTGGACCAGGTGGTTGTCCGCCTGGCGCACGAAGACCCCTCTGCCCACGGGTGAGGAGGCCGGGCGCCCGATGACCCAGCCCCCGGCCTGTTCGGAGATGTCGGACTGCACCCACTCCTCGTTGTCGTCGAGGAACAGCTGCGCGAAGTGGTTGTCCGCGCGCCGCAGGTAGACGACTCGCCCGTCCGGAGAGATCGACGGCCTACCGACCACCCATCCACCCAGATCGGTGGCGCGCCAGACGTCATCGTCGTCGAGGAAGAAGTGCGCAAGGTGGTTGTCTGCTCGGCGGACGAAGATGCTGCGACCGTCGGGTGACAGCGCGGGGTCGCCGTTCACCAGCCAGTTCCCGGGCCTTTCGGACAGGTCCTCCTGCTCCCAGCGATGCTGGGCGTTGAAGGTGAACAGCAGCAGATGGTTGTCTGCCCGCCGGACGTACACCTGATGCCCGTTGGCGGACACCACCGGGTCCCCACTGATGGTCATTCCCCCGCACTGCTGGGTGATGTCCCACTGCTCCCACTCACCCGCACCGTTGAAGAAGAAGTGCACGAGGTGGTTGTCGGCGCGGCGCACGAAGATCCCGCGCTGATGCCGAGACAGGGCGGGTTCCCCGGCTACCGCCCAGCCGCGGGCTACCTCCGCGGCTTCGAGCTCGTCCTCGGGCGCGAAGTAGAACCGGAAACGTGTTGTAGACGGCGGCATGCCAGACCCCTCCTCGTTGGCGACGCGCAGTGCGATGGTGCTTCATCGCGTGCGACGGCAGCCCCCCGCCGTCGGACGCACGGCTGACTCTAGCGTCAGTCAGGCGATCCGTCATAGCGCTCGGTGGTTCGCGTCCCGACCGCTGCCCGCCGCACTCGTCGTACGGCGGGCAGCTGCGGCATGGAGGAGAGCGAAAAGCCGCGCTGACGGGGAGACGCTCGCGTTTGAGCGGGACCGTCAGCGTGTCACAATGGAGGAGCGGCGTCTTGACATCATCGGGCTTCGCCGCGCTCAGAGTTCCCCGACGAGAGGTTGTTCGTGTCCTCGAGTACCCCGCCGACCGCGTCAAAGACCACTGTCGATGCCGCAGCGGTGGAGGAGTCCTCCGGCCGGCGGAGGGTGTCAGCCGCGACAAGCGCGCGCCGCAGCACTCTCTCGGCGCCGAGCAAGGACACGGTGGCGCCGCGGAGGACCACCAAGACCGCGAAGAAGGCCCCGGCCGACAAGAACGTCGGTGCGGCGCCGACAGGAGCTGCGGCGACACCGCTCAAGAAGGCCGTTGGGACGAGGACGGCCAAGAAGGCGCCGGCGGCCAAGCGGACGGCTGGTGCAGGCGCGGCGAAGGCTTCGTCGAACGGTGCCGAGACGGTCGTGGAGGTGGTGGTGCTGGCGACCGTCGACGACGAGGTCGACGTGCTTGTGAAGAAGCCCCTGGAGGACATCGACGACACCATCTTCGAGAAGGACCTCGAGAGCGATCCCACCTTGAAGGAGGACGAGAAGGAGGGCTTCGTCCTCTCCGAGGCTGACGACAACGACGAGCCGGAGCAGACGGTTACCGTGGCCGGCGCGACGGCTGACCCGGTCAAGGACTATCTCAAGCAGATCGGCAAGGTGCCGCTGCTCAACGCCGAGCAGGAGGTCGAGCTGGCAAAGCGCATCGAGGCCGGCTTGTTCTCGGAGGAGAAGCTGGCGCGGGAGACGAAGATCTCCGCGAAGCTGATGGACGAGCTCACGTGGATCTCCGAGGACGGCAGGCGCGCCAAGTTCCACCTCCTGGAGGCGAACCTGCGGCTTGTGGTGTCCTTGGCCAAGCGCTACACCGGGCGGGGCATGCTGTTCCTGGACCTGATCCAGGAGGGGAACCTCGGCCTGATCCGGGCGGTGGAGAAGTTCGACTACACGAAGGGCTTCAAGTTCTCGACGTACGCGACGTGGTGGATCCGGCAGGCGATCACCCGGGCGATGGCCGACCAGGCGCGGACCATCCGCATCCCCGTCCACATGGTCGAGGTGATCAACAAGCTCGCCCGCGTGCAGCGCCAGATGCTCCAGGACCTGGGCCGCGAACCCACTCCCGACGAGCTGGCCAAAGAGCTTGACATGACTCCGGAGAAGGTCGTCGAGGTCCAGAAGTACGGACGCGAGCCCATCTCCCTGCACACGCCGCTCGGCGAGGACGGCGACTCCGAGTTCGGTGACCTCATCGAGGACTCCGAGGCGATCGTCCCCGCCGACGCAGTCAGCTTCACGCTGCTGCAGGAGCAGCTGCACGCCGTCCTGGACACCCTTTCCGAGCGGGAGGCCGGCGTCGTCTCGATGCGCTTCGGGCTCACCGACGGTCAGCCGAAGACGCTCGACGAGATCGGCAAGGTGTACGGCGTGACGCGCGAGCGCATCCGCCAGATCGAGTCCAAGACGATGTCCAAGCTGCGGCACCCCTCGCGCTCGCAAGTCCTGCGCGACTACCTCGACTGACTCTCAGGTTCCCTCCGAGACGTTTCCGCAGGTCACAGGCACTATTTCAGAAAATTTGAACCGCTTATCGCGTGGCACAGCGCTCCTAGTCCAGATATTCGATCCGGTGTGTCGGTGCCCAAGCGACGATGAACAGCACCGGACCTGGCTGCGCTTCTCCCGTCGTGGGAGCTTGCACTACGCGCCGAGCGCAAGTCGCCGGCGCTTGGCCATGGTCGACATCCTTCCAGCGAGGACGAATCCTCACACGTCAGCTGTCAACCAAACTCTGGGCAGACCCGAAAGGGTGGTGGAATGTGGCTGAGCCATCCGTGCTTCTCGAAGTGTCTGACGGACGCTGGGTGACAGTGCTGCGGCTGTTGACGCGTGGGGACGCGAGTGGAATAGTTCGCTCGCAACATTTCGTGCGCGTCTCGTGGGGGTTCTCATGAACAAGCGGGTCGGTCGGGCATTGCTACTGCTTCCGTGCGTCGTCGCATTGGGCTGGGCGGGGGTTCCAGCGGTCGCTGCCCGCGCTCACTCGCCGGTTGTGGTCCATCAGGGTCAGGTGACTCGTCAGGACATCCCCAGTCAGCACGGTTCCGAACCGGACACCGTGGTGGAGCCTGATGTCGCCGTTTCGCCGACGAACTCCGACGTCGCAATCGCTGCTGCGCATGACTCTCGCTTCGATGACGGCGGAGCAGTGGACATCTCCGTTGCGTGGACGGTCGACGCGGGGGCGTCTTGGCACCATATGCCGGTGCAAGGCATCACCCGCGCCACGGGCGGCTCATACGCTCGCGCGTCCGATCCGTCGGTTGCTTTCGGCCCGGACGGCACGGCGTATCTCTCGGTTCTGCTGTTCGACGTCAGGACGTGCCCCTCGGCAGTGGCTGTGCTGCGTTCGACCGACGGCGGCCAGACGTGGAGCAAGCCCGTCTATGCGCACAAGAGCTCCTCTTGCAAGTACTTCGATGACAAGAACTGGATTGTCGTCGACAACTCGACGGCGAGCCCGCACTTCGGCCGGGTCTACCAGTTCTGGACCCTGTTCCGGTTTGACGGAGGCACGTTCCTCGGTGCGCCGCAGGCGGTGCGTTGGTCTGACGACAAGGGCCGAACCTGGAGCGGCACCCACTACGTCACGGCGATCGACCACTCCACCCAGAACTCGCAGCCGATGATCCGGCCAGATGGCACGATCGTGGACACCTACTACGACTTCGGGGCGGCCAACCTGGCGCCGGACTCGGTTCCTGGTGCGCAGCCCGAGTCACCGCGGGGTCGACTACTGCTCAGCAATCTCGCGCCGGCTGCGATCGACGCGTCCGGGACGATTTATGCGTCGACCTCGCATGACGGTGGCAAGACCTGGTCGCGGCGGATCGAGGTCGCCCCCGACGCGCTTGGTTACGCAACGGGGGTGCGCTGCTGCCTATTTGCCGCAGACATCGACTCCGTCACTCATCAGATGTACGCAGTATGGGAGGGCGGCGTCGGCAACACTGACCCCGTGTACGAGTCGTTCTCCCGCGACGGCAGGAGCTGGTCGTCGCCAGTGCAAGTGTCGCGCGGTGACGTCCAAGGGGTGCAACGGGTGAACGTCGATGTCGTAGCCCGCGGGGGCAACGTCTACGTCGGGTACGGCACCCGGATACACCCTAAGCAAGACGGCGGAATCGTGCAGCAGCAGATGTCGGTCTCGAGCGATCACGGACGCACCTTCGGGCCGCCG
>JBBSIF010000070.1:0-13422 GCA_038232255.1 Propionibacteriales bacterium
ACCGTGGTCGTGGAGCCGCGAGGGGACCTCGCGCCCGCGCTCGCGAGCTCGTTGCGTCCGCCCACCTGGTCGTAACTGCGCTCGCCTGCACGGACGTTGTGCGCGGAGGGGCGCGGCGGTGTCGTTGCGTCCGCCCGGGTGGTCGTGGTTGCGCTCGTCTGCACGGACGTTGTGGACGGGGGAGCGCCGCGGCTGCGCGGACGAGCCGGGCATCCGGGCCGGTCGCCTAAGATGGACACCGGTCCTCCGACCGGGCCGCGCCGTCCTCGTATGCAACCAGGAGCATCCTCGTGCCTGTCCTGCTCGACAAGGTCCTTCGCATCGGCGAGGGCAAGCAGCGCCGCAAGCTCGAAGCGGCGGCCGCCCAGGTCAACGCGATCGAGGACGACTTCGTGGCGATGACCGACGAGGAGCTCCAGGCGCAGACCGACGAGTTCAAGGCTCGGCTGGCCGACGGGGAGCGCCTGGACGCGCTGCTTCCTGAGGCGTTCGCCACCGTGCGCGAGGCGGCCAAGCGGGTGCTCGGGCAGCGGCACTTCGACGTCCAGCTGATGGGCGGCGCTGCGCTGCACTTCGGCAACATCGCCGAGATGAAGACCGGCGAGGGGAAGACGCTGGTGGCGACCCTTCCGACGTACCTCAACGCGCTGGCCGGTAACGGCGTGCACGTGGTGACGGTCAACGACTACCTCGCGAGGTACCACGCGGAGTGGATGGGCCGGGTCTACCACTTCCTCGGCCTCACCACCGGCATGGTGCTCCCGGAGATGTCGCCCGACCAGCGCCGCGAGTCCTACAACGCCGACGTCACGTACGGGACCAACAACGAGTTCGGCTTCGACTACCTGCGGGACAACATGGCCAGCAGCATCGAGGATTGCGTGCAGCGCGGCCACTCGTACGCGATCGTCGACGAGGTCGACTCGATCCTCATCGACGAGGCGCGGACGCCGCTGATCATCTCGGGGCCGTCCGACGAGTCGGTCAAGTGGTACGGCGAGTTCTCGACGCTGGTGGGCCGGCTCCGTCCGGAGATCGACTATGAGTTCGACGAGAAGAAGAAGACGGTGTCCGTGCTGGAGTCCGGCATCGACAAGGTCGAGGACCACCTCGGGATCGACAACCTGTACGACGCCGTGAACACGCCGCTGATCTCGTTCCTCAACAACGCGATCAAGGCCAAGGAGCTGTTCCGCCGCGACCGCGACTACGTCGTCATCGAGGGCGAGGTGCTGATCGTCGACGAGCACACCGGCCGGATGCTGCACGGCCGCCGCTACAACGAGGGGCTGCACCAGGCCATCGAGGCGAAGGAGGGCGTGCAGGTCCGCGAGGAGTACCAGACCCTCGCCACGATCACCTTGCAGAACTACTTCCGGCTCTACGAGAAGCTTGGCGGGATGACCGGTACGGCGATGACCGAGGCCTCGGAGTTCGACAAGATCTACAAGCTCGGCGTGATCCCGATCCCCCCCCACCGGCCGAGGGTCCGCGCGGACCAGGCCGACCTCGTCTACCGCACTGAGGACGCCAAGTACGCGGCGATCGTCGACGACATCGCCGAGCGGCATGCCGAGGGGCAGCCGATGCTCGTCGGCACCGTCTCGGTGGAGAAGTCCGAGCGCCTGTCGGGGCTGCTCAAGCGGCGCGGCATCCCGCACAGCGTGCTCAACGCGAAGCACCACGCCGACGAGGCGCACATCGTCGCCCAGTCCGGCCGCAAGGGCGCCGTCACCGTTGCCACCAACATGGCGGGCCGTGGCACCGACATCATGCTGGGGGGGTCCGTGGACTTCCTCGCCGACGAGGAGCTGCGCCGCCAAGGCCTCGACCCGGTCGAGCACGCCGAGGAGTACGAAACCGCCTGGCCGGCGATGCACGACAAGATGATGGAGCAGGTCCGATCCGAGCACGACGAGGTCAACGACATCGGCGGGCTCTACGTCATCGGGACCGAGCGCCACGAGTCGCGCCGTATCGACAACCAGCTCAGGGGGCGGTCCGGCCGTCAGGGCGATCCGGGCGAGTCCCGGTTCTACCTGTCGCTCGAGGACGACCTGATGCGGCTGTTCAAGTCGGACTGGGTCGACTGGGTGCTGCAGACCATGAAGATCCCCGACGACGTACCGATCGAGAACAAGCGCGTCACCGGGGCGATCGCGTCGGCGCAGGCGCAGGTCGAGGGCCAGAACTTCGAGACCCGCAAGAACATCTTGAAGTACGACGACGTGATGAGCCGCCAGCGGGAGGTCGTCTACGGCGAGCGCCGGCGGGTGCTCGAGGGCGCCGACCTGCAGGACCAGATCCGCGGGATGATCGACGACACGATCAGGGGGTACGTCGTCGGCGCCACGGAGGGGTTCCCGGAGGAGTGGGACCTGGAGGCGCTGTGGGTGGCGCTGCGGCTGCTCTACCCGGTGGGGGTCACCCAGGAGGACCTCGAGGGCGAGGCCGGCGGGCTCGACCACCTGACCACCGACGTCATGGTCGACGCGCTGCAGGCGGACGCGCAGGCGGCGTACGACGCGCGCGAGGAGTCGCTGACTCCGCTGGTGCTGCGCGAGCTGGAGCGGCAGGTGCTGCTGTCGGTGCTGGACCGCAAGTGGCGCGAGCACCTCTACGAGATGGACTACCTGCGTGAGGGCATCGGGCTGCGCGCCTACTCCCAGCGGGACCCGCTGATCGAGTACCAGCGGGAGGGCTTCGAGCTGTTCCAGGCGATGATGGAGTCGATCCAGGAGGAGGCGGTCGGCTTCCTGTTCCACGTGCAGGTCCAGGTGCAGCAGCCGGTCGTCGACGAGGCGGAGGCTGCGCTGCTGCAGGCGGCGGCACCGGCTCCTGAGGTGACCGCCGGAGCTGACGACGAGGGCGGCGAGGCCGCCGAGGGCGACGAGGCCGCCGAGGGCGACGAGGCCGCCCAGGGCGACGAGGCCGGAACCACCGACGAGGAGCGTCCGCAGATCGTCGCCACTGGGATCGCCGCGCCGGCGCAGCCGAGGAACCTGTCCTACTCCGCTCCGAGCGTCGACGGCGACGCCGAGGTGCAGACGACGCAGGACGACGACGAGGCGCAGTACGCCGGCGTCTCCCGCAACGAGCTGTGCCCCTGCGGCTCGGGCCGCAAGTTCAAGCGCTGCCACGGCGACCCGTCCCGACGTCGGGCCTGAGGGTTCCGCGCCGACAGCCGACAGTGCGTCAACCGAACTGGATCGCGGTGCACAGCCAGCGGCCGTGCAGGCGGTCGAGCCGGGCAGCCAGCGCTCGGGACCTGCTTCCGAACGTGACCCGAGCGGCGATCTCCGCGCACTCCGGCCAGGGCTGGCAGAGCCTGACGGTCGCCACGTGCTGGCGAAGCGACCGCACGCCGGTGTCGCGCCGGTGCCGGGCGACGTTCTGCTGGCGCCGGAGGATCTCCGCGTAGACCTCGCGCGTCGTCCATCGGACCAGCTGCGTCACGGGCCGGTCGCAGGCGACGACCTCGACGACGGCCTGGACGAACGTCGCGGCCCAGGCATCCGAGCCCTGGGCCGGTCCGGGCCGGGCGCCGTGCGGCACCACGACCAGACCCGTCGGGCACGGGTCCGTCGGCAGGCCCGCCGGTAGCGGGTAGCACAGCGCGAGCGCCCCCTGGGTGTACCCACCTGGCTCGGCCAGCCCGTCGGCGGGGCGCCAGGTACGGCGATTGGGGACGGGCAGCGGTCGGACGAGCGACGGGGAGACGGGTCGGGTCATGACGTTCCTTCCGGAGCGACGAGGGTCATGCCGGGGAAGATCAGGTCGGGGTCGTCCCCGATCGCCGTCCGGTTGAGCGCGTACAGCCGCTCCGAGAGAGCGGCGATGTCCGCGAGGGAGGCGGACCCGGACAGCCGCCGATCTGCGATCCCCCACAGCGAGTCGCCGGAGCGGACCACGACCGGCGAAAGGCCGGTGTGCTCCCGATCCGGTCGCCCGTCGCTGCGGTGGAGGTGGACCGGTCGCGTCGGGAGGTCCGGCAGCTGCAGTCCGCCGAGGCGGATCCCGGCGGTCTCGCACGGTGACTGACAGGCATGCCGCTGGCTGCCGTCGTCGGCCAGGGCCACCGGGCCGAGCAGGCCTGGCGCAGCCAGCCCCGCGCCGCAACAGGCGGCAACCAGCCGACGGCAGAGGGCCGGGGTCAGCCGCGCACAGAGCGCTGACAGCACGCGGGATCGTCCGTCGAGCAGCACCGCGACGACGTTGAGGCTCAGCAGAGCTGCCAGCACCGCGACCGTGACCATGAGCGCGGCACCGGCGGCGTCCAGCACCAGGACGTCCACGGTGACCGGTCCGTCGGAACCTGCCCGGAAGAGCCCGCTGGCTGGCAGGCCGCGGGGGAGACCTTCCCCGATGCGCCAGGTGAGGGCGGTGAGAGCTCCGATAGCGGCCAGCACCGCAAGCGACCGAATCACCACGATCGAGTGGCGCGTGGGTCGATTACCTCCGGATACGTCCATTTGCATGTTGTATCCTGGGTTTGGCGTGGAGTCAAGGGTCACACGATGCCAGGCGTAGGGTCGTCGACAGAGCAGCAGCGGACCGGGAGCGAGGGGGCGCCGCCATGAGATGGACCGACCTCTTCGCCGACCTGGAGGCCGAGGTCGGAGCTCTGGAGCGGAGCGAGCTGCACGCCGAGGTGGCGGACCGGACGCGTGCCGAGGTGGGCCAGGTCACCCTCCTCAATCGGCTGCGCTCCGACGTCGGTAGCGAGGTCTCCCTCCGGTTGAGCGGTGCGGTGACGGTGGTGGGCACGCTGGAGCGGGTGGGTGCCGACTGGCTGCTCGTCACCAGTCCGAACGAGGTGGTCGTGCCGATGGCAGCAGTGAGCTCCGTCGCCAACCTGCCCCTCGACGCGGTCAGCCCCGAGGGCCTCTCGCCCGTCGCGAGCAGGCTGACGTTCTCCTCGGCGTTGCGCGCCATCGCCGTCGACCGGGCACGAGTCACGGTGATGCTGACGGACGGAACGACGGTCGCCGGCACGCCGGACCGCGTGGGGCACGACTTCCTCGACATCGCCGTGCACCACCTGGACGAGGCCCCGAGAAGCTCCGCCGTGACGATGCGCACGACCGTGGCCTACGCGGCCATCACGAGGGTCACCCGGGAGTCCCGAGGCTGGGCGTGAGCGTCTGACCCCCCGTCAGTCCGGCGGCTGCGTCGTCGGCTCCCGGGCCTCGACCGGCTGGTCCTCGGCCTCCGGGTCGTCCCCGACGAACGGGTGGTCGGCGATGAACTGCCGTGTCGCTGTGTAGGCGTCCGCGATGTACTTCTCGAGCGCGCTGGTCTCGACACGCCACTGCCCGCGACCGCCCACCTTGATCGCGGGGAGGTCCCCGCGACGCACCAGTGCGTAGACCTGGGACACCGAGATGCTGAGAACCTCGGCGACCTCGGCGAGATCCAAGAAACGGGGGACCGGGCTTGCAGCCATGGTGTGGATTGTTGCACTCGGAGAAAAGCCCACGCGGAGGCAGGCATTGCTCTGTGGACAACCCTTCCCATTCTGCGCCGGGTGTCGGCAGAATGAGCGTCGTGTCGTTGCTGACCAGAGGCTCCTCGGCCGGCCTGCTGCGGCTGGGGGAGCCGGCGGCGCAGGCCGGCGCCTCGCCGCCGGCCACTCGGCAGCGCCGGTCGCGGTGGCGCGACCCGCGGATGTGGCTCGGCGTCCTGCTGGTCGTGGCGTCGGTGGTCGCGGGCGCCAAGGTCCTGGCGGCTGCCGACGACACGGTCGCGGTGTGGCAGGTCGTGCACGACCTGCCGGCCGGAGGCGCGGTGCACAGCAGCGACATGCGCGTCACCAGGGCTCACTTCGACGAGGCAGACGTGGCTGCGCAGTACCTCCTCGCCGACGAGCCAATCACCCCCGGGGCGCACGCGACGCGCGACCTCCATGCCGGAGAGATGCTGGCGGTGGCCGCCGTCAGCTCCACCAGCTCGCCGCTGCGCCGCCAGCTGCCTCTCGGCGTACCCAGCGGGGCGGCACCGGCTGACCTCCGCGCTGGCGACCACGTCGAGGTCTGGGCGGTCGCCGACCCGAGCAACGGCGCGGCAGGAGCAGCACGTCCCGAGCCTCGACGGGTGCTGGCGGACGTCGTCGTGCTGTCGGTGGGCAGCAGCCTGTCGGGAGCCTCGGGCGACCGGCAGGTGCTCGTGGGGCTCACCGGCGATGTCGACGTCAGCGTCGTGCTCGGCCAGGTCACGGGCGCCTCCGTCGTGCTGGTCCGGCTGGCAGGCTGACATGTCCACGGGGGTGCTGGTCGCCGTTGGCGCTGCCGCCTTCGAGTTCGAGGTGCTGTCGGCGTCGGCGGACAGGAACCTGCACGTCGTACGACGCTGCGTGGACGTGGCCGACCTGCTCGCCACGGCCGCGACCCGGCAGGCGCGGGTCGCCATCGTGTCGAGCGCACTGGTAGGCCTCGACACCGAGGTGCTGGACCGCCTTCGGGACGAGCAGGTGGCGATCGTCGGCGTCGCCGACTCCGAGGAGTCGCTGCAGTCCACCCTGTTGAGGCGGCTGGGCGTCGACGCCGTCGTGACGGTGGCCGAGCTCGCCGACCTCTCCGACGTCGTCGCAACAGCCATGACTGCGGGGCCAGCACCGGCCGACGCCGGCCTGGCCTCGGCTGCCGGTGTCGGTGCGGGACCGGCGGTCGACGAGGTCCCCGCTGGACGAACCGGCAGGGTCGTCGCGGTCTGGGGAGCGACTGGAGCCCCCGGACGTTCGGTGACGGCGCTCGGCCTGGCGTCGTCGCTGGCGGAGTCGGGCCTGTCAACCTTGCTGGTCGACGCCGACGTCTACGGAGGCTCACAGGCGCAGCTGCTCGGCCTGCTCGACGAGTCGTCGGGGCTGCTGGCCGCCGCTCGCTCCGCCAACAGGGGAAGCCTCGACCTCGCTCAGCTGGCGGCGCACGCCCGAGCCGTGTCCCCGACACTGCGCGTGCTCACCGGCCTGCCGCGGTCGGACCGATGGGTGGAGCTGTCGCCGGTGCTGCTGCGGCGCGTTCTCGACACGGCGCGGTCTCTCTGCGAGGTGGCCGTCATCGACTGTGCGTTCTGCGTCGAGCTCGACGAGGAGATCTCCTACGACACAGCGGCGCCCCGACGCAACGGTGCGACGCTCACCGCGCTCGAGGGAGCCGACAAGGTCGTCGTCGTCGGGGGGGCCGACCCGGTGGGGCTCGGCAGGCTGTTCCGGGCGTTGTCGGACCTGTCGTCCCAGGTCCCCTCCGCCTCGCCCTCGGTGGTGGTCAACCGGACGCGCACCTCGCTCGGCTGGTCCAACGACGACATCGCTGCCATCGTGCGCCGTACCTGTCAGGTGGACGTCGACGCCTTCCTGCCGGACGACCCCGCCGCCTGCGACCGCGCCGTCGTCCACGGCCAGTCGCTCGTGGAGTGCGCACCGGGGTCGAAGCTGGCCAAGAGCATGCGCCGCCTCGCCCAGTCGCTGGTGCTCGACGCCCGCGCCGGCGCGGCACGGGGCGAGTCTGTCGTCACCGCGAGAGGAGGCCACGATGCAGGCGATCTGGAAAGGGTCGATCTCGTTCGGCCTGGTGACCATCCCGGTCAAGGTGTACTCCGCGACCGAGGAGCGCGACATCTCGTTCCGCCAGGTGCACGAGGCTGACGGTGGACGCATCCGCTACAAGCGCGTCTGC
The DNA here is from genome assembly GCA_038232255.1 of Propionibacteriales bacterium. GTDB lineage: Bacteria > Actinomycetota > Actinomycetes > Propionibacteriales > Nocardioidaceae > JAWWPG01. The sequence continues at coordinate 7,674 of JBBSIF010000070.1, forward strand.
GAGGTCGACGGCTTGGAGGTGCCGTACTCCGACATCGGCAAGGGCTACGAGCTTCCCGACGGCCGGATGATCGTGCTGACCAACGAGGACTTCGCGGAGCTGCCGCTGCCGACTGCCAAGGCCATCGACGTCCTCGAATTCGTGCCCGCGGACCAGATCGACTCGCTGTACTTCGCGAAGGCCTACTACCTCGCCCCGGACGGCCAGGGCGCGAAGCCCTACGTGCTGCTGCGGGACGCGCTCACCCGGACCGGGCAGTGCGCGCTGGTGAAGGTCGCCATCCGGACCCGGGAGGCGCTGGCGCTGCTGCGCGAGCGCGACGGGGCGCTGGTGCTGCAGACGATGCTGTGGCCCGACGAGGTCCGCAACGGCGAGTTCGCGGTGCCGGACGGCGACGTCGCCGTACGCAAGCAGGAGGTCGACATGGCGGAGTCCTACATCGCCACGCTGAAGGCCGACTTCGACCCCGAGCGCTACCACAGCGACTACCGCCAGGCGCTCGAGCAGCTCGTCGAGGCCAAGGCCGCCGGTGTGCCGATGCCAGAGGTCGAGGAGCCCGAAGGCGAGTCCGCGCAGGTGCTCGACCTGGTCGCGGCGCTGCGGGCCAGCGTGGACGCGGCGAAGAAGCGTCGGGAGGGTACGACGACCGAGTCCGCCGAGGACACCAGCGTGACCGCGAGCACGCCGAAGAGTGCGGCCAAGACCGCCACCCCAGCCGCCGAGTCCTCGCCGGCGAAGAAGAAGAAGGCCGCGGCCAAGGCCCCCGCCAAGACCAGGACCGCGGCCAAGAAGAAGGCGCCGGCCAGGAAGAGCGCCTAGGCGAGCCGCCATCCGTGGCAAGATTGCCTGTCATGGATGCGCTCTCCACAGTTCCCGTGCCGGTCAACGAACCGAACCTGCACTACGCCCCCGGCAGCACAGAGCGAGCCGCGCTCGAGCAGCGCCTGACGGCGATGCAGAAGGAGCAGGTGGACCTGCGAGCCACCATCGGCGGCGAGCAGCGCTGGGGGAGCGGCGAGGAGCACCAGGTCGTCGAGCCGCACGACCACCAGCACGTCCTCGGGACGGTGCGAGGCGCGTCTCGGGCCGACGCGGAGCTGGCGATCGCCGCCGCCGCGGAGGCGGCGCCCGCGTGGCAGGCGATGTCGTTCGACGACCGCGCAGCGATCTTCCTGAAGGCGGCAGACCTACTCGCGGGGCCATGGCGGCAGCCCATCACCGCCGCCACGATGCTGGGCCAGTCGAAGACCGCCTGGCAGGCCGAGATCGACGCCGCCTGCGAACTCATCGACTTCTGGCGCTTCAACGTGCACTACGCGCAGCAGATCCTGCGCGAGCAGCCGATGGTGAACCCGCGCGGGAGCTGGAACCGGTCGGACCACCGACCCCTCGAGGGGTTCGTCTACGCGATCACGCCGTTCAACTTCACCTCGATCGCCGGCAACCTCCCGACGGCCCCGGCCCTGATGGGCAACACCGTCCTGTGGAAGCCCGCCGTCACCTCGCAGCTGGCGGCCCACTTCCTGATGCGGCTCCTGGAGGAGGCCGGCCTGCCTGCCGGCGTCGTCAACATGCTGCCCGGGCACGGCGCGGCCGTCTCGGAGGCAGCGCTGAGCAGCCCCGAGCTCGCCGGCATCCACTTCACCGGGTCCACCCCGGTCTTCCAGAAGCTCTGGGCCACGGTCGGCGACAACATCGCCGGCTACCGGTCGTACCCGCGCATCGTCGGCGAGACCGGTGGCAAGGACTTCGTCGTGGCGCACCCGTCCGCGGACCCCGACGTCGTCCGTACGGCGCTGATCCGCGGCGCCTTCGAGTACCAGGGCCAGAAGTGCTCCGCCGCCTCCCGCGCCTACGTCGCCAGGTCCGTGTGGCGCGCGATGCAGGAGGAGCTCCTCGCGGAGGTGGACGCCCTCCCCATGGGCGACCCGACCGACTTCGCGAACTTCATGGGCGCTGTCATCGACGAGCGCGCGTTCGCCAAGCACCGCGAGGCGATCGAGCGGGCGAAGGGCGAGGCGCACCTCACGGTCCTCGCGGGCGGCAGCGTCGACGACTCGGTCGGCTACTTCGTCCGGCCCACCGTCATCGAGTCGAGCGACCCGGGCGACGAGATCTTCGACAAGGAGTACTTCGGCCCGATCCTGTCCGTCTACGTCTACGACGACGCGGACTTCGAGCCCACAGTGCGGCAGATGGAGTCGTTCTCGAAGTACGCGCTGACGGGGGCGGTCATCGCCCAGGACCGGTCAGCGATCGCGTGGGCCACCGAGACCCTGCGGTTCGCCGCAGGCAACTTCTACATCAACGACAAGCCCACCGGGGCGGTGATCGGTCAGCAGCCGTTCGGCGGCGGCCGAGCCTCCGGGACCAACGACAAGGCCGGCGCTGCGCAGAACCTCCAGCGGTGGACGTCGACGCGGTCGATCAAGGAGACGTTCGCCCCGCCGACGGACTACCGCTACCCGCACATGGGGTGAGCAGCGCTCAGGCCACGTCCCGGTCGGCAACGACCCGGATCCCGAAGAGCGGGTCGATGAGCAGCGCGGCGCCGCACCACGTGCAGCAGTACTCCGCCGGCTCGCCGCGGTCGGGGTCGAGGTGGAGGTCGGCGGCCACGAACAGCCGCTCCTCCGCGCAGTCGGGGCAGGGACGGGCAAGGCCCTCGAGGAGCAGTCGGTCGGCGTCGTCGTACATGGCACCACGGTGCCAGAGTGCTCCGACGAAGCCGGGCAGCCACGCCCGGGCGGGGCCGTCTGAGCTCAGGTTCCGAGGGCGACGTGCTCGGAGCCGGCATGGTGAGGTGTTCGGGTTGGCGCGGGGACGGATCTCGAGGCAATGGGGCTGCTACGGCTGCCCATAGACCTCAGGATCCGTGCGGCGGGCTCGCGGCCAGCCACTGCCGGCCTACCTGCTCCTCCTTGCGGGCGGCGGCCAGGATCCCGCGCGCGATCTCGCCTTCGATCTTCTTCCCGAGGAAGGGAATGGACACCCGGAGGTCCCCCCGGACGAGCTCGCGGACGCCGTCGGCGAGCTCCTCCAGCGTCAAGGCGCCGCTCATCGCGGCCGGCTGACCGGAGATCTGCAGGGACAGGTCCGCGGATCGCAGCCGCGACGCGTCGGCCGGCGCCCAGCTCTCCGTCTGCACGATGGCGATCGTGTCCCCGACGAAGCGCCGCACGAAGTCCGGGACATCGGCCGCCATCGTGCGTCGTACGGCGACCACCGTCGACCCGTCGCCGCTCCGCCGTACGTCGACGTCGTGGTCGAGGGCTCCGGTCGCCACACACACGGCGGCACGGAACTCCGCGTCGACGGCCAGGCCGTACACGTCGGCGAGGCGCGCGCCGGGGTAGCTCAGCTCCGTACGCACATCCATCACGCCATTCTGCCCGCCGAGCGTCCCGCGCCAGCCGAGCGCCCCGAGCGCACCCGACGGCTAGACTGCCTCCCGGTGCGCCGGGAAGCCTGGTCGGCAACGTCCGTTGCCATGGGTCCGACCAGGAAGAGCCGCCATGACCGATGCCAGGCACTACGCGCTGATCGTGCTGCTGACCAGCGCGGTGGGCCTCGTCGCGGTGCTGTCGAACCTCGTGACGAGCCGGCTCAAGGTCCCCGTCCCACTGCTTGTCCTCGTCGGTGCCGCGTTCGCGGTCGAGCTGGTTCCCGACCTGATGGCTCCCTCGGAGCGGACCGTGGAACGCGTCGTCACGGTTGCCCTCGTCGTCATCTTGTTCGAGGGCGGCATGCACATCGGCTGGTCCCGGTTTCGCGAGGCTGCGGTACCGACCGTCGTCGTCGGTGTGGTGGGGACGTTCCTCACGACCGCCGGGGTAGCCGGACTGCTGCACTACGGCCTCGGCTTCGGCTGGTACGTCGCACTGCTCGTGGCGACGGCGGTGGCGCCGACGGATCCAGCCGTGGTGTTCTCCGTGCTCGGCCAACGCGAGATCACCGGCCGCAGCGGCACGATCCTGGAGGGCGAGTCGGGCGCCAACGACCCCGTCGGCATCGCGCTGATGGGCAGCCTGGTGGTGGCCGGCAGCCTGAGCGCGTCGACGTTCGGCCAGGTCGGCCTGGAGTTCCTGCTCCAGATGGGCATCGGTGGCGTCGCCGGGCTGGCCGGGGGGTTCCTGCTCCGAGCGTTCATGCGCACGGTTCCGCTGCCGAGCGAGGCGCTGTACCCGCTCCGGGCGCTGGCCTGTGCGCTGATGCTGTACGGAGTCACGACCCTTGCCCACGGCTCCGGCTTCCTCGCCGTCTTCGTGGCCGGCATCGTGATCGGCGACGGTCGGGCGCCGTACAAGCGAGAGATCGAGCGTTTTCACTCCGCCCTCGCGAGTCTTGCGGAGGTCGTCGCCTTCGTCGTCCTCGGCCTGACCGTCGACCTGCACACGCTCGCCCGCGCCGACGTCTGGGCCACCGGCCTGCTCCTCGGCGCGTGCCTCGCCCTCGTCATCCGGCCACTCGTGGTGGGGCTGTGCCTGGCGCCGGCACGGCTGCAGCGCAACGAGCGCACGTTCATCCTGTTCGCGGGCCTCAAGGGTGCCGTGCCGATCCTGCTGGGCGAGCTGCTCCGGGTCGCGCAGGTCCCTGAGGCCGAGCGGCTCTACGGCATCGTGGTCGTCGTCGTCATCTTCTCCGTGCTTGTGCAGGGCGGTCTGCTGCCGACCGCCGCCCGGGTGCTTGGCCTGCGGATGCGAACGGTTGAGCCCGAGCCCTGGGCCCTCGGGGTGCGGCTGCGCGACGAGCCCGCCGGCGTGCATCGGCTCACGGTCGCCGAAGGGTCGCCCATGGACGGGCGAACCATCGAGGACCTGGCCGATCTGAGCAGCGACGGATGGGTCAGCATGGTCGTGCGGGACGGCGCGCTGGTGCCCGTTCGGGGGGACACGACGATGCGAGCCGGCGACCTTGTCGTCATCCTCGCGGACCCTGAGCTCGAGGGCACGTTCACGTCGATCTTCGAACGGCAGCGGTAAGTTGGCAGACGTGACGGACATCGACGCCAGCGACGCGGTCGCCGGCGAGTGGGCGGGGGAGGACATCAGCTTCGGCGAGTCCGGCGCGAAGCTCACCTATGGCAGCTACCTGCAGCTCACCCGGCTGCTGAGCGCCCAGCAGCTCGAGTCCGACCCGGCGGCTCACGACGAGCTGCTGTTCATCACGATCCACCAGGTCTACGAGCTCTGGTTCCAGCTGCTCCTGCACGAGGCGCAGTCAGCACGCGACGCCATGGCGGACGGCAACCTCTGGTGGGCTCGCCACCTGCTGCACCGGATGCACGCCGTCGAGCGGATCCTGGTGCAGCAGGTCGGGGTGCTGGAGACGATGACGCCACAGGACTTCCTGGCGTTCCGTCAGCTGCTGTCGCCGGCGAGCGGCTTCCAGTCGGTGCAGTTCCGCGAGCTCGAGTTCCTCTCGGGCGCGAAGGACCCGTCGTTCGTACGTCGGTTCAAGGGCCTCACCGAGGACGAGTCCGCGCGGCTGCAGCGCCGGCTGATGGAGCCGAGCCTGTGGGACGCCTTCGTCGACGTGCTTGCGGCCAAGGGGCTGCGCGTCGGCACGGAGCAGGAGGTCGCGGCCTCGCTGCGCCTCGTCGCGTCCGACCGCGCCACCTACTCCGACGTGTGGGAGCTCGCCGAGGCGCTGATCCAGCACGACGAGCTGGCCGCGGAGTGGCGGTCGCGCCACGTCATGATGGTCGAGCGCATGATCGGTAGCAAGTCCGGCACCGGGGGATCGTCCG
>JBBSIF010000071.1:0-13289 GCA_038232255.1 Propionibacteriales bacterium
CAGGATCATCGATGGCGGCGGGATCGACTGGTCTGTACTTCCAGCGGTCGCCTTCGCGATACCGCAGCTGGAACGCGCCATCCCACGCTGCGGCGACAAGTAGCCCATCGTCGTAGAAGCCGAACCCGCTGAACATGGGGCGGACATCAAGCTTTGTCATCTCGGCCAGCGAGTCGGTGGCGCGGTCGCGGATCTGGCGCTCGACGATTCCCACAGAAGCATCATCCCAGGTGGTCTCCTCAGCGGTGGACGAACCGCTTACGGTCGCTTCGTGCTTCACTCCTGATCGTTGGCTCGGTCTTGCGTGGTGGCTCCGTTCCAAGCTCGCCAGAGGGCTGCATAGGAGGTCGTGGTGGCGATGAGCTCGTGGTGGCGGCCGAGCTCGGTGATACGGCCGTCTTCCATGACGGCGATGCGGTCGGCGTCTCGGGCTGTTTGAAGTCGGTGGGCGACGGCGATGATGGTGCGACCTCGAATGGTGGCGGCGAGGGCTTGTTCCGTGCGGCGAGCAGCGGTCGGGTCGAGCAGGGCGGTGGCCTCGTCGAGGACGAGGGTGTGGGGATTGGCGAGCAGCACGCGGGCGAGAGCGACATGTTGGGCCTGGGCGCCTCCGAGCTGATGGGTTCCGAGGTCGGTGTCGAGTCCGTCGGGGAGGTCGTCGAACCAGTCGGCGCGAAGGGCGCCCAGTGCACTGAGGAGTTCGTCGTCGGTGGCGTGTGGTGCGGCGATGGTGAGGTTGTCGCGCAGCGGGTCGGCGAACACGTAGTGCTCCTGGGTGACCAGGACGACGTGTCGGCGAAGCTGCTCGGGTGCGAGGTCGGCGACGTCGGCGCCGCCCACGGTCACCCGTCCCGCTCGGGGACGGTCGACGCCGGCGATGAGGCGAGCAAGGGTGCTCTTGCCTGCTCCGGAAGGCCCGACGACGGCGAGTTGCTCGCCGGCCTGGACGTCGAGGTTGACACCGTGAAGGACGTCGGTGTCGTCGTAGGCGTAGTGGACGTCTGTCATGACGATGTGTTGATCGACCGGGGTTGCCGTGACGCCGGTAGGGGTGGGTCGCGGCGGTTCGGCTGGTGAGGCGAGGCCCTCAAGTCGGGCGAATGAGGCGGCGCTGCTCTGCAGCGTCTCGACCCAGATCAGGATGGTGTCGATCGGGGTGCTGAGCTGGCGGAGGTAGAGAACGGCGGCGACGACGGTGCCGAGACTGATCTGCTGGTCGAGGTAGAGCAGCCCGCCCACCCCGAACACGGCGCCGCCCGCGAGTGCGGTGGAGGTGTCGATGGTCGGGAAGAACACACTCCGCAGCCGAAGGGTGCGCAGCTGGGCACCGGCCGCGGCCGCGATCGAGGTCGAGCAGGCGGTGGTCCGCTGCTCCTGCAACCCCAGCGTCTCCACCGTTCGGGCGCCGGCGGCGGTGCTGGCCAGGACGTCGGCGATCTCGGCACTCGCAGCCGCTTGGACGAGGTAGGCCGACCGAGCGCGACGCAGGTACCAGCGCAGGACCATGGGGACGGGGACGAGTGCGACCAGCCCGACGAAACCGAGCAGGGGAGCGAGCAGGACGACGGCAACGACGATGATCAGCGCCTGGACGACCGCGAACATCATCTCCGGGGCGGCGTCGCGCAGGACGAACGAGACCAGTGCGACGTCGGTGGTGGCACGTGAGGTGAGGTCACCGGTCCCGGCTCGTTCGACGGTCCGTGCGGGGAGCCGCATCAGCCGGTCGGCCAGCTGCTCGCGGAGACGGGCCGCGGTACGTTCGCCGAACCGGTAGCCCAGGTAGCGGGCCTGGCGTCCGATCACGAACTGCGCGGTCGCGGCGAGCAGCACAAGCAGGCCCAGCCGGTCGATCGCCGCGACGCCGGTCCCGGCCTGCACCTTGTCGACCATCTGGCCGAGCAGCCACGGCCCGAGCAGGCCCGCCCCTGCCGCCGCGCAGTTCGTGAGCAGCACCGCGACGAACGCTGCGCGGTCGGAGCTGATCAGCCGGCACGCGGCACGGCGGACCTCGGCGGGTTCCGCGACCCGGAGACGCTGCGCGCTCATGGCTGGACCTCGTCGCCGTCGGGTCGTGGGCCTGAGGCTTCCCCGCGGTGGACTAGGGCTGCGTAGGCCGGGTGGTCGGCCAGCAGGCTGGTGTGGGTGCCAGTGGCGACGATTTGACCGTCGGCGAGCAGGTGGACCTCGTCGGCTCCTTGCAGCACGATCGCCGAGGTCGAGGTGACCAGGGTGGTCTTGCCGCGGCGGTGGCGGACGAGCCGGTCGACGATCGTGGCCTCGGTGGCGGCGTCGACTGCCGAGGTGGGGTCCACGGCGAGCAGGACGGTCGGATCGGCGATCGTCGCCCGGGCGAGCCGGACGCGTTGGCGTTGGCCGCCCGAGAGGTTCCGTCCCCCGGAGTCGATCCTCGAACCCAAGCCTCCGGGCAGACCACGCACGACGTCGTCGGCCGCGGACGTGTGGAGCGCGTCCAGCACCGCGGCCTCACCGACCTCGTCGACGTGGTGACGACCGGCCACCACCTGGGCGAGGGAGTCGGCGAAAAGGTCGGCGTCATTGTCGGCCACCAGCACCTGCTCGTGCAACGGCCCGGGATCGAGATCGGAGACCGGCTGCCCTGCCCAGGTCGCACCGGGCCGGAGGCCGCCGAGCCGGTCGACGAGGGCAGCGGCGTCGGAGTGCCGGGCGGTCGCGACCGCGGCGAACGTCCCGGGCGTGACCCGCAACCCCGAGACCTCGTCGACCAGGGCTCCCTCGCCGGGAGGCGCGGCTGCTCCGGTGCTGTCGCGGCGCACGGCCAGGAAGTCGGTCACCCGACGTGCGGCCACGAGAGCCTGGCTGAGGTCGACCGCGTTCTCGACGAAGGACGCCACCGGGACCGCCAGGACCGCGGCGTACCCGTAGACCGCGACCAGCTCGCCCACGGTGAGGTCGCCCTCGGCCGCGAGCCGCGCGGCCAGCCACACCACGAGCGCGGAGAACAGCGTCGGCAGCCCCAGACCGACCGCCTGGATCACGCTCGTGACACGGCCGACCCGATAGCCCTGCTGCAGTAGTAGTTGCGACTCGGCTCGGAACCGGTCGGCGTAGACCCCCTTGCCGCCCAACCCGTTCAGCACGCTTAGCCCCGCGACGACATCGACGAGCCGGCCCGTCACCCGGCCCTGCTGCTCCCGATACGGCGTCCCGACCTGCTGCAGCCGCCCCAGCGCCGGACCCACGATCAGCGCCAGGATCGGCACCCCCGCCGTCACCACCACCGCCAGCAGCACTGAGATCCGCAGCAGCAGCACCGCGATCACGACGTACGCCAGCACCGCGCCCACCCCGGGCCCGGTCGCGGTGAGGCTTCGCCCTATCGCCCACGCGTCCCCGCTCCCGATGGCCACGACCTCGCCGGTGCGGACACGCCGCGCCAACGTGGCACCCAGACCGACGGTGTGGGCGCTCACCTCAGACATCGTCCGGAAGGCCGCATCCATCCGGACCCGTGTCATCGTGCGGTGCCGCCAGATGCTCAAGCCCGCCAGGACGCCACCCACCACGACCAGGACCGCCGCCCACCACAGCACCACGTCCCGCTGGCCGTCCGCCAGGCTATCGACCGCCCGGGACAGCAAGTAGGGCGGCAGCGCCAGCCCCACCATCCAGGTGCTGCCCAGCGCCGCTCCCAGCGCCACCCGGCCGCGCTGCTGCGACACCAGCCATCCCAAGTACGACCACGGGCCTCGCGGGACCGGACGGGGCGGCGACGCAGCGCGATGAGCCATGCCTCACCCAAACACAAGTCGAGCACCGATCACGCGTCCGGCGACACCGACAGCCAGCTCTTGACGGTCGGTTTCGATACTGCCCGGCCGCCCGGTGAGGAACCCCGTTCGGCAGCGCCGCAGGTCACTCTCACGGCCGCGCCGAGCGCGTCCCGCAAGACCCGTCCGCGAAGGCGTCCGGTGACCGGGCGTCATGCGGGACACCTCGAAGCGGGGCGAGAGAGGCGTTCGAAGCTGCGTCCGTCTCAGCATCTCCCACGGGCCTGACCAGGCGCGCTGCTGGACTTCCAGGTCGCCGTGGCCTTGGTCGGCCGATAGTTGCGGCAGGACGTCGGTGCGGCCCGCCGGCTCAATCCCCACTGGTCCAGTCGTGGAAGCACTACTGGGCGCATGCATATGCAGGTGCATGGTTTCGATGCACGACCCAGGTGACTCAGCCGTACAGCAGGGCCTGGTTCTGAAGCCTGAATGTCTACTGATCCTGGCGTGAAAGCACGCTTATCTCGTGAGGAAACATTGGCTGCATCTCGACAGCTGATTGTCAGCTCCGGGCCATGTCGACGAAGCGCGAATAGTGGCCCTGGAAGGCCAGCACGAGGTCGGCGGTCGGGCCGTTGCGGTGCTTGGCCACGATCAGGTCGGCCTCGCCAGGACGAGTGGACTCCTTCTCGTACATGTCCTCCCTGTGCAGCAGGATCACCATGTCGCTGTCCTGTTCCAGAGAGCCGGACTCGCGCAGGTCCGAGAGCAGGGGACGCTTGGACGTCCGCTGCTCCGAACCGCGGTTGAGCTGTGAGATCGCCACGACGGGCACCTCGAGCTCCTTGGCGAGCAGCTTGATCTGCCGGGAGAACTCCGACACCTCGACCTGGCGGGACTCCACCTTCTTGCCGGACGTCATGAGCTGCAGATAGTCGACGACGATCAGCCGGAGATCGTGCCGCTGCTTGAGCCGGCGCGCCTTGGCCCGGATCTCCATCATCGTGAGGTTCGGGGAGTCGTCGATGAAGAGCGGCGCCTCGGAGACCTCGCCCATCTTGCGGACCAGCTTGTTCCAGTCGTCGTCGCTCATCTTCCCGTTGCGCATGTGGTTGAGCGGAATACGAGCCTCGGCCGACAACAGCCGCATGGTGATCTCCGTGCGGCTCATCTCCAGCGAGAAGATGCAGCTGGTCAGCCCGTGCCTGATGGACGCCGATCGCGCAATGTCGAGTCCCAGGGTCGACTTTCCCACCGCAGGTCTGGCCGCCACGATCACCATCTGGCCGGCGTGCAGCCCGTTGGTGAGGTCGTCGAGCTCGGCGAACCCGGTCGGGACGCCCGCCATCGCGCCGTCACGGTTCCCGATCGCCTCGAGCTCGTCGATCGTGAGCTCCATGATGTCGGAGAGCGGGGCGTAGTCCTCCGACGCACGCCGGTCGGTGACGGAGTAGACCTCGGCTTGCGCGCGGTCGACGACGTCGTCGACCTGACCCTGGGCCGCGTAGCCCAGCTGGACGATCTTGGTGCCCGCGGTGACCAGACGACGCAGGATGGCCTTCTCCCGCACGATGGCGGCGTAGTAGCCGGCGTTGGCCGTCACCGGGACGCCGGCCACCAGCGTGTGGAGATAGACGCCTCCCCCGACCCGGGCCAGGTCCCCCTCGCGCGTCAGCTCTGCGGACACCGTGATCGCGTCAACGGGCTCGCCCCGGCCGTAGAGGTCGAGGACAGCGTCGTAGATCAGCTCGTGCGCCGGACGATAGAAGTCGGACCCACGGAGAACCTCGACGACGTCCGCGATCGCGTCCTTGCTCAGCAGCATGGCGCCTAGCACCGACTGCTCGGCCCCCTCGTCCTGAGGAGGCACGAGCCCCTGCCCGCTACCCTGCCCGAAGTCGTCCTCGCGGACGGCGGACGGACCGGGGAACTCGGCGATGCTCAACAAGGCTCCTGACGTGGGCGCACCAAGGACAACACGTACGACGGTAGGTGTGGCCACCGACAAGACGGGGTCTTGTCGGGCGAAGGCTGGGCAGTGGTCTCGGTCCCGACGTGAGAACGTTACGGTCTTCTGCCCGACAGGAACAGGCGTTCCTCAACAGCCCCTGTGCAGCCCCCCTTCCTACCTGGGGACAACTCGGCTTCAGATGTGCACAGCCTGGGTATAGCCCTGTGGACAGCGGCCGGATCTCGACGGACAACAGCACTCTGACCTGGCCCGATAGGGTTGGGCTGGTGTGGAGGAAAAATAGTTCTTGGCGGATTGGCGCCCCGCGTTGACACCGGAAACTCCTGTCCCGGAGGGCGCATCCACTCCCGTCCGTCACCGGCGAGCGGCTCGGCGAGCGCAGGACAGGGAGATCGCCAGACTCGCGGTTCCGGCGTTCGCGGCCCTCGTCTGCGAGCCGCTCTTCCTGCTCGCGGACTCGGCCATCGTCGGGCATCTCGGCACGGCCCAGCTGGCAGCACTCGGCATCGCGGGGGCGGTGGTGCAGACCGCCGTCGGGTTGTTCATCTTCCTGGCCTACGGCACGACGTCTGCGGTCGCCCGCGGCGTCGGCGTCGGTGCTCGGGACTCAGCGCTGGCGGCAGGAGTCGACGGGATGTGGCTGTCGACAGTCATCGGGGCGCTCACCGCCGCCATCTGCTGGGTGCTCAGCACGACGGTCGTCCACGCGCTCACCTCGGACGCGGCGGTACGGAGGTTCGCGGTCACCTACCTGCACATCGCGGCGCTCGGCATCCCGGCCCTTCTGCTGATGCTCGCGGCGACTGGCGTGCTCCGCGGCCTGCAGGACACCCGGACTCCCCTCGCCGTGGCCGTGATCGCCAACTTGGCCAACATCGTGCTGAACCTGCTTTTCGTCTACGGCCTCCGTTGGGGAATCGCCGGTTCCGCTGCCGGCACCCTCCTCGCTCAGGTGGGCGCGGCCGCTGTCCTGACCCTCGTGGTCGGGCGGACCGCTCGCCGGTACGCCGCACGGCTGTCGCCTCACGCTTGCGGCATCCGCCGGGCCTTCGCGGTTGGCCTCCCCCTGCTGGTCCGGACCCTGACGCTGCGGGTGGCTCTTCTCATCGCCACGTACGTCGCGGCCGCCATCTCCACCACCGCGGTCGCGGCGCACCAGGTGGCGTTCACCGTCTGGACGTTCCTCGCGTTTGCCCTGGACGCCATCGCGATTGCCGGCCAGGCGATCACCGGGCGGCTGCTGGGCGCGAGCGACGCCGTCGGGGCACGGGCCGCAACCCGCCGGATGATGCAGTGGGGAGTCGCCAGCGGCGTAGTGTCGGGGGCGCTCGTTGCCCTGGCCCGCCCGCTCGTCGTACCGCTCTTCAGCTCCGACACCGACGTGCAGCACCTGCTGAGCACGGTGTTGCTGATCGTTGCCGTCCAGCAACCGGTCGCAGGCGTGGTCTTCGCGCTCGACGGGGTGCTCATCGGCGCGGGCGACGGGAGCTACCTCGCCACGGCCGGCATCGCGACGTTGGTCGTGTTCGCGCCACTGGCATTTACCGTGCTGTGGTTGGGCCTCGGCCTGGCATGGTTATGGTGGGCGTTCGCCGCGTTCATGGTCGCCAGGCTCGCGACGCTGCTATGGCGTGCGCGCAGCGACGACTGGCTCGTGCTCGGGGCAGGAGCTAGGACGCCACGACCTCGAGGTTGAGCGTCGCCGTCACATCGTCGTGGATCTTGACCTTGACCTGGTGCGGCCCGAGCGACTTGATCGGGTTCCCGACCTCGATGCGCCGCTTGTCGATGTCCGGGCCGCCGGCGGTCTTCACCGCATCGAGGATGTCGGCCACGGTCAGCGCGCCGAAGAGGCGACCCGACGGCCCGGCCTGCGACGGTACTCGGACGTCCAGCGCCTCGAGCTGGGCCTTGATCTCGTCGGCCTGACTCTGGTCGCGGACGCTGCGGACCGAGCGCGCCTTCTTGATCGAGTCGATCTGCTTCTGGGCGCCACGCGTCCAGCGGATGGCGAACCCCCGAGGCATCAGGTAGTTGCGGCCGTAGCCGTCCTTGACCTCGACGACGTCACCGGGCGCGCCGAGGTCGGAGACCTCCTGCGTCAGGATGAGCTTCATGGCAGGCAGCCTCTCAGCGGGCGGTCGACGTGTAGGGCAGCAGCGCCATCTCGCGGGCGTTCTTGATCGCCATCGCGACGTCGCGCTGGTGCTGCGTGCAGTTGCCGGTGACGCGGCGCGCGCGGATCTTGCCTCGGTCCGAGATGAACTTGCGAAGCAGCGGTGTGTCCTTGTAGTCGACGTACGTCGTCTTGTCCTTGCAGAACGCGCACACCTTCTTCTTCGGCTTGCGCACGATCGGCTTGGCCATTGTGGTGCTCCTCTGTCATCGAGCCCGGCGGAGCCGGAATGGTCTGGTCGGGGGGGAGGGGGAACTGCTGTCAGAACGGCGGTTCGTCGGACCCGCCGACCGGCGCGGCCCACGGGTCGGCCGTTGTGCTCTGCTGACCGCTCGGGCTGCCCGAGCCGGTGGCCCAAGGATCGGCCGCGTTGCCGGCGCCGTCGCCGGGCGAGCCCTGGCCGCCCGAACGGCTCGTCTTGGTCGTCTTGGCGGTGGCGTACTTGAGCGACGGGCCGACCTCGTCGACATCGAGCTCGACGACCGTGCGCTTCTCGCCCTCACGCGTCTCATAGGACCGCTGCTTCAACCGGCCGGACACGATCACCCGCGTTCCCCGGTGCAGGGACTCGGCGACGTTCTCCGCCGCCTGTCGCCAGATCGAACAGCGCAGGAACAGCGCGTCGCCGTCCTTCCACTCGTTCGTCTGCTTGTCGAAGAACCGCGGCGTCGACGCAACGGTGAAGTTCGCGACCGCAGCCCCGGACGGGGTGAATCGCAGGTCGGGGTCGTCGGTGAGGTTACCGACGACCGTGATCGTGGTCTCGCCTGCCATGGGCAGCCTCCAGGTTCAGGTATGTCGTGAGCGGGGACTCAGTGCACTTCGGGCCGGAGCACCTTGGTGCGCATGACCGACTCGTTGAGGCTCAGCTGTCGGTCGAGCTCCTTGACAGTGGCAGGCTCCGCCGACAACGTCACGACGGCGTAGATGCCTTCGGTCTTCTTGTTCACCTCGTAGGCCAGTCTCCGGCGGCCCCACACCTCGACCGACTCGACACTTCCGCCGTCCTGGCGGACGACGTTCAGGTAGGTCTCGAGGGACGGCTCGACCGTCCGCTCCTCGAGGTCGGGATCGAGGATCACCATCAGCTCGTAGTTGCGCATGCGCGACATCCACCTCCTGTGGACTTGGCGGTCACGGTCTCTCCGTGACAGGAGGTCTCACCCGTGGTTTTCGGGTGACGTACGACCGGCGTCTGGCCGATCAGCAGAGGCCAAGGCTAGCAGCGGCGCCGGCCGCCTCGAAATCGTTGTCCACAGGCCGCGACGGGCGGCATTGGTCTGAAGATGCCGCGCCTACACCCGCAGGGCCCCAGACGAATCACCGCGGCCGGTTCTCCACCGAGCACGCCGCCGCGCGGGCCTACTGGGTGGAGATCGCGTCGAGCACGTTGAGCTTGGCGGCTCGTCGGGCCGGCAGCCAGGCAGCGAGTACGCCGATCAGTGCCGCCACCAGCACGAAGACCGCGATCTGCACCCACGGCACCGCCAGCACGTCGAGGCCTTGGTCGCTGAGCGCCTCCACCAGCGAGACGCCGAACGCGATCCCGATCAGCACCCCGAGCACGGCACCGAGCACGGCGATCGCGACGGACTCCAGGCGCACCATCCGGCGCAGCTGACGACGACTCAGGCCGATCGCCCGCAACAGCCCCACCTCGCGGGTCCGCTCGATGACCGAGAGCGCGAGGGTGTTCACGATGCCGAGGGCCGCGATCAGGATGGAGAACGCCAGCAACACGTAGACCATCAGCAGGAATTGGTCGATCTGCTCGCTCTGAGTGGCGGCGAACCCCGCCGGATCCTGCAGCGCGACGGTCGGCAGGTCCTTCGTGATGGGGTCCACTTGGGTATGGAGGGCAGACGCTGAGACACCCGCCTTCGGCGTGATGAACAACAGCGAGTCCTCCGGCTTCAGGGCTCCCTTCACGAGCGTGCCCAGTGTGACGACGTAGTTGGCCGGCACAGCCGCGGATGCGGAGTAGATGCCGGCCACCCGGAGCTGCTGCGTCCCGCCCTGCAGCTCCAGCGAGAGGGTGTCGCCGATGTGGTACCCGTGTTGGCTCGCCGCCGACCTGTCGACCAGGATCGTCTTGTCGTTGAGCGCGTTCACGCTGCCGGCCTGCATCGGGACGTCGAGGACCTGCTGGAGCTGCCGTGGGTCCGCTGCGCCGATCCCGTACTCCTGGCGGCCGTCGACCTTCCCGATCGCCTGTCGGAACTCGGCGACGGTCTGCACTCCCGGCAGCTTCCGGATCTGCTGGGCGATCGTCGAGGAGAACGGCGTACCGACGGCGTTGGAGACGACGAAGTCGGCCGTCAGCGTGTCCTGGACAGCCTTGTTGGTGCTCGCCTTGGCGGACTGGCCGAAGATCGACATCGTCGCCACGAGCGCGAGCCCGATCATGAGCGCGCTGGCGGTTGCCGCGGTACGGCGAGGGTTGCGCAGCGAGTTCTGGGTGGCCAGCCTCCCGACCGAGCCGAAGACCAGCTGGTAAACCCAGCCCAGCCCAAGGATGACCGGCCGTCCCAGCACCGGGCTCATCAGGGCGATGCCGATGAGGACCGCCAGGGCGCCGAGCCCGATGCCCAGAAGCCCGAGACCGCCCGACCCCAGGAAGCCGACCACCGCGCCTGCCACCCCGAGCACCACGAGAAGCGAGCCGACGAGGACCCGGCGACGCAGGGATGACTCCGGAAGGGCTACGTCGTCCCGCATGGCGGCAACCGGTGAGATGCGGCCCGCGCGACGCGCGGGCAGGTATGCCGCGATCAGCGTGGTCACCATCCCGGCCAGGTAGGCGGCGATCACTGTGCGGGCGGCAACCGGCATCGGGACGCCGGTGAGGTCGAGGCCGATTTTTCCGAACACCCACCTGAGTGCGATCGCGAGCAGGTAGCCGGCGCCCAGCCCGGCCGTCGTTCCGACGAGCCCTACGACGAAGGCCTCGGTGAGCACGGATCTGTTCACCTGCTTCTTCGACGCCCCCAGAGCTCGCAGCAGGGCCAGCTCACGGCTGCGCTGGGCGACCAGGATGGAGAAGGTGTTGACGATGAGGAAGATCCCGACGACGAGCGAGATGGCGGCGAAGGTCAGCAGGAAGTAGTTGAGGAAGCTGAGGATCTGGTTGATCGCCTTCTCACCCTCGGCGGCGACCTCGTCCCCTGTTCTGGCCTGGATTCCCGCCGGCAGCAGCTTCTGGGCAGCGGTCGCGAGCTCCTGCTGGGAGACCCCCGGCTTTGCGGTCAGGGAGATGCCGGTGTAGACGTCCTTGCCCTTGAAGAAAAGCTCCTGGATCGCCCGCTGCCCGAATATCGTAAGGGTGGCGCCCCCGGCGTTGCCGGTCTGGCCGAAGTGGACGATCCCGCTCAACGTCACCGTCATCCGCGGTTTGGGACCGGGTGTCACGAGCGTCACCGAGTCGCCGACCGCGTAGCCCGCCTTGTCGGCGGTCTGCTGGTCGAGGGCGACCTCGTCGACGCCGACGGGGGCCGAGCCATCGACGATCGTGACGATCCGGTTACCGGTGATGGCGATAGTCGTCCCGTAGTCGAAGGCGAGCCCCGGCGCGCCTCCGCCGCTGACCACCTTGGAGTCCTTGTCGATGACATAGACGCCCTGGACCGAGTCGTTGCCGTTCACGGCGGCCGCCTCGGGCAGCGTCGCCAGCCCGCGCACGACCGACGACGGGATGGTCCGAGAGTCAGATCCTGATGTGAAGTCGCCAGCCCCTTTGGGAGCCACCTCCACATCGGCTGTCGACCCCTTGATGATGCCGGTGAACGCGTCCTTGATCGTGTCCGTGAGGATGAAGGAGCCGGCGACGAAGGCCACGCCCAGGACGATCGCGAAGCCGCTGAGAAGCAGCCGCACCTTGCGTGCGAACAGGTTGCGCCACGTCACTCGCCACATGGCTCAGCCCTCCGCCGCCGCACCGACCGCGGACCTCGCCGACAGCTGCTTCATCTTCTCGAGAACCCGGTCCGCCGTCGGTCGGCGGAGCTCGTCCACCACTCGCCCGTCGGCGAGGAAGATCACGCGGTCCGTGTACGACGCGGCCAGCGGGTCGTGCGTGACCATGACGATCGTCTGGTGGTAGCTGTCGACACTCTCGCGGAGGAACCCGAGGATCTCGGCGCTGGAGGCGGAGTCCAGGTTGCCGGTCGGCTCGTCGGCGAAGACGATCTCGGGCTGGGACACCAGCGCCCGTGCACAGGCCACCCGCTGCTGCTGACCCCCGGACATCTCGTTGGGGCGGTGCTTGAGCCGAGACGACAGGTCCACGGTCTCGATCACGGTGTCGAACCATCCGGGTTCGGGCTTGCGACCGCCGATCGCCAAGGGCAGCAGGATGTTCTCCTGCGCGGAGAGGGTGGGGACGAGGTTGTAGGACTGGAAGATGAACCCGACCTTGTCCCGCCGCAGCAACGTGAGGTCCTTGTCGCCGAGCTGGGCGAGGTTCTGGTCACCCAGGTAGACGTCTCCGGACGTCGCCGTGTCCAGCGCAGCCAAGCAGTGCATCAGCGTCGACTTGCCGGACCCGGACGGCCCCATCACGGCGGTGTACTCACCGCCGGCGAAGTCGACGGTCACGCCGTCGAGGGCCGCGATGGTGGCCGAGCCCTCGCCGTACAGCTTGCGGAGGTCGACGGAGCGAGCGGCTGGCGCTGAGCCGGAGAACGGAGGGGACGGAGCGGTAGCGTGAGACATGCTCGTTCAGGGCTCCTCGGAACGGGGCTTCGGTGGTGGACGGGAATCGTCGCGATGTCGCCTGCAACGCTAGGGGAAGGCGAGGTCGGGCGGCGATCGGGTTGTCCCGAGCTGACCCTGACCTCACGGCCATGCTCTATGCGATCTCCGGATTCGGCCTCGAGGCTCATGAGCTCGACCTGCGGGACTACCAGCGCAGCGGCACCGGGCTGGAGCGATCTCGCCGGATGCGCGGCGGCCTGGGTGCGCGGCGGCAACGCCTTCACCCTCCGTCACGCGATGAAATGCAGTGGGGCGGACGCGTTGATCCCCCGGCTGATCGCGGACGACGCCTTCGTCTACGCCGGATACAGCGCGGGACCTGCGTCCTGGCACCGATGTATGGGGTCCCGCCCGTGTTCGACCGCCTCGGTGTGCTCGACAGGCATTCGGGCCGCAGCTGGACAGTCCCGGACATCCCGAGACGGAGCTGCCGGGGGCCCTGGCAGAGCGCTACCGCCGAGACGGCGTGCCCTTCTGGGGCCTGCGGGACGGCCAAGCCCCCGTCGTGGACGGCGCTCTGGCCGACATCGCGCTCAGCTAGCAAGGCAGCGCCCCTGCTGCACCGTCCGCCGATGTCCGCGGGACGTTCTAGGGTGGCCTCATGAGTGAGCTCGTCATCGGTGGACACGTCGACCAG
>JBBSIF010000072.1:0-13280 GCA_038232255.1 Propionibacteriales bacterium
AGACCTCATCGTCATGGGCGGCTCGTGCCAGCGAACCTGGGAGCACGCCATCCTCAAGACCGCGAAGCCGGTGGGTCCGCGGGTCAGCGTCCAGCTCCGCCCGGCCGGAGTCCGATAGCCGTTCGTCGCGACGTCCGCCCCAGCGCGCTGTGTCGCGCCCAGGTGTCCGGTCGTCGCCTTGACGCGAAGGTTCTGTTAGCGCAGACTAACGGTTAGTGAAGACTAACGAAGGCACTGAGGACAGTTGGAGCGCCCTTGCCGATGGCACGCGGCGCGCGATCGTCGCACGCCTGGCTGATGGCCCCATGGCAGTAGGAGAGCTGGCGGCCGGGTTACCGGTCACGAGGTCGGCAGTCTCGCAGCACCTCAAGGTGCTCAAGGCCGCTGGACTCGTCAGTGAGCGGCCCGCCGGAACTCGCAGGATCTACCGCCTCGACCCGGTGGCGGTGGCCGCGTTGCGCGACCAGCTGGACACCTTCTGGAGGCAGGCCCTCACCGGGTACACCCACACCGTGACCGAAGCCATCGAGCAACAGACCGAGGAGAGTTCATGACCCAGACCGACCTTGCCGTGGTGCGCAGACAGATCGTTGTCGAAGCCCCAGTTGACCGAGCCTTCGCGGTGTTCACGGGACGATTCGGCGACTTCAAGCCACCAGAGCACAATCTCCTCGGCGCACCGATCGCCGAGACCGTGTTCGAGGCAAGGATCGGCGGGAGCATCGTCGACCGTGCGGTCGACGGCAGCGAATACCGCTGGGCACGGATCCTGGCATACGAGCCCCCGGATCGGGTCGTGTTCAGCTGGGAAATCGGGCCGCAATGGCAGATCGAGAACAACCCGGAGCTGACCAGCGAGGTCGAGGTCCGCTTCTTCACCGAGGGCCCGCAACGCACCCGCGTCGAGCTCGAGCACCGGCACCTCGACCGACACGGCCCCGGATGGCAGTCACTCACCGAGGGCATCGACGGCGTCGAGGGATGGCCGCTGTACTTGTCCCGCTACGCGGCCCTGTTCGCTCAGGGGAGCTGACTGCGCCGATCGCCGCCACGACGCGGCTTGACCGCCTGATCTCATCATGGTGAAGCCGCACCGCTGAGTGGTCGTCGGCGCTACCGGAGCCGCTTGCCGAGGTGGATGGCCGTCGGATAGTCGGCGTAGAACCCGAAGCGCGGTACGTCGACGTACCCCGACGACCGGTAGAGCCCGAGGGCAGCACGTTGCGGCGGGCCGGTGGACAAGACGATCGCGTCGGCGCCGGTGGCCCGCGCTGTCGCCTCGAGGTGGCGCAAGACTTCTCGGGCGTAGCCGCGCCCGCGGGCGTCGGAAGCGACGTACATGCGCTTGATCTCCACAGGGCGAGCCGCGAGCATCGCGGGGAGCGGGTCGATCCAGCGCCAGCCGCCCATGGCGACCGGCTGGGTGCCTTCGAAGCCGACGAAGAACATGCCGCGTGGGAGCGCGAACTCCCCGGGATCGACGGGTCCGCGGTCCGGCCCGTCGTACAGCGACTGGTAGTACGTCTGGAGCGCGTTCGTCATGGCGCTGACGGTCGCCGTGTCGTAGGCCACCTGGCAGATCTCCAGCCGGCCCGGCTGCGCCTCCGTCGACGCCGGAGTCACTGGCTCCGCAGGGCTGTGCTCCGCCTCACGCATCGGTCGGTGGTCCTCCGTAGGGTGAGGCGATGGCAGCGGGCAAGCGGCGACCGACGCGCGCGGTCGTCCGGCCGTCGATGCCCGGCTCCCTGGTCGACGCCGCTCTGCCGGGCGACGACCTCGTGGACGACGGCTTGCGACGCGCCCTTCGGTACGGCGGACTTGACCTCTCCGGCCGGACGGCGAGGCTCGTCGACATCGACGGATGCCGTCTGGTGGGCACCTCGTTGGCGGGCAGCACCGTTGACCGATTGAGTGTCCTCGACTCGATCTTCGAGCGCTGTGACCTGGCGAACCTCGCCCTGAGCTCCTCGTCGCTCATCAGGGTCGAGCTGACCGGCTGCCGCGCAACCGGCTTGGTCGCCTCCGGCACACTGCTGCGGAACGTGACGCTGCACAGCTGCACCGCCGACCTCAGCGCCTTCCGGTTCGCCACCTTCACCAAGGTGGAGCTGGTCGACTGCCGGCTGCAGGGAGCCGACTTCATCGGCGCGGACCTCACGGGCGCGACGTTCCGGCGTTGCGACCTGACGCGCGCCGAGCTGTCGCAGGCCAAGGCCCGGGGTGCCCTCTTCGTCGACTGCGTCTGGGACGGTGTCCGTGGTGTGACGAGCCTCGCGGGCGCCACCGTTGTACACAGCTCGCCGCTCGACGCCCACGCCTTCATGCTTGCCACCGCCGGCAGCCTCGGGATCGTGATCGCAGACCGCGACGACTTCCCCGACCCGTGATGACCGGGTCCCACGTCACGATCTGCCTGGCGCAGGCGGGATCGGATCAGCTGCCCCATGTCGGCCGCAGCGGGAAGGAGGCGTCTCCGTTGGGGGCCGTCCGCACTCCCAGGATCTGGTGCAGCTGGATCTCGTTGCGCTCGAACGCCAACCGCGAGCCGGCCATGTAGAGACCCCAGACGCGCGCCGTCGATTCACCCACCTCGGCGACAGCGGCGTCCCAGTTCTCGACGAGGTTGGCGCACCAGTGGCGCAGCGTCATGGCGTAGTGCTCCCGCAGGTTCTCCTCGTGTCGGACCTCGAGCCCGGTGTCCTGCGCCGCGGTGATGATGCGTCCCGACCCGGTCAGCTCTCCGTCAGGGAAGACGTAACGGTCGATGAAGGGGCCGGTCTTGACATGGCTGTCGTTGGTGGAGCGGGTGATGGAGTGGTTGAGCATCCGACCCCCGTCGCGCAGCTTGCTCCGCAGGAACGTGAAGTACGACGGGTAGTTCGCCACTCCGACGTGCTCAAGCAGCCCGATGGAGCTGATCGCGTCGTAGTCCGCTCCGGGTGAGTCGCGGTAGTCGGCGTGCAGGATCGTGACGCGGTCGGAGATGCCCTCACGCTCGGCCGCCTCGCTCGCCCAGCTTGCCTGCTCCTTCGACAACGTGACGCCCACGGCTTCGACGCCGTAGTGCGTGGCCGCGTGCCGCGACATCCCGCCCCAGCCGCAACCCACGTCGAGCAGGCGCATCCCCTTCTCCAGTCCGAGCTTGCGCGCTACCAGGTCGAACTTCTCCTCCTGCGCCTCCTCGAGGCTCGCGTCCGGCTTGGGGAACACGGCGCACGTGTAGGCCATCGAGGGGCCCAGCACCATCGCGTAGAAGTCGTTGGAGACGTCGTAGTGGTGGTGGATCGCCTCGGAGTCGCGCCGTCGTGAGTGCCGAAGGCCCTCGGCTGTACGACGCCAGCGGGGCAAGGTCTCCTGCGCCGGCGGCTGCGGAGGAACGAGAGTGCGCCACCCCATCTCCTTGACCAAGGTGGCGATCTCGGTCGGCGTCGGGCGCCGCAGCCGCCAGCTCCCGAGCACCTTGAACGCGTCGTACGGGTCGCCAGGGTGGCCGCCGTGCAGATCGAGGTCTCCGGCCACGTAGGCCCTGCCGAGGCCCAGGTCGCCCGGCGCGGTGGCGACGTACCGCAGGCCGCGCTCGGTCTTCAGGCGCAATGTGTACTGCGCGTCGGCGGGCCCGAAGCTGCTGCCGTCGTAGGCCTCGAACCGCATCGGAGGAGTGTCCTCGACCATCATCTGGACGATCTCGGCGATCTTCACTGAGATCTCACCACCTTCTGGTAGAAGCCGGTCAAGCGATGCCGCGGGTCGTACTCGCTCTTCACCGCAGCGTAGGTCGTACCCCCGTAGGCCGCAGAGAACGCGTCCTCGTCGTAGAACACGTCCGAGTAGAGCGACTTGTGGCCGTCGTGGTCTGCCACCGACCGCTCGACCATCCTGTTGACGTCACCGTCTGCGCGGCCCGGCTGGATGGCGACGGTCCCCCAGAAACCGACGTTCACGTACAGCTGCCCGGGCGCGAGGGGATAGAGCGGCCAATCCCGGGCGCCGGCGGTGCCCCCGCGCAGGGCGACGGGGCACAGCCACACCGGCTGCATGGAGACGACGCGGTCGAACCACCGCAGGAACTCGGCGGTGCGCTCGACCGGGATCTCCACGTCCTGGATCACCCGCTCGACGTCGGGCCTGCCTCGGATGTGTTGGATCCGGGCGTAGACGCCGAAGCGGTTCTCCAGCCCGACGAGGCGGTGGTAGACGTCGCTGCGCAGCCAGCGTTTCGGCCACAGCCGTCGCACCCGCGGATGCTGCGCGCCGAACGCGCCGGAGCACCAGAACCAGTCGGTGTCCCAGCGCCAGAGGTAGTCGTGCACCGTGAGCACGTCGCGGCGGCGCTCGCGGACTGACGTGTAGTAGATCTGCTCGCGGGTGTAGTCGCTGGCCGAGAGCAGCCCCGAGTCGGCGACGTCCGTGACCCACCGGCCGAGCGTGAGATAGGCCTCACCTGGGCTGAACATCACGCCGTCCACGAAGTGGACCGGCTCGCTCGCCCACTGCTCCTCGCGGCACACCTGGCTGATCGCCTGCGTCAGAGCGTCGAGGTCTGAGAACCGAACGTGCCGCAGCGCGACGTACGGCGCCACCGGCTCGAGCTCGATGCGCACGCGGACCGCGTAGCCGAGGCTGCCGTAGGAGTTCGGGAAGGCGGCGAAGAGGTCGGCGTATGGACCGTTTGGTGCGCACGTGAGGATGTCTCCGGAGCCCGTCAGGATGTCCATCTCCAGGACCGACTCGTGCGGCAGGCCGTTGCGGAACGAGGACGACTCGATGCCGAGCCCACTGATCGCCCCGCCCAGCGTGATCGTCTTGAGCTGCGGGACGACCAGCGGCATCAGGCCGTGCGGGAGAGTGGCCGCCACGAGGTGCTCGTAGGTGCACATGCCCTGGACGTCGGCAGTCCGGGCGGTTGCGTCGACGGACAGCACGCCGTCCAGACCCGACACGTCGAGGCCGACGGTCGGGGCGTCGCTTCGGCGCCGGAAGAGGTTCGAGGTGCGCTTCGCCAGCCGCACTCGCTGGTCAGGTGGGATCGCGGCGTACGACGCGCGCAGCGCGGCAAGGGCGCGCTCGTGTCTCCCGAGGATTTCGTCGCTGGCCATCCGCGAAACTCTAATGGGTGCCGCGTCGGCCGCGATCCCACGTCCGAACACCGCCTCACCCGCGAATCGGGCCCTCCGGCCCCCGGATTCGCGGGCTCACGGGTGTCCGGTCCGTGGGGGCTCGTGCCGCAAGCGCCGGCGTGACATCGTGGGGGCATGTGCCGCAACATTCGAGTGCTTCACAACTTCGAGCCACCCACGACCGACGACGAGGTCCAGGCGGCCGCGCTGCAGTACGTCCGCAAGGTCAGCGGAATGAGCAAACCGTCACAGGCCAACGAGGAGTACGTCGCCCGCGCGGTCGCGGACGTCGCCGCCACCACCCGGAAGCTGCTGGACTCGTTGGTCACGTCAGCGCCCGCCAAGGACCGAGAGGTGGAGCGCGAGAAGGCGCGGGAGCGGGGCCAGCGACGCGTGCTGCAGCAGGCCCCCGCCGGCGTCTGACGCCCGCTCGGCTCCTCGGCTCGCACGTGCCCGGAGAGAGGTGACACGCAGTTTCGGTCGCCCGGCGGGACTGACGAGTGCGCTGCTGGCTGCGACGCGAGGTGCTGCGGAGTCTCGCCCATGCCCCGCGAGAGGTGGAGCAGCGTTGCAGGACGGCTTCATATGTAACCTTGACGTTACGTAAGCCATCTGTTACACATAGACTTGTGCAGGCCGCCCTGGAAGCGCTCAGCGACGCGACTCGTCGTCGCATCGTGGAGGAGCTGGCCGGTGCGGACCGGACTGCGGGGGAGCTGGCCGCGCTGTTCGACATCAGCCGGCCCGGTGTGTCCAGGCATCTGCGCGTTCTTCGCGAGGCCGGACTCGTCGACGTCGACCCGGTGGCGCAGCGCCGCGTCTACTCCCTCACCGCCGAGCCTCTTGCGGAGATCGATGAGTGGCTCGGCCGCTACCGGTCCCTCTGGACTCAGCGGCTCGACGCGCTGGCAACCGAGATCGCACGCGGCAAGCGTGCCCGAGAGGACGAACGATGACGACCGACATCAGGGGAGTGCTGCGCGCCGAAGGCGAGCTGCGAGCGGTGCACCTCGACCGCGTCTACGACACCGACATCACCGACCTGTGGTCGGCGCTCACCGACCGGGACAGGCTGGCGCGGTGGTTCGCCCGAGTGGACGGCGAGCTCGCCCTCGGCGCCGCCTTCCGCATCCTCTTCGACGAGGAGCAGACGACGGACGGCACTGTGCTGGCCTGCCGGGAGCCGGACCACCTGCGGATCTCATGGACGTCCGACGGCGAGAGCGAGTCGTACGTGCGTGTCGACCTGTCAACCGTCGAGGAGGGGACGCGGCTCCGGCTGGACCACACGCGGCTGCCGCTGAGCGGCGCTGCTGGCTATGCCGCGGGTTGGCACACCTATCTGGACCAGCTGGCGGCGGACCTTCGCGGCGACGAGGCCCAAGGCAGCACGTGGGACGCGCGGTGGCAGGCATTGCTGCCCGCCTACCAGGCCCAGCTCCGCTCCTGACGCGAGCCCGCCCCAACCCGCGCGCGTCGACGACGACTGACCCGTGGCTCATCTGACACCGGCCCCGCTTCTGCAGGGGTGGTTCGGATCGAGGCGCGCGGTTACGCCGGTCGCGCCAGGCGCGCCTCGTTCCGGACCATCGAGAGGGGCGCGGGGCTCGAGCCGGGCTCCGGCTGGGAGCCGTTGCTCAGCCGGGCGTAGTAGCCGACTCGGTCGAGCAGCTCGTCGTGGGTGCCGGACTCGACCACCCGGCCCTTGTCGAGAACCACGATCTGGTCCGCGTCGCGGATCGTGGACAGCCGGTGGGCGATGGTGATCGTCGTACGGCCGACGGCGAGCGAGTCGAAGGCAGCCTGTACGGCGCGCTCGGTCTGGTTGTCGAGGGCGCTGGTCGCCTCGTCCAGGACCAGCACCGCCGGGTTGCGCAGCAGTGTGCGAGCGATGGCGATCCGCTGCTTCTCCCCGCCCGAGAAGCGGTAGCCCCGCGAGCCGACGATCGTGTCGTACCCGTCGGGCAGGGCGGCGATCGTCTCGTGGATGGCGGCGGCGCGGGCCGCCTCCTCGATCCGCGAGTCGGTGGCGTCCGGCCGCGCATAGCGGAGGTTGTCACGGACGCTGGCGTGCAGCAGATAGGTCTCCTGCGTCACCACACCGACGATCTCGACGAGGTCGCTGAGCGCGAGGTCCCTGATGTCGACGGAGTCGATGGTGACCTGGCCCTCGGTGGGGTCGTAGAGCCGGGCCAGCAATCCAGCCAGGGTCGTCTTCCCCGACCCGGTCTCGCCGACCACCGCGAGCGTGGAGCCTGCCGGCACGGAGAGGGAGACGGAGTCGAGCGCCGGAGTCGCGGAGCCTGGGTAGACGAAGGTGACGTCGTGCAGCTCGACATCGCCGCGCACCCCAGTGGGTGCGAGTGGATGCGGCCGGCTCGGCTCGGCGATGTCCACGGGGAGGTCGAGGTACTCGAAGATGCGCGCGAAGAGGGCAAGTGAGCTGGTCAGCGACACCTGCACGTTGAGCAGGCCCATCAGTGGACGGAACAGCGTGGTCTGCAGTGTCGTGAAGGCGACGAGGGTGCCGATCGTCATCGAGCCGCTCGTCGCGGGCAGCCCGGCGCTCAGGTAGATCACAGCGGGAATGGCCGCGAACAGGATGCTCATCGACGCCATCCGCCACCGCCCCGCCAGCTCCGACCGGAGCTCCAGGTCGATCAGCTTCGCGGAAAGGGCCGTGAACTTGTCCACGAGCGCCGGCCCGGCGCCGAGCGTCTTGCTGAGCTGGATGCCGCTGATCGAGAGCGACTCCTCCACGGTCGCGCTGATGTCGGCGAGCTGTCGTTGCTGCTGCGCGGTGATACGGCGCCGCAGCTGAGCCACGCGCCGGGTCAGCAGGATCGCCGGCGGCATCACGATGAGCGAGATGAGCGTCAGCCGCCAGGACAGCGCCACCATGGCGATCACCGTGGCCACGACGGTGGTCAGGTTCGACGCGATGGATGCCGCCGTGGACGTCACCACCGTCTCCATGCCGCCGATGTCGTTGGTGATGCGCGACTGGATCTCGCCGGTCCGCGTTCTCGTGAAGAAGTCGAGGGACTGGCGCTGAAGGTGCGCGAAGACGTCGATGCGCAGCCGGTGCATCACCTGCTGTCCGACCTTGGTCGACACCCATGTCTGGATGACCCCCAGCCCCGCGGTCACTCCTGCCGCGGTGACCATTCCGACGACGAGCCAGCTGAGCAGCGAGACGTTCTGGGAGGGAAGCGCGTCGTCGATCACGGCGCGCAGCAGGAACGGCGAGGCGAGGCCGACGATCGAGGCGGCCACGATGATGGCCGTCACGAACGTGAGCGAGCCGCGGTACGGCGTGAAGAGCCGGGCGATCCGTCGTACCGACACCTCGCGCGCCTGCGCCTTGTCCTGCGCGTTGGTCGACGGCAGCGACCGGCGTCGGGCGCTGTCGTTGTCCGGAAGAGCCACGCGGTTCCGTCCTTCCATGAGCCACCGTGTCGGCAAGCTCAGTCGAATGATGGTGAGGTTACCTCAAGGTGAGGTTACAACACCAATGAATGGTAGGATGTTCCCGTGCCGGAGGAGCAGGACGAGTCGCTCAACGCGCTGTTCGGTGCTGTCGCGCGGCGACTGCGGCACTCCTCGATCAAGGCGCTCGCGCCCTGGCAGGTGACGCCGTCGCAGCTGCGGGTCATGTCGCTCATCGACATGCACGAGGCCATCCGTCCCAGCGAGCTGGCCGACCATCTGCACATCAGTCCCCGGTCGGTCACGGAGGTCGTCGACAGCCTCGAACAGCGTGGGCTGGTACGACGCGACTCGGACCCGGACGATCGGCGCGCCTCACTCATCTCGCTCACGGGAGAAGGCGCCGCGCTGAGCGACGCGGTGCGGGCAGCGCGCGCCGCGGAGGCCGAGACGGTCTTCGGCCGGCTCAGCGCGCGCGACCGGGCCGGCCTGCGCCGCATCCTGCGAAAGCTCGCGGACAGCCACGAGGACGGGACCGGCTGATCTGCTCCGGTACGGTATGGCCTGTCAAGGGGGCCAAGCCAGCTGGATCGCCGTGGAGGTAAGCGCATGTCCCAGACCGTCGAAGCGGTGATCGCGCGCACCGAGGGCGCACCGGTCGAGCTCGTCAACGTCGTGGTCCCTGACCCCGGACCCGGAGAAGCCGTCGTCAACGTCCAGGCCTGCGGCGTCTGCCATACCGACCTGCACTACCGCGAGGGCGGTATCGGAGCCGACTTCCCCTACCTGCTTGGCCACGAGGCTGCCGGGGTCGTCGAGTCGGTGGGCGAGGGCGTGTCGTCGGTGCAGCCCGGCGACTACGTGATCCTCAACTGGCGAGCGGTCTGCGGCACCTGTCGGTCGTGCCGGCGCGGCAGGCCGTGGTACTGCTTCAACACCTTCAACGCGACGCAGAAGATGACCTTGGAGGACGGCACCGAGCTCTCGGCGGCGCTCGGGATCGGCGCCTTCGCCGAGAAGACGCTGGTCCACTCCGGCCAGTGCACCAAGGTCGACGAGGCGGCTCCGGCGACGGTAGCGGGGCTGCTGGGCTGCGGCGTGATGGCTGGGCTGGGCGCTGCCATCAACACCGGCGGTGTCACCCGAGGCGACTCGGTCGCGGTCATCGGCTGTGGCGGCGTGGGAGCTGCAGCGGTGGCCGGCTCGCGACTGGCTGGCGCCGCGACGATCATCGGCATCGACATCGACCCCCGCAAGCTCAGCCAGGTGCACGCGCTGGGGGCGACACACACGGTCGACGCCAGCGAGGAAGACGTCGTCGCGGCCGTGCAGGCGCTCACGGGCGGGTTCGGTGCCGACGTCGTCGTCGACGCCGTCGGGACGCCGGCCACCTGGACCCAGGCCTTCCACGCCCGCGACCTCGCCGGCACCGTCGTGCTCGTCGGCGTACCGATGCCCGACGCGTCGGTCGAGCTGAAGCTGCTCGACGTCTTCGGCAGGGGCGGGGCGCTGAAGTCGTCCTGGTACGGCGACTGCCTGCCGAGCCGGGACTTCCCGATGCTCATCGACCTGTACCTGCAGGGCCGGTTGCCGCTCGACGCGTTCGTCTCGGAGACCATCGACCTGGCCGACGTCGAGGAGGCGTTCGCCCGGATGAGTACCGGCGAGGTCCTGCGGTCGGTGGTGGTGCTGTGACGCGGGTCCGCGTGGACCACGGGGTGACGAGCGGGACGTTCTCGCTGGACGGGCAGACGTACGACGTCGACAACAACATCTGGGTGGTGGGTGACGACGACGAGTGCCTGGTCATCGACGCGCCACACTCCGTGGCGGACATCCTCGAGGTCATCGCCGGTCGGCGGGTGCTCGCGATCGCCTGCACGCACGGGCACGACGACCATGTGCGGGTGGCGCCCGAGCTCGCCGACCGGGTCGACGCACCCGTGCTGCTCCATCCCGACGACGCCCCCGTGTGGGCGCTCACGCATCCCGACGACGCACCGGACGGCCCGCTGCCCGAGGGTAAGAGGGTCGTCGTGGGCGACACGGCGTTGACGGTTCTGCACACTCCCGGGCACTCCCCGGGATCCGTCTGCCTCTACGCGCCGGATCTCGGTGTGGTGTTCACCGGGGACACCCTCTTCGACGGCGGGCCGGGTGCCACCGGCCGCAGCTTCTCGAGCTACGACGCCATCCTCGCCAGCATCGACGCCTTGCTCTTTCCGCTGCCGCGCGACACGGTGGTGCACACCGGGCACGGCGACTCCACCTCCATAGGGCGGGAGCGCGACCGGGCACGAACCTCGCCGCCGACGTAGCCCCCGGACGTCGGACGTCCGCCTGGGTGGGCGCAACTGCACCCGAAGGCGCGGACGTTGCGCGGTATTACCTCGGGGACGTCCGCCTCGGTGGGCGCAACTGCACCCGAAGGCGCGGACGTTGCGCGGAGAACCTAGGGAGTCGAGGAGCCGCTGTTCATGTCGATGCCGCACTCCTTCTTGACCTCGGCGGTGATCTTGTCCGAGGCGGCGGTGATCCCGGCGGTGTCGAAGCTCTGCAGGGTCTTGGAGAGCTCGGCCAGCTTCGCCGGATCGATGCCGGACGTGTCGCCCTGCGTCAGCTTGCTGAAGTCGTCCATGGACACACCCGCCTTGTCCATCGCGCTCTTCAGGGAGTCGAACTGGTCGCCGAGCAGTGTCCACGAAGCTTTGACGTCGCTGGGGGCCTCGTCGGCGATCGTGTGCACGGCGGCGTTCAGCTCGGCGAAGTTCTGACCGAAGACGTCTGCACCCGACAGACCCTGGAACTGGGTCTTCGCGGACTTGACGTCGCCGCAGTAGCTGTTGGCACTGCTGCTGTCGCTGCCACCGCAGCCGGCCAGCGCGGTCGCGCACATCAGAGCTCCGACGCTCAACCCCACGATGTTCTTCATGATCCGTCCCTTGATCAGCTCTGGAACGACCCCGTGGCCGTCCGCGATGGAACACTGTCTCACGCCGGTGGGCCGGCGTGAGACGTCGTCCGTCGCTTACCACCGCTCGCCTACGCTCGATCACGTGCTCGTCATCGAGGAAGCCATCCGCGACGCCATCGTGGCGCACGCCAAGCGGGACCACCCGGACGAGGCGTGCGGCATCGTCGCGGGCGCCGCGGGGTCCGACCGGCCCGAGCGGTTCGTGCCGATGCCCAACGCGGCCGACTCGCGCCCGACGCTCTACGAGTTCGCGTCCGGGGACCTCTTCCAGCTGTACCGGGCGATGGACGAGCGCGACGAGGAGCCCGTGGTCGTCTACCACTCGCACACGAGTTCGCAGGCCTACCCCTCCAGCACCGACAGACGGCTGGCTTCCGAGCCGGGCGCCCACTACGTGCTGGTGTCGACACGCGAGCACGGCAACGACCCAGGGCCCGTGGAGTTCAGGTCATTCCGCATCGTCGACGGTAAGGTCACCGAGGAGGACGTGGTCGTCTCCGCGTCGGGCGGGATCCATCCGTGACGCGCTTCGACTCGCTTCTCGACTCTGTCGGCGGTACGCCGTTGGTGGGGCTCCCCAGGCTGTCGCCCTCCCCCGACGTACGTCTGTGGGCGAAGCTCGAAGACCGCAACCCCACGGGGTCGATCAAGGACCGGGCGGCGCTGTGGATGGTGCGGCAGGCCGAGAAGGAGGGCACGCTCCGGCCGGGATGCACGATCCTCGAGCCGACGTCGGGGAACACCGGCATCGCCTTGGCGATGGTCGCCCGGCTACGGGGCTACCGGATGGTGTGCGTGATGCCGGAGAACACCTCGATCGAACGGCGCCAGCTGCTGACCATGT
This sequence comes from Propionibacteriales bacterium, assembly GCA_038232255.1. Lineage (GTDB taxonomy): Bacteria > Actinomycetota > Actinomycetes > Propionibacteriales > Nocardioidaceae > JAWWPG01. The sequence continues at coordinate 12,365 of JBBSIF010000072.1, forward strand.
GGGGCGCCGAGATCGTGTCGTCGCCCGCTGCGGGCGGGTCCAACGAGGCCATCCGGCTGGCGAAGCAGGTGGCCGAGGAGCACCCCGACTGGGTGATGCTCTACCAGTACGGCAACCAGGCCAACGCCCAGGCCCACTACGAAGGCACCGCCCCGGAGATCTACGCCGACCTGCCGGAGGTCACCCACGTCGTGGCCGGCCTCGGAACCACGGGAACGCTGATGGGCGTGGGCCGCTGGTTCCGCGAGCATCGGCCCGAGGTCCGCATCGTGGCCGCCGAGCCGCGCTACGGCGAGCTCGTCTACGGGCTGCGCAACCTCGACGAGGGCTTCGTCCCGGAGCTGTACGACGCGTCGCTGATCGACGGGCGTTTCTCGGTGGGGCCGCGCGACGCCGTCCGCCGGGTCCGCGAGCTGATGGACACCGAGGGGATCTTCGCGGGGTTCTCGTCCGGTGCCATCCTGCACGCCGCGCTCGCCCAGGCCGCGACCGCGGTACGCGACAAGCAGCGGGCTGACATCGTCTTCGTCGTCTGTGACGGTGGCTGGAAGTACCTGTCGACCGGGGCGTACGAGGGGACGATCGACGAGGCCGAGCAGCGCCTCGACGGCCAGCTCTGGGCGTAGGCCAGGGCAGTGGCGGACGGAGCCGGAGCCAGGCTGTCAGCCGTCCAGCGTCGCCGATGCCGTGGCCAGGCTGGGGTTGCGGATCAGGGCGTATGAGACCGTGCCGCCGAGCACGAGCAGGACGACGCAGACCCACATGGCGTGCTGGTAGCCCACTCCGAACACCGCCGGGTTGTCGTAGTCGTCCCCGTGCAGGCCGACGGCGACGGGTAGCGCCGCCACCGCCAGCAAGGAGCCGGCCCGGGCGACCGCGTTGTTCACCCCGCTCGCGATGCCGGCATGACGATCCG
>JBBSIF010000073.1:0-13213 GCA_038232255.1 Propionibacteriales bacterium
CGCACGCCGGTCACGCGGGAGGGCAGCGAGGATACGCGGGACGCGACGGCTTCCTCGCGGGCGATCTCACCGCTGACGTCGGACAGCACCGCCGACAGCGGCACCTCGAGCGCGCCGCAGACGGCGGCGAGGCACTCCGACGACGCCTCCTTCTGGCCGCGCTCGATCTCGGAGAGATACCCGAGGCTGACCCGCGCGTGAGCCGAGATGTCGCGCAGCGTCCGGCCCTGACGCAGGCGCTCCTGGCGCAGCACGTCGCCAAGTAACCGACGGACCAGGATCATCGGTCCTCCTCCTTTTGCGACTGCGGTGCCGACGGCTGCGCCGCCCGCACTGACAAGGCTACCCGTCTGAGTCACCTGCCCGCGTCGCCGCTCCCGGCCCCCGATCCCGCGGGGCGGATGTCGCCCGACTACGTTCCGTGGGGGCGGGTGTCGCCCGACTGCGTCAGCGTGTTGGCCAGCAGGTCCAGGGCGGCGGTCACGCTCCCGACGCGTACCTCGTCGCGCGACCCGGAGAGCGCGAGCTCCCGCACGACGACGACGTCGGGGCCAGCGGCGGCGACGAAGACCATCCCGACCGGCTTGTCCTCCTGCCGCGTCGGCCCCGCCACTCCAGTGGCCGACAACGCCCAGGTGGCGCCGAGCAGGGCCCGCGCCCGGACCGCCATCGCCTCGGCGCACTCGGCGGAGATCACGCCGTGTCTCGCGACAAGCTGCGGATCGACTCCGAGCAGTGACGTCTTGACGTCGGTCGCGTACGCCGCGACGCCGCCGCGCAGTACGTCGGACGCGCCGGCCACGCCCGCGAGCGTCGCGCAGATCATCCCCGCCGTCAGGGACTCCGCCGTCGCCAGCGTGCCGCCGGAGGAGCGAAGCAGGTCCAGGCACACGGCCGCTGACGGTGCCAGGTCGGAGCTCACGACGCCGCTCGTCGCCCCGTGACACCGGCTCGGCGCAGGCGGGTAGCCCGTCGTACGTAGTCGGCGCCGGTGGCGAGCGTGACGGCGACCGCGGCGACCATCAGCGCGACGGCACCCCACCACAGCACGAGCCCGATCTCGTGCCAGCCGCCGGAGAGTCGACGGAACGGCAGGATCAGTCCCATCAGGGCGAAGGCCTGCAGGGTCGTCTTGATCTTGCCGCCCTGGCTCGCGGCGATGACGCCGTAGCGGATCACCACGAAGCGCAGCCCGGTCACCAGCAGCTCGCGGCCGATCACCAGGATCGTCACCCACCACCACAGCTCGTCGATCAGCGACAGCCCGAGTAGGGCCATGCCGGTCAGTGCCTTGTCCGCGATCGGGTCCATCACCTTCCCGAAGTCCGTCACGAGGTTGCGTCGCCGGGCGAGGTCGCCGTCCATCCGGTCGGTCGCGATGGCGACGACGAACACGGCGCAGGCCCAGATGCGCAGCGAGACGTCGTCGCCGCCACGGGCCACCAGCAGCCAGCCGAGGACGGGACCGAGCAGGATGCGCAGCGTCGTGAGGGCGTTCGCGGCGTTGTAGATACTGGGCGCTGCGCGGTCGACCTCCGAGGAGGCGGAGCGCTCAGCGGCCATAGCTGCCCACCCTACGAAGGAAGCGGGACGGCGAACAGGTCGACACCCTCCGACGACACCACGCGCGCCGCGACGACGTCGCCGACGCGGACCGACGCCGGCAGCGGACGGACCTGCGTGGAACCGTCGACCTCGGGCCCCTGCAGCTCCGGCCGACCGACGCCAGACCCGCGGGACCGGGACTCGATCAGCACGTCGACCCGCTCCCCGACACGGTCCTCGGCGCGCTGGGCGGTGAGCTCCTCCGCCAGCCTCGACACGTGGTCGACCCGCGCCCGGATCACGTCGGCGTCGACATGTCCCGGCAGCGTCGCGGCAGCCGTGCCGTCCTCGTCGGAGTAGCCGAAGACCCCCACCGTGTCGAGGCGGGCAGCTCCCAGGAAGTCGCACAGCACCTCGACGTCGGCCTCGGTCTCGCCGGGGAAACCCACGATGACGTTGCTCCGAATGCCGGCGAGCGGTGCCGCGGACCGCACCTGGTCCAGCAGGGCGAGGAACTGCTCGCCGTCGCCGAAGCGTCGCATCGACCTCAGCAGGTCAGGGGCCGCGTGCTGGAAGGAGAGGTCGAAGTAGGCGGCGACGCCGGTCGTCGACGCCATCGCGTCGACGAGGCTGGGTCTCATCTCGGCTGGTTGCAGGTACGACACGCGCACCCGTCGTACGCCGTCGACCGCCGCGAGCTCGGGCAGCAGCGACTCGAGCAGCCGGAGATCGCCGAGGTCCTTGCCGTACGACGTCGAGTTCTCGCTCACCAGGAACAGCTCGCGGACACCGGTCGCCGCCAGCCACCGGGCCTCGTCGAGCGCCTCGACGGGTCGCCGGGACAGGAACGAGCCCCGGAAGCTCGGGATCGCGCAGAACGAGCATCGCCGGTCGCAGCCGGAGGCGAGCTTCAGCGGCGCGACAGGCCCGCCGTCGAGCCGCCGCCGCATCGTGCGGGGGCCGCTCGCCGGCGCCAGCCCCGCCGGCAGGTCGCCAGCCGGATCCTGAGGGATCGCGGCCTGGGCGTGCCCGGGCACGGAGGGGACGACGGCACCGGACCGCTCAGCGGGAGCCAGCGGCAGCAGGGTGCGGCGGTCGCGCGGCACGTGGGAGCGGTGCTGCTCGCCGGCCAGGATGTCCCTGAGCCGGGCGGCGATGTCGGGATAGTCGTCGAACCCCAGCACCGCGTCGGCCTCGGGAAGGGACTCGGCGAGGTCCTTCCCGTAACGCTCCGCCAGACACCCGACGGCGACGACGGCCTTCGCGGACCCGCCGGCTTTCGCCCCAGCGGCGGCGAGCAGCGTGTCGACGGAGTCCTTCTTCGCCGCCTCGACGAAGCCGCACGTGTTGACGACGACGGTCTGCGCCGAGCCGGGGTCGTCGACGAGCCGGAAGCCCCCCGCCTCGAGCCGAGCCGCCAGCTCCTCGGAGTCGACGTCGTTGCGGGCACAGCCCAAGGTGACGAGCGCGACTGTGGGAGAGGTGTTCATGGGATGCACCCAGTATGCCCGCCGACCGCGGACGCCGGCTCATCGCACGAACGCGAAGACCCGCTCCCCCGCAGCGCCCATCCGCGCTGGCGGCGAGCCCGGCGCGGTCAGCTCGACCACTCCGCCGTCCACCGCCATCACGCGCAGCGGGGGACGGGCACTGACCACCTTCGATGCCCCGTTGCCAAGGGTGCCCTGGAACACGACGGTCCGCGAGCTGTCCCAGACGACCACGCGCGACGAGCCACCGGTGGCGTGCAAGCTCACGCGGACCGGCTCCGGCAATGCCACCTGTAGGTCCCGGATGTCAGGCGAGCCGACCGGCGCCGGCCCGGCAGCAGCCCTCGCCGACCGCGGCGCGTCCAGGCGGCTCGACGTGTCCGGGCCGTTCTCCGAGAGGATCCGGGCCACTCCCCACACGAGGAGCAGCACGAGGACGGCGGCGACGAGAGCTCCCCAGCGCGACCCGCTTCCCGTCGGGCGGACCACTCCCGTGGACAGCTCTGCGTCGAAGACGGCTCGCGGGCTCACCGGATCGCCGGCGAGGTGCTCGTCGTACGACGTGAGCAGCGGGGCGGGGTCGATCCCGAGGACGCCGGCCAACATCCGCAGATGGCCGCGCGCGTAGAAGTCACCGCCACAGGGCGAGAAGTTCCCGATCTCGATCGACTCGATGACGTAGGGCCGGATGCGGGTGCGGTCGGCGAGGTCGTCGACAGACACGCCGAGGCGGGTGCGCGCCTGATGGATGCGCTCGCCGATCGCCAGGGCTGCCGGGTGCGGCTCGGTGAGCGGCGGGGCGGTGACGACGGCGACCGGTACCTCGGCCGGCTCCGGGGGAACAGGCCGGCTGGCCGCCGGGGCGGGACGGCGGCGGATGCTCCGCATGGCTCCGGCGCTCAGGTCGGCGGTCGCGTCGATGACGAGCTCCACGTTGGCCGAGCGGAGCGCGACGTCGCCGGGGCCGGCGTCGACCTCCTCCGGAGCCAGCCGGCGCAGCTCACGAACCTCGGGGAGCGGCTCGCGGGCCTCGCCGGGCGGATCGGCAAGGGCGAGAGCCCCTGCCGTTGCGGTCTCCGGCGCGGCCGGCGCGCTGGTCTGCCCGCGGCGACCACTCTGGGAGCGCAGCGCGGACACGACGGCGGCCAGTCGTCGAGGTGCGGGCAGCGACGGCTCGGGGCGACGTGCGGGAGCGGCCGGAGCGGCCGGTGAGTCAGGCTCCGGCTGCACCCGGTGACGCAGCACTGCGGCCCCGGAGAGCTCGACGGTCGGTGCGGGCTCGGCTGTCGTCTCGCCGGCGACGACGACGGGCACGCGGCCATCGGCAAGCCGGGAGACGGTGCCGGGGATGTCGTCCACGGACGACGTGGCGGTGAGTCCGACCGGCACGACGAGCGGAGCGTCGTACAACCATCGGTTGAGGAAGGCGGCGAGGCGGCTGCGCAGCCCGGCTGCGGCCATCACGCGGCGAACGTCGCGGGGCTGGACGGTGACCCGGCCGTCGCCGAGCCTCCCCCGGCGCGTGACCTCGACCAGCTCCACGTCGTTCCACGGCAGCGCGACGAAGCGGCCGCCGAGACGGACCATCAAGCCGGTCATGTCGATGGTCAGCAGCGGAAGCCGTGACTCCTGCCAGGCGATGCCGTGGACGACCGCAACCACGAGGAGGCCGCAGCCCAGCAAGAAGGGCACCAGCCCGTGGCTGTCGCCGAACCGCCAGAAGTAGAGGACGCAGGTTCCGAGGGCCGCCGACGTGACCAGGCCCATCAGCGATGCTCGACGGTGGACTACCACTGTCACCCCTCTGCTTGGAGGCCGGCGACCACGACATCGAGGTCCTCGGGCTTAATCAACACGTCACGAGCCTTCGAGCCCTCCGACGGGCCGACGATGCCGCGGCTCTCGAGGATGTCCATCAGCCGGCCCGCCTTGGCGAAGCCGACCCGGAGCTTGCGCTGCAGCATCGACGTGGATCCGAACTGCGTCGACACTACGAGCTCGACGGCCTGGCACACCAGGTCGAGGTCGTCGCCGATGTCGTCGTCGAGCGTCTTCGTGCTCGGCTGGGCGGTGGTGACGTCGTCGCGGTAGGTCGGCTGCAGCTGGTCCCGGCAGTGCGAGACGACCGCCTTGATCTCCGCCTCCGTCACCCACGCCCCCTGGATGCGCGCGGGCTTGCTGGCACCCATGGGAAGGAACAACCCGTCACCCTTGCCCACCAGCTTCTCGGCGCCGGGCTGGTCGAGGATGACCCGGCTGTCGGCGAGGGAGGAGGCGGCGAACGCCAACCGGCTCGGCACGTTGGCCTTGATCAGCCCGGTGACCACGTCCACCGACGGCCGCTGGGTGGCGAGCACCAGGTGGATGCCGGCGGCGCGAGCCAGCTGGGTGATGCGGACGATGGCGTCCTCGACGTCTCGCGGCGCGATCATCATCAGGTCGGCGAGCTCGTCGACGACCACCACCAGGTACGGGTACGGCGCCAGCACCCGCTCACTTCCCGGCGGCACCGTGACCGCCCCTGCCTTGACTGCCTTGTTGAAGTCGTCGATGTGCCGGAAGCCGTACGCCGCCAGGTCGTCGTACCGCTGGTCCATCTCCCGGACGACCCACTGCAGCGCCTCGGCGGCCTTCTTCGGGCTGGTGATGATCGGCGAGATGAGATGCGGGATGCCCTCGTACGCCGTGAGCTCGACCCGCTTGGGGTCGATCATGATCATCCGCACCTCATCGGGAGTGGCGCGCACGAGCAGCGACGACACCATCGAGTTGATGAAGCTGGACTTGCCGGAGCCGGTGGCGCCCGCGACGAGCAGGTGCGGCATCCGGGCCAGGTTCGCCACGACGAAGCCGCCCTCGACGTCCTTGCCGAGAGCGACCACCAGCGGATGGGAGTCGCCCCGCGCCTGCCGGGAGCGCAGCACGTCGCCCAGTGAGACGATCTCGGCATCCACGTTGGGGATCTCGATGCCGATCGCCGACTTGCCGGGGATCGGGGAGAGGATCCGGACGTCGGCCGACGCGACGGCGTAGGCGATGTTGCGGCTGAGTGCCGTCACCTTCTCCACCTTCACGGCCGGCCCGAGCTCCACCTCGTACCGCGTCACGGTCGGCCCGCGCGTGTAGCCGGTGATCTGCGCGTCGATCCCGAACTGGTCGAGCACCTCCGTCAGCCGCACCACCACCGCGTCCGAAGCCGCCGAGGTTGCCTTGTGCACGCTGCCCGGCTCGAGGATCGCGTTGTCCGGCAACGTGTAGCTGATGTCGCCGGACAGGCTGAGCTGCTCCACCCGTTGTGGCAGCGGGGTGTGCGGGGGTGGCTCGAGAACCACGTTGGCGTCCGGGTCGTGCTCGCCCGCGCTCCCCGGTTCCTGCTGGGATGAGCTCCGGCTCTTGGCGCCGGCGTCCGGATCGTCCTCGAGGTCCGCCACCGTCGCACCGGCCATCGAGCCCACCCTGCTGCGTCGGCTGCCGCGCCTCAGCGGCTCGAGGGTGGCCGGCTGCTCGGGCTGCTCCTCCTCGGCCGGTGTCGAGCGACGACCGAGGGCCTTCGCGCCCAGCACGGCCAGCCGCTCCGGGATCTGGTACACCGGCGTGGCGGTGACGACGAGGATGCCGAAGAACGCGAGCAGCGCGAGCAGCGGGACGGCGATCAGCGTGCTGCGGAACAGGTCGGCCACGAGCGCCGAGCCGATGTAGCCGACGGCGCCACCGGCCGCGCGCATCGCCTCCTGGCCGCCGCCCGGGCGGGGCAGGCCGTGCGCGAGATGGATCAGTCCGAGAGTCCCGAGCAGCACGGCTGCCCAGCCGATGACCGGTCGCCCCGTCGGCCCGTCCGCACCGGGACGGCGCATGACCTGCCAGGCGGCGAAGAGCAGGGCCACGGGAACGGCGTAGGCGGCGACCCCGACAATGCCCTCGACCACGGCGCGGAGAACGTCGCCGACGGCACCCGACAGGCGCCACCACTCCGCGGCGCTGACGACGAAGGCCAAGGCGACAAGGCCGAGCCCGAGCCCGTCACGGCGATGCTCCGGGTCGAGGCTGCGGGCGGTGGAGCCGATGCGGCGTACCAGAGCGCCCAGCAGGGAGGCGAGTGCGAGCCAGACGACACGAACGCCCCGTGCCGCTGCGCGGAGGAAGCGCGCGATCCGGCCGGGGCCGCCGGTGCCGGCGGAGCGAGACCGTGCTGTCGAGCCGCTGGGGCGCTTGGGCGGGCGGCTGCTCGGCGACCGCCGGGCCGAGCTGCCGGACGGCTTCGACCGCGACGCCTTGCCCCGCGACCGCGCAGGGGAGGACGTTCTGGTCGCCATGCTCCTGACCCTACGGGAGCCTCACACTGGTCCCAGGCGTAACACGCCCTCCTCGCCTGCCCGAAAGCATCCGACGTGGAGTCCGCCAGGGCGACTCACACGTCGGATTTCGGCGCAGCGCGGGATCCTGGCGCCGCGGCCTGCGAAAAGATCCGACGTAAAGGTGGTCCCAGCACTCTCACTGTCGGATCTTTGCGCCAGTCACCGCGAAAGACCGCCGTTGGGGTCGCCCCAGCGACCTACGCGTCGGATCTTGGCGCTGTGGAGGGCGGGGACGGTGGATCGAGTGGTACGACGAGGCTCGGGCCGCCGGCGTAGATGCCGCCGTCGACGGCGAGCGCCAGCCCGTCGGCGTACGACCAGGGGCCGTCGGTGGCCTCCGGCTCGATGCTCCGGAGGTCGGCGATGATGCTGTGGCCGTGGACGATCCGGCGGCCGCCGGTCGCCCCGAGGAGCTCGCGGGCGCGCGCCGGCCCGTCGCCGTCCAGGAACGCGTAGCGCGTCGTCATCGAGCCCCAGAGCTCCCACCACAGGGCGAGGTGCTCGCAGTGCAGCACCCGCGTGACCGCGGCGTTGACCGTCTCGACGTCGCTGCCCCATCGGAGGTACTCGGTCGTGTCGGCGTGCAGCACGAGGTCGTCGTCCACCCTGACCAGAGCCGGCAGGTCCGCCATCCACGTGATCATCTCGTCGGTGAGCTGCTCCTGGTCGCGCACCTGGCCGCCGTTGAGCATCCAGCTGATCGCGAAGCTCGGCGCCCGGCCGGACGACGTCTGGCCGGGCACCTCGATGTCCCAGAACCGCCGCACCCCGAGAGCCAGCACCTCGTGGTTGCCGAGGACGCATCCGACGAGGCCCCCGGCGGCGGCGGCCTGCTCCTGCCAGCGCATGACGTCAGAGACGACCCCGGCGCCGTCCGGTCCACGGTCCATCAGGTCACCGAGGAACCACACCTCGGCGTCCGCGCCTGACCAGTCGCCGCCCTCGCCGACCAGGCCGGCGGCCTGGAGCGCGGCGCGGACCTCGCTGCGATAACCGTGGACGTCACCGACGGCGTACCTCATGCGCCGACCATAGGCCATCGCTGGAAGGCCTCACAGCACGCTCGTCCAGGTCGGGGTGCGCACGAGCGGTGAGCTCGGCGCCCAGCGCCCAGGTCAGCGGGAAGGCCCGCGGCCGCTCCTGCCGCCATCAGCAGCAGCCCCCACGGAGCAGCGCGCTCGGCCCAGCGCCAGCCGACCCAGCTCCCGACGAGACCGGCCGCCGTGAGCGCCGCCGTCACCGGTGCCGGCAGGGTCCCGGATGCCTGTGCCGACACCAGCATCAGCACGTGCAGGCACGGCGGTCCGCAGAGCAGGGCGACCCCCAGCGCCAGGTACGGCCCCCGCGCCGCGTCCGGCAACAGCGACCACACCCGGCGAGAGCTCCGAGCCCCGCGGCCGTGCCCAGCAGGACCACTGGCCGCACCAAGTCGGCGGTAGAGCCTGGCGAGAAGGCGACGAGCATCCCGATGCTGCCGGCCGCGACGACGAGGGTCCCGAGCGCCGCCAGGAGAGTTCCCAGCCGGGCCGCCGGCAGACCTCGCGGGCGGCCCGGCTGCTGGACGAGATCTCGCGCGCGACGGCTGTTCCGAGCACCGCAGCGACAGCTCCGAGGGCGAGGGACGGAGCGGCGCCGGCCTCAGGCCTCGAGGACGACCGGGATGATCATGGGGCGGCGGCGGTGCGCCGAGTTCACCCATCGACCCGCCGTGCGTCGTACCACCTGATGGAGCTGGTAGGTGTCGGTGTTGCCGACCTTGAGGGCCGACACGAGAGCGTCCGCGACCAGGGGGCGCAGCTCGTCGAAGACGCTGTCGTCCTCGGCGAAGCCGCGGGCGTGGATCTCCGGGCCGGCAACGATCGTGCCCGAGCCCGAGTCGACGACCACGAGGACACTGATGAAGCCCTCCTCACCGAGGATCCGGCGGTCCTTCAGCTCGCTCTCCGTGATGTCGCCGACGGAGGCACCATCGACGTAGACGAGACCGCACTCGACGCGACCGGTGATCCGGGCGACGCCATTGACGAGGTCGACGACCACACCGTCCTCGGCGACGACAGCGCGGTGCCGCGGCAGCCCCGTCGACACGGCGAGGTCGGCGTTGGCAGCGAGATGACGCGCCTCACCGTGGACCGGCATCACGTTGCGTGGCCGCACGACGTTGTAGCAGTAGAGCAGCTCCCCGGCGCTCGCGTGCCCGGAGACGTGCACGAGCGCGTTTCCTTTGTGGACGATCACCGCGCCGAGCCGGGTGAGCCCGTTGATGACCCGGAACACGGAGTTCTCGTTGCCCGGGATGAGGCTGGAGGCCAGCACGACGGTGTCGCCGGGGACGAGGTCGATCCGGTCGTGGCTGCGTGCGGCGATCCGCGACAGCGCCGACATCGGCTCACCCTGCGAGCCCGTGGAGATGATGACGACCTCGTCGGGTGCGTAGTCGCCGAGCTTGTTGAGCTCGATCAGCGTGTCGGGCGGCACCGAGAGGTAGCCGAGGTCCCGCGCGATGCCCATGTTGCGGACCATCGAACGTCCCACGTAGACCACCTTGCGACCGACGGCGACCGCGGCGTCCATCGTCTGCTGCACGCGGTGGACGTGGGACGCGAAGCAGGCAACGATGATGCGCTGCTTGCTGGTCGCGAAGACGCGGTTGAGCACCGGGCCGATCTCGCGCTCGGACGTCGTGAAGCCCGGAACCTCGGCGTTGGTGGAGTCGACGAGGAAGAGGTCCACCCCCTCCTCGCCGAGCCGCGCGAACGCCCGCAGGTCGGTGATCCTGTTGTCCAGCGGCAGCTGGTCCATCTTGAAGTCGCCGGTGTGCAGCAGCAGGCCGGCCGTCGTGCGTACCGCGACCGCGAGCGCGTCGGGGATGGAGTGGTTGACCGCCAAGAACTCGAGGTCGAAGGGGCCGAACGTCAGCCGGTCGCCCTCGCGCACCTGGTGCTTCGGCGAGCGGGTCTGGCGGTGCTCGCGCAGCTTGGCGTCGAGGAGCGCCAGGGTCAGCTTGGACCCCACGAGCGGCAGATCGGGCCGCTCGCGCAGGAGGTACGGCAGCGCGCCGATATGGTCCTCGTGGCCGTGGGTCAGCACCACGGCCTCGATGTCGCCCAGGCGGTCCCGGATCGCGGAGAAGTCCGGCAGGATCAGGTCGACGCCCGGCTGGCTCTCGTCGGGGAACAGCACTCCACAGTCGATGACGAGGAGCCGGCCCTGGTGCTCCAGCACCGCCATGTTGCGCCCGACCTCGCCGAGCCCTCCGAGTGGGATGACCCGCAGTCCGTTGCGCGCCAGCGGTGGTGGCGGCCCGAGGTCGGCGTACACGTGGCTCATGAACCGGTGTCCTCCAGAAGTCCTGCGTCGACGAGGTCCCGCTCCAGCTCCAGGACCTGCTGAGGTGTCGCCTCGACGAGTGGAGAGCGGACCGCCCGGTTGGGCAGCAGGCCCTGCAGCTCGAGCGCGGCCTTGACCATGATCGCGCCCTGCGTGCGCGTCATGATTGCCGCCACCGCGGGCAGCAGCGACCTGTCGATCGACCGCGCGGCATCGAGGTCACCCGCGGCGACCGCCTCGACGAGCTCGCGGTACCGCAGGCCGGCGACGTGACCGACGACGGAGACCACGCCGACGGCGCCGAGCGCGAGCCAGGCGAGGTTGAGCGTGTCGTCGCCGCTGTAGAGCACGAGGTCGGTGGACGCCAGCAGCCAGCTGCCCGCGTACAGGTCACCGCTGGCCTCCTTCACGGCGACGATCCGGTCGTGCTCGGCGAGCGTGGCAAGCGTGACGGCCGCCAGCTTCGTGCCAGTTCGCCCGGGGATGTCGTACAGCATCACCGGCAGCTCGGTGGCGTCGGCGAGAGCGCGGAAGTGCGCGATGATCCCCGGCTGCGGCGGCTTGCTGTAGTACGGCGTCACGGCCAGCAGCCCTGACGCACCGGCCTTCTCCGCGGCGACCGCGAGCTGCTGGGAGTGCGCCGTGTCGTTGGTGCCGACGCCCGCGACCACGCTGGCCCGGTCTCCCACCGCTTCGACGACGGCTCGCAGCACCGCGTCCTGCTCGGCGTCGCTGGTCGTCGGCGACTCCCCCGTCGTACCGGAGATCACCAGGCCGTCGTGCCCGCACGCGTCGACGAGGTACGTCGCAAGAGCCGCCGCAGCGTCGGTGTCGAGGGAGCCGCTGGAGTCGAAGGGAGTGACCATCGCACTGAGGACGCGCCCGAACGGAGCGGCCGTTCCAGAACTCATGGCGAGAAGGTTACCGTTCCGGCAGCCTGGCGGAGGTGCGCCTCGGCCGGGCACAGCCGCGCCTCGGCCGGGCACAGAAGAGCCTCGTCGCTGCCCGCTCGGGGGTCCGGGCAGCGACGAGGCGTCTACCTGTCTATCGCGGCGAGTCGGTGAGTCGTTACAGGCAACCTGCGATTGTCTGTATCCCTGCTCGGCGCCGCGTCAGCGCCGCCGGTACGCCGACCAGGCGCCGCCCGGGAAGGGGTCGCGGCTCACCTCGTCCCAGGCGGCCCAGTCCACCTCGGGGAAGAACGTGTCACCGGGCGGCTCTTCCTCGACCCAGGTGATCAGCATCCGGTCGGCGAGCGCCAGCGCCTCCGCGTAGACCTGGGCGCCGCCCTGGACGAAGACCTCCCCGCCGAGCCGCTCGGCTTCGGCGCGCGCCAGGCGTAGCGCCTCGTCGAGGCTGCCGGCCGCGAGCAGCCCGGATACCGCCTCCCCGTCGGGTGGATAGGGCCGCTGCCGGGTGATGACGACGGTCGTCCGCCCCGGCAGCGGACGCCCGATCGACTCGTAAGTGCGCCGGCCCATCACCAGCACGGAGCCCATCGTGGTCGCCTTGAACCGGCGGAGGTCGTCCGGCAAGTGCCACGGCAGCGTGCCGGCACTGCCGATGACGCCGTTGCGGGCGACGGCGGCCATGATCGTGACCGTCATGGCGCGGACGGTGGTTCGGGGGCGGCGCCGGGGAGTGCAGCCACCGTCGGCGGCCTCACCCGGGCGCCACCGTCATACCGCGATCGGTGCCTTGATGCCCGGATGCGGGTCATAGCCGGTGACGGTGATGTCGTCGAGGGCGAAGCCGTCGATGTCGCGGACCTCGGGATTGAGCTGGAGCTGGGGAAGGGCCCGAGGCTCCCGCTCGAGCTGGCGCCGCGCCTGTTCGAGGTGGTTGAGGTAGAGGTGCGCGTCACCGAAGGTGTGCACGAAGTCGCCGGGGCGCAGCCCGGTCACCTGGGCGACCATGTGCGTCAGCAGCGCGTACGACGCGATGTTGAACGGGACGCCGAGGAAGACGTCGGCCGAGCGTTGGTAGAGCTGGCAGGAGAGCCTGCCGTCGGCGACGTAGAACTGGAAGAGCGCGTGGCAGGGGGCGAGCGCCATCGCGGGCAGCTCGGCGACGTTCCACGCGCTGACGAGATGGCGACGGGAGTCCGGGCTCTGGTGGATCGCCTCGATCACGGCTCTGAGCTGATCGACGGAGCCGCCCCCGGGCGTCGGCCAGCTCCGCCACTGGCGGCCGTAGACCGGCCCGAGGTCGCCGTTCTCGTCCGCCCACTCGTCCCAGATGTGGATGCCGCGCTCCTGGAGCCACCGGACGTTGGTGTCCCCGCGCAGGAACCACAGCAGCTCGCCGAAGACGGAGCGTAGATGCACCCTCTTCGTGGTCACCAAGGGGAAGCCGGCCTGCAGGTCGAACCGCATCTGGTGACCGAACACGCTCAGCGTCCCGGTGCCGGTGCGGTCGGCCTTCTCGGTGCCCTCGTCCAGCACCCGCCGTACGAGGTCCAGGTACTCCCTCATGGGCCGACCCTAACAGCGC
>JBBSIF010000074.1:0-13203 GCA_038232255.1 Propionibacteriales bacterium
GAGCCCGGCGGCGGCGCTCCCTCCAACCCCCGGAACCCGTCGAGCAGCTCCGCCTCCTCGCCACCAGCGACGCCGAGCACTCCAACCCCGACTTCCCCGACTTCCCCGACTTCCCCGACTTCCCCGACCGGAACGACGAGCCCACCGCCTACTCGGCCGGTCACTCTCGCGTTCGCCGGCGACGTGCACTTCGAGACTTTCCTCGCGGCGCGCCTGGACCATCCGCGCACGGCCATGGGGCCGCTGGCCCAGGCACTCGCCGCGGCTGACCTCTCGATCGTCAACCTCGAGACGGCGGTGACCACCCGCGGAACGCCGCAGCCGAAGGAGTACCGGTTCCGTGCCCCGCCAGTGGTGTTCACCGCCCTGAAGGACGCCGGCATCGACGTCGCCACGATGGCCAACAACCATGGGCTCGACTACGGCCCGGTCAGCGTGCCGGACGCGCTCGCTGCGGCCAAGGCGGCTGACATGCCGGTCATCGGGATCGGGGAGGACGCCCAGCAGGCCTACCGGCCGTGGATCGTTACGGTGCACGGCCAGCGCATCGCGTTCCTGGCCGCCACTGCGGTCATGGACCCGGCGTCCCTCGCCGCCACCTGGTCAGCCACCAGCACGCAGCCGGGTGTCGCGACCGCTCTCGACGGCGACAACGCGGCTATCGTCGCCGCTGTCAGAGCCGTCCGCCCGGACGTGGACACCGTGGTCGTTGACCTGCACTACGGTGCTGACCTGACTCCCTGCCCGACCGAGATCCAGCGGGCGCTGGCCGACGACCTCGTCCGCGCCGGCGCCGACATCGTGGTGGGCCAGCACGCCCACATCCTTCTCGGAGGCGGCTACCAGGGGTCGGCGTACGTCGACTTCGGGCTGGGCAACTTCCAGTTCTACGTCCCCAACGGCGGCGAGACCGCCGCCACCGGTGTCCTCGTGCTCACCGTGCAGGGCCGGAGCGTGACGCACCCCCGGTTCATCCCGGGCGAGATCGTCGACGGGCTGCCCACTCGGCTGACCGGCGGAGCGGCCGATGAGGCGCTCTCCCGATGGAACTCGCTGCGCCCGTGCGCGAACCTGACCAGTAGACCCGCTCCGGCAGCGCGCTAGCCCGCTCTCGCCGGGAACCACCTGGCGTGCTCAGCGCCGTCCACGAAGTTCGACGGCGTCGTTCCGGCAGCCACCTGGCCTGCTCAGCGCCGTACCGGGGAGCTCGGCGTCGTCCGACGAGGCTCAGCGCCGTACCCGTACGGCGAGCTCAGCGCCGTACCCGTACGGCGAGCTCAGCGCCGTACCCGTACGGCGAGCTCAGCGCCGTACGGCGGAGCTCGGCGGCGGTATGGGACCCGGCTGGCACGACGCACACCAGAACGTGACTCGGTCCTCGACCCCCTCGCCGCCCTGCCGGGCTCTCCGGACGGGAGTGCCGCACCGCCGGCACGGCCTGCCCTGGCGCTCGAAGACGTAGGCGCCTCGCCCGGGCCGGGTGTCGCCGGTCGTCACCTGGGCCCAGCGGTCCCGGTTCGCGAACAGCAGCCGCTGCGCGAGGTCGACCATCGCGTGAAGGTCTCTGACCTGCCCCACCGGCGTCCACGGCGAGACGCCGCGCAGGAACAGCAGCTCGCACTTGTAGAGGTTGCCGATCCCGGCCAGGTTGCGTTGGTCCACCAGCGCCGGGGCGATCTCCCGGTCGGGGCGGCTCGAGAGCCGACGTACCGCCTCCTCCGGGTCCCAGTCGGGACCGAGCAGGTCGGGGCCGAGATGCCCGACCAGGGACTCCTCCTGCTCCGTCCGCACGAGGGCGATGTCGTGGAGATGGAATCCCACCGCTACCGCCCGCTGAGTCGTCAGCACGATCCGGATGGTGGAGCCCGGCCGCCCGCTCCAGCGCTCCCCCGGCTCGAACACCCGCCAGGTGCCGTCCATGCGCAGGTGGGTGCGAAGCGTCCAGTCCCCGCGCTCGGGCGTGCGGAGCCGGGTCAGCAGGTGCTTGCCGCGGCTGCGGACCTCGAGGACGTCGCTCCCGGCGAGGCTCGTGGTGGCCAGGGCTGGGGTACGGAAGTCCGAGGCCACCAGGCGAGAGCCAGCGAGGGCACGGTCGAGCCGGCGGGCATGCAGCCACACCGTGTCACCCTCAGGCACCCCGCGCCCCCTGCTGCTGCCCCGGGCCGGCCACGTTACCGCTGCTCAACAGTCGACGGCGGCGCGGTCGAGCGTCGGTCCGGCGGGCACGGTCTCGGAACCCCGGGCGCCAGGGCGGCGGTTGACCAGGTAGGAGCCGGCCACGACGAGCGTGAAGCCGACCACCGTCCACACGGTCAGCGCCTCGCCCAGGACCACGACCCCTGCCGCCACGGCGACGGCGGGGTTGACGTAGGTGATCGTCGTGGCCCGGACTGGGCCGATCTCTGCGACGAGGGCGAACAGCATCAGGAACGCGGCAGCGGTGCACACCGTCGCCAGCAGCAGGACGGACGTCACGACGGGGAGCGACGGCACCGACGAGGGGAGGCCGTCGCTCACCACGACCAGCGGCAGATACAGGAGTGCGGTCGCGGTGAGCGCAGTCGCGATCACACCCACTGCCGGGAGCGTGCCGAGATAGCGGGACAGGATGGCCGGACCGATCGCGTATCCCAGCGCCGTGACCCCGACCTCCGCCACAGCAGCGAGGTCTGAGCCGCCGACGTCGAGGCCCACCAGGGCCGCCACCCCCGCGACACCGAGGGCGAGGCCGAGCCAGGCGGTCCTCCCCAGCCGCTCCGCCCGGCCACCGAGGAAGGCCACGGCCACTCCGACGATCGGCACGGCAGCGATCAGCAAGCCGGTCGTCGAGCTGGGCAGGTGTCGCTCGGCGTCACCCAGCGTCACCCACGGAACCGCGATCTCGAGGATCGTGAACGCCGCGAGTGGCCTCCAGTGCCGCAGGGCCGGCAGTACGGCGCTCCGCGCCATCGCGATCGGCATCAGAAGGGCGGCCGCGATCGCCGTCCGGCCGAGCACCAGCTCGGCCGGGGACAGCTCGCGCACGGCCACCTTGATCAGCAGGTAGGGGATGCCCCAGGCGATGCCCAAGCCGATGAAGCACAACAACGCTCGACGACTCACGCGCCCATTGTGCTCCGCTGCTCCGACACTCATCCCGAGCCGCCGTCGGCGCCCGTTACTGTCGGGCGGGAGCGTTCCCGCGCAGCCGACAGGAGGGTCATGGGCAGCCACGACGTCGTGATCGTCGGAGCCGGGCTGGCCGGGCTGACGTGCGCGTACGAGCTGTCGCAGAGCGGTCACCACGCCGTCGTCCTGGAGGCGTCCGACGCTGTCGGGGGCCGCATCCGGACGGACCGTGTGGACGACATGCTGCTCGACCGAGGCTTCCAGCTGCTCAACCCCGCCTATCCGGCGCTGCACGGGCTGGTGGACCTGCCGGCCCTCGACCTGCAGAGCTTCGAGGCCGGCGTCGTCGTGGCCTCCGCCGCCGCCGGCAAGCGGACGGTGCTCGCCGATCCGGTGCGAGCGCCCCGGGACGCGTGGCGGGCCCTCGACGTCTCGACAGGCTCGGTCGTCGAGAAGGCCCGCTTCACGTCGTACGCCCTGCGGTGCGCCGTTGCGACGCCCCGGAGGCTGCGCGGGCTCGACGATCTCGCTTATGGGGACGCCTTCGACCGTGCCCGCGTGACCGGGAGGCTGCGGAGGTCGGTGCTCGAGCCGTTCCTTGCCGGTGTGCTCGGGGAGGACGAGCAGCAGACATCCCGCCGGTTCGTGGACATGCTGTTGCGCACGTTCGCCCGCGGCGTGCCCGGACTTCCTGCGGCTGGCATGCAGGCGCTGCCGGAGCAGGTGATGGGTCTTCTGCCGGCCGGCTCCATCCACCTCGGCGTCCACATCGACAGCGTCGCGGCGGGCTCGGTGCGCTCGCAGTCGCAGGAGTGGACGGGCAGCTGCGTCGTCGTGGCCACCGACCCGCTGTCGGCAGCTGAGCTGACGGGTCTCCCGGCCCCTGCCATGCGAGCCTTGACGACGTTCTACCACCGCGTTGCGACGTCGCCGAGCAGTCGTCGCCTGCTTCATGTGGACGGTGACCGGCGTGGGCCGGTGGTGAACACGGCGGTCGTCTCGGACGTCGCGAGGACCTACTGCCCCGGCGGTGCTCTCGTGGCGTCCACGGTTCTCGGTACCGACGACAGCGCGGCGGCCGTTGTCGTCGTCCAACGACAGCTCGGCCAGATCTACGGGACCGACACCAGCGACTGGGAGCTGGTCGCGACGTACCGCATTCCGGCGGCACTGCCCGCCATGCTGCCGCCGCTGAACATGCGCCAGCCGGTGACCGTCGGCGACCGGCTGTTCGTCGCCGGCGACCACCGCGACACCGCGTCCATCCAGGGCGCGATCGTGTCCGGCCGGCGCGCCGCGGCCGCCGTACGCCGAGCCCTTGGCGCGTGAGGAGGCGCTGCCGCTGCTGCCGCCGCCGCTGCCGCCGCCGCAAAGATCCGACGTGCAGGTCGCTGGAACAGTCTGGACGTCGGATCCCTGACTTACCGACCCGCCAAGATCCGACGTACAGGTCGCTGGAACAGTCTGGACGTCGGATCCCTGACAACGAGTCTCGCTAGGATCTCTCGTAACCCATCGCGCCATCGCGCCAGCAGCCCTCCATTGCGCGCTATCCGGCAAGGAGGCAGCCATGACCAGTCTTTCCCTGTGGTCGCGGAGCTCGCTGCTGTCGATCGCCTCGGACGGCTCCCTGTTGTGTATCGGCAGCGTGGGGTCGTTTGCATCCATCGGCAGCATCGGCTCCTTCGCGTCTATCGCCTCGGTCGGCTCGTCCTTGAGCTTGGGCTCAGCGCTGTCGAATGCGGCCCGCTGGTCGATCATGTCCAACCGGTCGTCCGGCGCCATCATGAGCTCCGGCTCCCGCGGCAGCGTCAAGCCGTGGGGGCCACCACTGGCGGTCGCTGTCATCGGTGCTGTCGGGTACGTCGGATACCTCCGCGAACGGCGCACGCGCGGCTGACCCTGTCGCCTCGCCGGTCTAGCGCGTCGCGAACGCCGTACGTCCGTGCAGGTGAGCGCTATCGCGATCAGGTAGGCGGACGCCACGAAAGCCAGCCCCGCTGCGTCCGTGCAGGTGAGCGCAATCGCGATCAGGTGGGCGGACGCAAGCGTGCTCGTGCTCATGCCCGCTCACGTTCGCTCCCGTCTGCTCGCCAGCCATCCGCACGCGGTACCCGCCGTCTTCCAGCCGGTTCGGGGCGAAGGGGTGCACCCATTCTGCCCGATCCGTTCGACCAAGACGGAGCCGCGCGATCGCCTCCCGAACGCCCATTTCGGCGCCACAACCCACCGATCCTGCTTCGATACAGTGCGGCCATGAGCGACTTCGCCGCCAGACCATTCGGCGTAGGCATCGACGTGGCAGATCCCGCCGCCATGGCGGACTTCTGGCAGGCGTTGACCGGCTACCAGCGCACCGAGGACACCCCTCATCACGTCCATCTCGTTCATCCGGAGAGAGCCGCGGCAGGCCTGTACCTGCACAAGGTCCCCGAGCCGCGTCAGTCCGGCAAGAACCGGCTGCACCTCGAGCTCTGGGTCGACAACCTGGACGTCGCGCTGGCGCGCGTGGTCGAGCTCGGCGGTCGGATGGTGGCCGACTACGCCGACGGCTCCGACGACGAGCCGGACATGTCGTTCGCGGTCTTCGAGGATCCCGAAGGCAACGTCTTCTGCCTGGCCGAGAGCTGAGCCCTCGTCAGCCAGGCGTTGCGGGTCAGGGCACCCGCCAACAGCGCACCCCCACCAGCGCCCCGCGACCAGCGCCCACCGACACGGGCACCGCGACCAGGGCACCGCGACACGGCACCGCCTCAGGCACCGCGACCAGGGCACCGCGACCAGGGGCACCGCGACCTGGCTCTCCGTTCGCGCCGGACCGGCAGCGTTCACCCACCGTTAACCGTCGGCAACCGGGCGAGACATCTGCACTGCCTAACGTTCCGAGCGTCAGAGCAACACCGTCGACGCCTGAGGACCACACGTGAGACGTCTTACCGTGCCGCGAGCCCTGCTCATGGCAGCCCTGTCGATGACCGTCGCCGCCTCCGTCGCGGGATGTAGCGCGTCCAACGAGAGCAGCAGCGGTGGCGACCCCACCACCGGCGCACTCTCGGGTGAGCTGAACGGCTCCGGATCCACCGCCCAGGAAGCCGCGATGACCGCCTGGAAGGCCGGCTTCCAGACGGCCAACCCCGATGTCACCGTCAACTACGACGCCATCGGCTCCGGTGACGGCCGGGACGCCTTCTTGTCCGGCGCCGTCGCGTTCGCGGGCTCAGACGCGGCCCTGAGCACCGATGAGCTGGTCAAGGCCAAGAAGCAGTGCGGGAGCGACCCGGTCGAGATCCCGGTGTACGTGAGCCCGATCGCCGTCATCTACCACATCTCGGGAGTCGACAAGCTCGACCTGGCGCCCGCGACGCTGGCGCAGATCTTCACCGGCAAGATCACCACCTGGGACGACCCGGCCATCAAGGCCGAGAACCCCGGCGTGAGCCTGCCGAGTACGACGATCACACCGGTGCACCGCAGCGACGACTCGGGCACGACCGAGAACTTCACCGACTACCTGTCGCAGGCAGCCAGCACCGACTGGACCTACGGTCCGATCCAGACGTGGCCGATCAAGAGTGGCGAGGCCGGCAACGGCACGGCCGGTGTGGTCGCCGCCGTGACCAACGGCGACGGCACGATCGGGTACGCCGACGCCAGCCAGGCCGCCGATCTCGGACAGGCCAACGTGAAGGTCGGTTCCGAGTATGTTGGCCCGTCCACCGAGGCGGCGTCCAAGATCCTGGACGAGTCGCAGATCGAGTCCGGTCGGGCACCGACCGACCTGGCGATGACCGTCAACCGGACCACGGCGGCGTCGGGCGTCTACCCGATCGTTTTGATCTCCTACCAGATGACCTGCCAGCAGCAGTCCAGCACCGCGACCGCCGACCTCATCAAGGCGTTCGAGTCCTATGTGATCAGCGCGGACGGCCAGGACGCCGCCGCCAAGCAGGCTGGTTCAGCGCCGATCACGGAGGCGCTCCGCTCCAAGGCGCAGGCGGCGATCGACACCATCACCGCCAAGTGACGCGACTCCGGAGGCTCCACCCGACGCACACCTGACGGAGGACACGACGTGAGCGTGCAGAGCAACACCGAGCCGGCGAGGGCATCTCGCCGGCTCGGTGACCGCTTGTTCCGCGGGATGACCGCAGGAGCCGGCATCGTGATCCTGCTGGTGCTGGGTGGCGTGCTGGTGTTCCTCACGTCGGAGGGGGTGCCGGCCTTCACCGGGCCGCGGAGCGCGATCCTGCAAGGCGCCAGCCTCCCCGGCTACGTCTTGAAGCTGGTTTTCGGCACCGTGCTCGCCGCCACGTTGGCGATGCTCATCGCGATGCCGCTCTCGATTGGGGTCGCTCTCTTCACCTCGCACTTCGCGCCCCGGCGGCTGGCGTTGCCGCTCGGCTACCTGATCGACCTGCTGGCCGCCGTCCCCAGCGTCGTCTACGGACTGTGGGGGCTCTTCTTCCTTGCACCCCGAGTCGTGCCGGTCTACGCCTGGCTGGCCGCTCACCTCGGCTTCCTGCCCTTCTTCGAGGGACCGGCATCGGTGACGGGCAACACCATCCTCACCGCTGCTGTTGTGCTGGCGATCATGGTCTTGCCGATCAGCACGTCACTCTGCCGTGAAGTGTTCCTCCAGACGCCGCGCCTCAACGAGGAGGCAGCGCTGGCCCTCGGGGCAACTCGCTGGGAGACCATCCGGCTCGTCGTCTTCCCGCACGCACGCTCCGGCATGGTCAGTGCCGGCATGCTGGGCCTCGGTCGCGCGCTAGGCGAGACCATGGCGGTGGCGATCGTGCTGTCGCCGTTCCACGTGGTGACGTTCAACCTGATCGGCAGCGTCAACCCCAGCACGATCGCGGCGAACATCGCCCTCAACTTCGCGGACTCGAGCGGCACCGCGGTCAACGTCTTGGTGCTGACCGGCCTTGTGCTCTTCGTCCTCACGTTTGTCGTCAACTTCCTCGCCCGTGCCATCGTGCGGCGCACGAGCTCGGCGGGAGGGCGCTGAGATGACCTTCCCGGCGGGCTCCCAGCAGCAGGACGACCTCGAGCTCGAGGCGCTCGAGCGGCAGCTGCACTCCCCTCATCTGCCCAGGTACGCCCCCCTCGGGGTCGGCGTCGCCGGCCTCCTCGTGGCGGCTCTGATCTACGTCGTACTGGGACAGGGCATCGCTCTCTCCGTCGCCGCCGGTTGGCTGGTCTTCGTCGTCGGGCTCTTCATGATCTCGCGAGTGGTGGAAGGGAGTCGCAAGAGCAGGGACCGGCTGGCCACCTCGCTCGTGACGTCGGCGTTCGTCGTAGCGCTGCTCCCGCTGGCGAGCCTGCTGTGGATGGTGATCAGCAAGGGCGCACCGGTCGTCAATTCGACCTTCCTGACTTCGTCGATGCGCAACGTCATCGGCGAGGGCGGCGGCATCTACCACGCCATCTTCGGCACGCTGCTCGTCACCGGTCTCGCGACCGTGCTCTCGGTGCCGATTGGCCTGCTGACGGCGATCTATCTCGTCGAGTACGGCACCGGCAGGCTGTCGCAGGCCATCACGTTCCTCGTCGACGTGATGACCGGCATTCCCTCGATCGTCGCGGGCCTCTTCGCCTATGCGCTGTTCGCGATCTTCTTCGGTGAGGGCATCCGCATGGGCTTCGGTGGCGCCGTGGCGCTGTCGGTGCTGATGATCCCGCTCGTCGTGCGCTCCGCCGAGGAGATGTTCAAGCTGGTCCCGGACGACCTGCGGGAGGCGTCGTACGCGCTGGGCGTGCCGAAGTGGCGCACCATCAGCAAGGTCGTGCTGCCGACGGCGCTCGCCGGCATCGTCACGGGTGTCACGATCGCCATCGCTCGCGTCATCGGCGAGACGGCTCCGCTGCTGATTATCTGCGGCTCCACGGACTCCACGAACTTCAACCTCTTCGGAGGTCGCATCATGACGCTGCCCGTCTACATTTACAGTCAGTACAAGAACCCTGGCATCCCGCCGGAGTTCAGCGTGGATCGGGCGTGGGGAGCCGCGTTCGTGCTCACGGTCATCGTCATGCTGTTGAGCCTCATCGCTCGGTTGGTCTCACATTTCTTCTCCCCTAAGAAGGCCTGACATGACACACTCTGTGCTCGAGAGACGAAGGAATTCCGTGGCGAAGAGCATCGAGGTCAGCGACCTCAACATCTACTACGGGTCCTTCCTTGCTGTCGAGGCTGTCACGATGCCGATCGCCGCGCGGTCGGTGACGGCGCTGATCGGTCCGTCAGGGTGCGGCAAGTCGACGTTCCTGCGCAGCCTCAACCGGATGCACGAGGTGATCCCCGGTGCCCGGGTCGAGGGCAAGATCATCATCGACGGCCGCGACCTCTACGACTCCGACGTCGACCCGGTCGAGGTACGACGCAACATCGGCATGGTCTTCCAGCGGCCCAACCCGTTCCCCACCATGACGATCTCGGAGAACGTGATCGCCGGTGTGCGGCTCAACGGCAAGCGGATCAGCAAGTCGGATGCGGCCGAGGTCGTCGAGGAGTCGCTGCGTGGCGCCAACCTCTGGGAGGAGGTCAAGGACCGCCTCAACAAGCCCGGCGGCAGCCTCTCCGGCGGCCAGCAGCAGCGGCTGTGCATCGCCCGGGCGATCGCGGTCGAGCCGCAGGTGCTCCTGATGGACGAGCCCTGCTCGGCGCTCGACCCGATCTCTACCAGCGCCATCGAGGACCTCATCCAGGAGCTCAAGGAGCACTACACGATCGCGATCGTCACGCACAACATGCAGCAGGCTTCCCGCGTCTCGGACACGACCGCGTTCTTCAACATCGCCGGTGTCGGCAGCCCCGGCCGCCTCATCGAGTACGGCACCACGACCAAGATGTTCTCCAACCCCGAGAACGCCGCCACCGAGGCTTACATCTCCGGCCGCTTCGGCTGAGCCGACCTCGCTCGCCCACCTCCCTCCTTTCGCCTCCCCCCGCCCACCTCCCTCCTTTCGCCCCCTCTTGCCGCGCAAAGATCCGACGTACAGGCTGCCAGGGCGGTCTGATCGTCGGACCTCTGGCGTAGAGGCGCGGCAAGATCCGACGTACAGGCTGCCAGGCGGTCTAGTCGTCGGATCTTGCTGCAGGCGGGAAACGCCGCGCGGAACCGCAGACCGAATCGGTTGAAGCGTCATTCGTCTGCTGCCGCCAGGCGCGAATACCCGCCGAAGCGCAAACGAATGCGTAGGTATCTGCCAGGTCACCCGTAGCCGAGGTCGTGCAGGGTGTCGTCGTCGGTCCCGAAGTGATGCGCGATCTCGTGTACGACGGTGATCCGCACCTGGTCGCGCACCTCGTCCTCGTTGGCACTGATCCACAGGATGGGCCGGCGGAAGATCGTGATGCGGTCCGGCAGCGCCATGGCGTAGAAGCCGCCGCGTTCCGTGAGCGGCACCCCCTGGTACAGGCCCAGCAGGTTCTCGCCTGGCGGGGGTTCGTCCTCGACGAAGACGGCGACGTTGTCCATCAGCTCGGCGAGCTCCGGCGGCAGTGAGTCGAGCGCCTCGGCGACCAGCTCCTCGAACGCCTCCCGGGACACGTCGATCATGCGCCCCAGCGTACGGGCCGTGAGCGCGGTCGAGGGCGCTGAGACGTGGCTGGTCGGCGTCCGGCGCATTGCGCAAGAACGATCAAGCCCGGAGCCTTCGCGCGATGGGAAGGTAGGCCCGTGGCAGCGGCGAACGAGACCTTCTCGGTCTTCTTGGACACGCTGGTCGCGAGCCTGGACGACCCGAACCTGGACGGCGCGGAGCTGGCCGCCCGCATCCACGTCTCCCGCTTCCATCTCGACCGGATCCTGACCGCGACGGCTGGTGAGCCACCCGCGCGGCTGAGGCGGCGCATCCTGCTGGAGCGGGCGGCGTACCGGCTCGCGACGACGGAGTGGGGGCTGCTCGACGTCGCGGCGGAGGCGGGGTACTCGTCCAACGAGGCCTTCACCAGAGCGTTCCAACGGGCCTTCGGCGCCGCGCCGTCAACATGGCGCCGAGGCCCGGCATCCATCCTGGTGGACGCCCCCAGCGGGGTCCACTTCCACCCGCCCGCCGGCCTGCGGGTACGAGCACGTACGGAAGGTCCCTCCATGGATCTGGTGACCACGATGGTCGACCACCACCTGCACGTGGTGGGTCAGCTGATCGACAGCGCTGCGTCCCTTCGCGACGACCAGCTCGACGGCCCAATCGAGCTGTCCATCCAAGGCATCGACACCGACCCGTCGGTCCGCTCCCTGCTGTCGCGTCTCGTCGGCCAGCTGCACATGTGGAACTGCGCGGTGGAGAACCGCCCGTACGACTTCGCGCTCGAACACCACGAGGGCCTGGACTCCATGCGGAGCCGCCTGGCGGAGCACGGGCCCACCTTCCGAGAGCAGACGCGCGAGGTGGTGGCGGCAGGTCGGCTCGAGGACACCTTCGTGGATGCGACGGGGGACCGTCCGCAGGTGTTCACCTACGGCGCGATGGTTGCGCATGTGCTGACGTACGCCGCCCACCGGCGCACGTTGGTCACCGGCGCCCTCTTCTCGGCCGGTATCGACGTCGCGGACGACCCGTTGCAGTGGGCGCCCCTCGAGGCCTGACGTAGCGCCGGTGCGTGAGCCGGAGCCCTGGCCTGCCGCCGGACTGGTTCCGGCGTGAGCCCCCGCCTGCTGTTGGACCAGGTTCCCGCGAGCCATATGATTGACCGGTCCCCGACGGCTTCCTCTAGGGTGCCCGGGCTTTGGCCCCCATCGTCTAGTGGCCTAGGACGCCGCCCTTTCACGGCGGTAGCACGGGTTCGAATCCCGTTGGGGGTGCTTCGTGCGCTAAGGTTTGCGCGCGACACGCTGGCCCCGTAGCGCAGTTGGTTAGCGCGCCGCCCTGTCACGGCGGAGGTCGCGGGTTCGAGTCCCGTCGGGGTCGCCATCGCCTCACCCGTTCCGACAGGTGAGGCGTTCGCCTTGTCGGCGTACCGGCGGCTGAGCTCTCGGTAGGGTGTGCGCGTGCCTCGCCTGAGCGTCGAACAGCTCGTCCGACCGCTCCGGCCCCGAGACCCTCACGAAGAGAACCGCGTCGCCTCGGCGCTCGAGCTCTTCACCGACCTCTGCTTCGTGGTGGCCGTCTCGCAGGCGGCGGAGGCGCTGCATCACACGATCACGAACGGTCACGCCGCATCAGGCGCCGTGCACTTCGCGATGGCCTTCTTCGCCATCTTCTGGACCTGGCTCAACTTCACGTGGTTCGGGTCGGCGTACGACGACGACGGGCTCGCCTACCGGCTGCTGACCATCCTGCAGGTCCTTGGCGCGCTCGTCCTGGCAGCCGGCATCCCCCGGATGTTCGACGACGACTTCTCCCTCAGCGTCGCCGGGTACGTGATCATGCGAGTGGCGCTGGTGACGCAGTGGTGGCGGGTGTCGCGCGGAGACCCCGTGCACCGTACGACCGCCCGCCGCTACGCAGCCGGCATCGTCGGAGTGCAGGGAGCGTGGGTGGCCTACCTGTGGGTGCCGCACAGCGTGGGTGTGCTGGTCTTCTTCCTCCTGGTGTGCTGTGAGCTCCTCGTGCCGGCCTGGGCCGAGCGGGCGGGTATCACGCCGTGGCACCCGCACCACATCGTGGAGCGCTACTCGCTGTTCTTCATCATCGTGCTGGGCGAGGTCATCCTCTCGTCGACCGTGGCCATCCAGACGGCGATCGACGAGGGCCAGGCCGCCGGCCACCTCGTCGGGCTGATCGCGGGGGGCATCCCGCTGGTCTTCGGCCTGTGGTGGCTGTACTTCAGCCGGGAGGACACCGACGTCATGCTGGGGCGGAGCATCACGCTGAACATGATCTGGGGCTTCGGGCACTACTTCGTCTTCGCGTCCGCTGCCGCCGTGGGCGCGGGCCTCGCCGTACGCGTCGACCACTACGCGCACCACTCAGCCTCCGCCGGTCTGCTGACGGCGGGGTCCCTGACGGTGCCGACCGCCGTACTCGTCGCCTCGATCTACGTCTTCCACGTCAGCCAGCACGACAGGTCGCCGCTGGTCGTCGGGGCCTTCGCCACCGCTGTGGTCGTCGTCCTGCTGGGGACCGTGACGCCGGTGCCCGAGC
>JBBSIF010000075.1:0-12907 GCA_038232255.1 Propionibacteriales bacterium
CGCCCCGCACACCTGTGCCCCGCCCCGGCCCGTCCCGGACCGGTCCGGTCCGCACCGGTCCGCTCAGTGATCAGGGCGCCCGCGACCGCATCCGGGACGACACGGACTCCACTCTGTTCGTCGATGCCGGCGCCGGATCGGGGAAGACCAAGTCGCTGATCGACCGCGTCACGACCCTCGCGCTCGTCGACGAGATCTCGCTGCGCAACATCGCCGCCGTGACGTTCACCGAGAAGGCCGGCGCCGAGCTCCGCGACCGGCTGCGCGCGGAGTTCGAGGGTGAGTACCGCACGGCGACCGGCCTCCGCAGGGCGCTGGCCGCAGCTGCGCTCGATGACCTCGATGGCGCCGCGATCGGCACGCTGCACTCCTTCGCGCAGCGCATCCTCACCATGCATCCGATCGAGGCCGGGCTGCCGCCGCTGATCGAGGTGCTCGACGAGGTCGGCTCGTCGGTGGCTTTCGACAACCGCTGGGCGGTGCTGCAGCGCGAGCTCCTGGACGACGAGGCGCTCGCGCCGGCCGTGCGGCTCGCGCTGGCCGCTGGCGTGAAGCTCGAGCACGTCCGGTCGCTGACCCGCGCATTCCAGTCCGACTGGGACCTCATCGAGTCGCGCGTGCTGCACGAGGAGCCGGCCGAGATCGCCCTGCCCGACCTCGCCGCGCTGGTCGCCGAGGCGCTGGCGCTCGCTGCCCGTGCCGACGAGTGCAGCAAGGACGACGACAAGTTCCTGCCCCGGCTGGCCGCCGTCGCCGCCTGGGCGAGCGACCATTGCGCAGCCAGCGACCCCGAAACCGTGATCCATGCGCTGTCAGCGGCGGGTGCACTGTCCTTTCCCCGACACGGACTAGCGAAGAGCTGGAGCACCACGGACGGCGTCGCCTCGCTGGACGGGCTTCGCAATTCCTGCAGGGCCTGGCAGGACAAGGCGAAGGCAGTCTTCGGCGAGCTCGTCAACGCCTCCCTGCGGCCGCTCGCGCGCTGGGTCGCGGAGCGGGTACGCCGGGCGGCCCGCGAGCGCACCGCCGAGGGACGGCTCGAGTTCCACGACTTGCTCGTGGTGGCGCGCGACCTGCTGCGCGAGAACGCCACCGTTCGCGCGGCGTTGCAGGAGCGCTATCCGCGCCTGCTGCTCGACGAGTTCCAGGACACCGACCCGATCCAGATCGAGATCGCGGTGCGCATCGCGGGGGGCGCGGCCGCCGACGCGCCCTCCTGGGAGGACGTCGAGGTGCCACCGGGATCGCTGTTCGTCGTCGGCGACCCGAAGCAGTCGATCTACCGCTTCCGCCGGGCCGACATCGCCATGTTCCTGCGCGCGCAGGAGTGCATCGGCACAACGCTGACCCTCGACGCCAACTTCCGCACAGGGGAGCCGGTGCTCCGCTGGGTCAACGACGTGTTCGGCTCGGTGATCACGCCGGCCGAGAAGGCCCAGCCGTCGTACGTCGCGCTGACGCCGACGCGCGGCGACGGCGCCGACGGCCCGCCGGTCGTCGTGCTCGGCGCCGCTGGGCATGACGACGACCCGACCGCCGCTGAGATGCGCGAACGTGAGGCGGCCGACGTGGCCGCCGTTGTCCGGCGGGCTCTCGACGAGCAGTGGACGACGTACGACGAGCACGACAGGGCCTGGCGCACTCTCCGGCTCGGCGACATCGCGATCCTGGTGCCGGCGCGCACGTCGCTGCCGTTCCTGGAGGACGCCCTCGACGAGGCCCGCATCCCGTATCGCGCGGAGTCGAGCTCACTCGTCTACCAGGCGGGCGAGGTTCGCGACCTGCTTGCTGCCGCGCGCACCGTGGCCGACCCGAGTGACCTGCTGTCGTGCGTGACGGCGCTGCGGTCGCCGCTGTTCGGCTGCGGCGACGACGACCTGTGGACGTGGAAGCGCGACCGTGGCTCCTTCAGCATCCTGGCGCCGGTGCCCGACGAGAAGGCCGACCTCCCGGTGGGCCGCGCGCTGCGCTACCTCGGACGGGTGCACCGGGAGTCGCGGTGGATGGCGCCGAGCGAGGTGCTCGGCGCGGTCATCGCCGACCGCCGGATGCTCGAGGTGGCTGCGGACGGTCTCCGCGCCCGTGACCACTGGCGGCGGCTGCGGTTCGTGGTCGACCAGGCACGCGCCTGGTCGGAGACCGAGCACGGCGGGCTGCGGGCATATCTCGCCTGGGCGGCCCGGCAGGGCGAGGAGATCGCGCGGGTGGCCGAGGCGGTGCTGCCGGAGACCGACGTCGACGCGGTGCGGGTGATGACCGTGCACGCCGCGAAGGGGCTCGAGTTCCCCATGGTGGTGCTGTCAGGCATGAGCTCGGCGCCGAGGCGGCAAGGCGGCGTGCGGGTGCTCTGGACGGCGACTGGCTACGAGGTCAAGTTCACGAAGACCGTGCAGACCAACGACTTCGACGTCGTCGCGCCGCTTGACGAGCAGATGGACGCCTACGAGCGGCGTCGGCTGCTGTACGTCGCTGCGACCCGCGCCCGCGACCACCTCGTCGTGTCGCTGCACCGCAAGGGATCCGGCTCGACCAACGCCGAGATCCTGGCTGACGCCGGTGGGGCCACCGCGACCGGAGCGACGGTCTTCGACCCCGACTTCCAGCCGGTCCGGTCGCTGGCCACCCCGTCGGCCAGTCCGGCCGAGCTGATGGCCTGGGACGAGTGGCGCGCCGCCATCGAACGGATCCGCGAGTCGACGTGTCGGGTCAGTGCGATCAGCGCGTCCGGGCTGGAGGGCACTGAGCCGGCCGTCGTCCTCGGCCCCGACGACACGGTGCCGGCCGGCCGGGACAAGGGCGCGCGCGACGTCGAGCTTCCGCCGTGGTCCAAGGGCCGCTACGGCTCCGCGATCGGCCGAACCGTGCACGGCGTCCTGCAGAGCGTCGACCTCGCCACGGGCGCGGGTCTCGACGCCGCCGTGACTGCGCAGTCGATCGCCGAAGGCGTCAGCGAGCACGCCGACGTGGTCCGCGACTTGGTGCGCTCCGCGCTCGACTCGGACGTCGTACAACGTGCCGCGGGGCGGGAGCACTGGAGGGAGTCCTACACCGGGATGGTGGACGACGACGGCATCCTCGTCGAGGGGTTCATCGACCTCATGTATCGAGAGGACGACGGCACGCTGATGGTCGTCGACTACAAGACCGACGCGATCCCGGCGGCGGCGCTCGCCGCCCGCACGGAGTACTACGCGCCGCAGGTGGAGGCCTATGAGCGCGCGACCTCCGCCGCGACCGGTGCTCCCGTGCGCACCACGCTGCTCTTCCTGCATCCGAAGGCGCCGGCCTACGCAGCCCATCGCTAGGCGTCCACCTCGATGAGCGGCCGCACGGAACGGTAGTCGCTGCCCAGCAAGGGGGATGAGATCATCAGGTCCGCCGTCGCGACGTTGCAGGCGACGGGGATGTTCCAGACGGCGGCGATGCGGAGCAGCGCCTTCACGTCCGGGTCGTGCGGCTGGGGCTCCAGCGGATCCCAGAAGAAGAACAGCATGTCGATCGTGCCTTCGGCGATCTTCGCTCCGATCTGCTGGTCTCCCCCGACCGGGCCGCTGAGGAAGCGGGTGACCTCCAGGTCCAGCTCGAAGTGCAGCATCGAGCCGGTGGTGCCGGTGGCGTACAACGTGTGCTGGAGCAGGGTTTCGCGGTTGTAGTCGGCCCAGTGGAGCAGGTCGACCTTCTTGTGGTCATGTGCCACCAGTGCGATGTGGCGTCCGTGTTCGTTCGTCATACCTCAAGTGTGCAAGGCGGACGTTACGGGCAGATGTCAAGGACGCTGCCCAGCAAGGACTCTGACCGGTATGCGTGTGAGTTGCCCCACGCTGCAAGCATCGACGTGCTTGCTTCCCCGCTGGTGGTCGTCTTGCTGGCGTGTCGAAGCCCACGCCCCCCGCCCTCTGCCGGCTGGTTCGGAACAAGACGCGCGCAGATCACGCGCTCCCGTCGCGCGCCCTGTTCCGAACCTCTCCGGGGAGGGGAGGTGATGTAGCCGCCGCGAACCACCCAAGGAGGGGAGGGTGATGCCGCCGCGGCCGCGGTCGCGGGGGTGGGCGTCGCACGACGCTCAGGCGGCCTGCGGGCCGATGACCCAGCCGATGGAGCGGACCAGTGCCCGCCCGGATGCCTGCACCACCGTCGCCTCGGTGACCGGGACGAACGGAAGGCGTAGCGGCCAACGAGCCCAGGAGGGCAGCGACGCGACCGCTGCCGCCTGCAGGATGGCGACGGGCGGCCGGGCGAACCACGGGACGGGTGGCTTCAGGAGCAGGTAGCGAGCGGCGTTCCGGGCCTCCGGGGTGCTCTGCAGTTCCGGCCGGAACGCGGTGAGCTGATCGCGGAGCGCAGCCTCGGTGCGCGGTGGCTCGGCTATCCCGAGTGCCTCCGCGACCCGGGCTGTGTCGGCGACGTAGCCGTCGCGACCCGCGCGGTCGAGCGGTGAGCCGGAGAACCGCTGGTAGACGGTGAGGAAGCTGTCGACCTCGGCGACGTGCACCCAGCGCAGCAGGTGCGGGTCGCCCGCGCTGTAGGGCCGCCCGTCGGCCGCCGTGCCGCGCACGCGTTGGTGGATGGACCGGACGCTCTCGACGGCCCGCTGGGCGTCCTCGGCGGTGCCGAACGTGGTGACGGCGAGGAAGTAGCTGGTGCGCTGCAGCCGTCCCCACGGGTCGCCCTTGTAGTCGGAGTGCTGGGCGACCCCCGCCATCGCGAGGGGATGCAGCGACTGCAGGAGCAGCGCCCGCAGGCCGCCGACGAACATGGACGGGTCGGCGTGGACACGCCGGATCGGGCTGTCCTCGGCGAACCACCGCTCCCCCGGCGTCTCGTGGATCTGGCTGTGCAGCCGCTCGCCGTCGTTGCCCGCCACCCGCTCGAAGAGGACGGTACTCAACCGGCTGCGCACGTCGCTCAGGCCAGGCGGTCTCAGCGGTACTCTCATGCGCCCATCCTGCCTCACGCCACCTTCCCAGCCTCGCCGGCGTCAGTCCGCCGGCTCGGTCATCTCCGCGCGCACGCCGAGCAGCCGCACCGCTCTGCCGGCCAGGAACCCGTCTGCCAGGTCGAGCGCGGCCGCGGTGATCTCGTCGGCGTCGGAGGTCGGCGCCGGCAGTGTCCGGCTGCGGGTCTGAGTGAAGAACGGCGCGAACCGGGCCTTGAGCGTCAGGCGGACCGCTGGGCGGCCGTCGCGGTTCAGGTCGTCCGCGACCTGGCCCGCCAAACGCCGTACCTCGGCTTCGATCTCGCCCGGGTCGGTCAGGTTCTGCTGGAACGTGGTCTCGCGGCTGCGTCCGCGCGGGACGTACGGCGACCCGTCGACCGGTGACGTGTCGACGCCACGCGCAAGGCGGTGGTACCAGGGACCCATCGTCGGACCGAGCCGCGCCGCCAGGTCGGCTGGGTCGGCGTCGGCCAGCTGGCGGACGGTGGTCATCCCGAGGTCTGCCAGCCGCTTCGCCGTCTTCCTGCCGATCCCCCACAGCGCGGCAGGGCTCTCGTCGGCCATCACGGCGTACCAGTTGGCCTCGGTCAGGGCGAACACGCCGCGGGGCTTGCCGAACCCGGTCGCGAGCTTCGCCCGCAGCTTGTTGTCCCCGACACCGACGGAGCTGTGCAGCCCCGTGCCGTCGAGCACCTGCTGCTGCACGCGCCGGGCGAACGCCAGCGGGTCGTCGGTCTGCACCGCGAGGAAGGCCTCGTCCCAGCCGAGCACCTCGACAACTACGCCGAGCGAGCGGAGCGTGTCCATCACTCCCGCGGACGCCTCGTCGTACGCCGGCTTGTCCACTGGCAGGAAGACAGCGTCAGGGCAGCGGCGCGCGGCGGTGCGCAGCGGCATCCCCGACCCCACCCCGAATGCACGCGCCGCGTACGACGCCGTCGCGACGACGCCGCGTTCCGTCGGGTCCCCGCGCCCACCGACGACGATCGGTTGCCCAGCAAGCTCGGGGCGACGCAGCACCTCGACGGCGGCGATGAACTCGTCGAGATCCACGTGCACAACCCACCCTCTGGTCACCGAACCAGTGTGGCGTGAGGGCGATAGAGCAGGGCGCGACAGCCCCTGTCGGGGTGAGCGAGGAGCGAGTACCTTGTCCATTCGGCACTTGGCGTGCCACGACAGAGGGACCCCTCCCACGCACCACCCCACCTATCGCAGTGCCCTGGCGGCAGTCGCTGGCACCAGCCTGCTCGCCGCGGCGTTGCTCACCATGAGCCGCGTCACCACGACGCTGCTGGCGAAGGCGAAAATCGCCGGCACCTCCTGGGCGGTCGACGTACGCGACAACCGGGTCGAAGTGACGGCTGACCGGACCGTCTCCGCCGCCGAGATGGCACGTCTGCCGGCGGTGACGAACCGCTTCCCGGCGCGCACCGAGGTGACGCGAACGGCTGGTGTGCTCCGCCCGATGATCAACGGTGGCAAGGCGATCTACGTCTCGCAGTACCGCTGCTCGCTGGGCTTCAACGTCAGGAATGGGAGCACGTACTACTTCCTGACGGCCGGACACTGCACCAACCTGGGCTCGTCGTGGTACGCCGACGGGGCGCACATGAAGTTCATCGGCACCACCGCCGGGTCGAGCTTCCCGGGCAACGACTACCGGATCATCCAGTACGCGGCCGGAGTGAAGCCCCCGGGCAGCGTGTATCTGTACGGCGGGAAGCAGAACATCACGTCCGCCGCCAAGGCCTACGTCGGTGAGCGCGTCAAGGCCAGCGGCAGCACGACCGGCGTCCACAGCGGAACCGCGAAGCAGCTCGACGTGACCGTCAACTACGCGGAAGGCACCGTGTACGGGCTGATCAAGACCGATGTGTGCCGAGGGTGGCGACAGCGGAGGCTCGCTGTTCGACGGCACCATGGCGATCGGCCTGACCTCCGGTGGAAACGGAAACTGCACGTTGGGCGGTACGACGTACTTCCAGCCGGTGACCGAGCCGCTCAGCGTCTACGCTGTCAGCGTCTATTGAGAGAGGCATCTCTGGCTGGGTCAGCTGATCCCGAGCGCAGCACCCACGCTCTGGTCACCGCACACCGTGGTCTGGAGCGCTAATGCTGAGATGGATGACGGCGCAACAAACCCTGGCGAGACGAGCCGAGAGCGAGTACCTTGACTCCGAACCGGAGCGCCATCGGCCTTCGTTCGCCCTCCGGTGACCTGGCGCGTCACGTGTCTTTTCGTCGACGTCACCGGCCCAGCTGGCACCTGGTGTGCCACCGAGAGAGGGGACCCCTCCCATGCACCACCCCACCTATCGCAGTGCCCTGGCGGCAGCGGCTGGCATCAGCCTGCTCGCCGCGGCACTCCTCACCACCGCACCGGGGGCTCAGGCCCGCGACGCGAGCCAGCAGAGCGGCACCGCTGCCGCATCCGGACGCGACGTCGCCGGCACGCGGGCCGCCGCCGCAACCCGCGTGGAGCATGCGCTCGGAAAGCAGGGCGCCGGCACCTACTACAACGCCAACACCGGAAGGATGGTCGTCAACGTCACCCAGCGCAGCGACTTCGCGGCGGTCCGGAAGGCGGGAGCGACGCCACGCATGGTCCGCTTCTCCGATGCTGAGCTAGGCCGCGTCACCACGACCTTGCTGGCCAAGGCGAAGGTCGCTGGCACGTCGTGGGCGGTCGACGTCCGCGACAACCGGGTCGAGGTAACGGCTGACCGCACGGTCTCCGCCGCCGAGATGGCCCGGCTGCGGGCGGTGACGAACCGCTTCCCGGCGCGCACCGAGGTCACCCGGACGGCGGGCGTGCTGCGTCCGATGATCAACGGCGGCCAGGCGATCTACGTCTCGTCGTACCGCTGCTCGCTCGGCTTCAACGTCAGGAGCGGGACGACGTACTACTTCCTGACGGCTGGGCACTGCACGAACCTCGGCTCGTCGTGGTACGCCGACTCCGCTCACTCGCAGTACCTCGGCAGCAGGGCCGGCACGAGCTTCCCGGGCAACGACTACGGGATCGTCCGGTACGCCTCCGGGATCAGTCACCCGGGCACCGTCTACCTGTACAACGGCAGCAGTCAGGACATCACGTCCGCGGCCAGCGCCTACGTCGGTGAGTCCGTCAAGCGCAGCGGCAGCACGACCGGCCTCCACAGCGGCAGCGTGCAGGCGCTCAACGCGACCGTCAACTACTCCGAAGGCTCCGTGTACGGGCTGGTCAAGACCAATGTGTGCGCCGAGGGTGGCGACAGCGGCGGCTCGCTGTTCGACGGCACCAAGGCGATCGGCCTCACCTCCGGTGGAAGCGGAAACTGCTCCACGGGCGGTACGACGTACTTCCAGCCGGTGACCGAGCCGCTCAGCGTCTACGGGGTCAGCGTCTACTGAGCGCGGGATCCACGTTAGGGGTCCCGCCCGGCTTGCAGACGCGGACCAGCTGGTCGGCGCTGGCCTGGTGGTGTGGCGCGAACATGACCCCGACGCAGGACATCACGACGTCGAACGCGTCGTCGTCGAAAGGCAGGTCCTCGGCGTCGCCCTGGCGCCACTCGAGCTCGACGTCTTGCACCTCGCCGCTCTCGCGCTCGAGCACGGCGCTTCCGTCGTCTCGTTCGACCGGGACTTCGCCCGCTTCGAAGGCCTCAGTCTCATCCGCCCATCCTGAGCGCCTGTTGATCCTGTCAGCCCAGCGAGGTGACGGGACAGAGATATCCATGGCGCCCTGGCTGGCGATGACGGCGTCGTACGGCGACTCGCTCGCCGACTGACGGCGATCCCTGTCGGGTAGTGTCCTGCGGGTGCCGCACGAGAACGGAGTCGTGGGATGGACGAGAGTGCAGGGGCAGGGCTCGAGGCGGGCCTCGAGGCCGAGCTCGCGGCGACGGAGGAGCGGGTGGATGCCGCGCTCAAGGCCAGCGCTGCCCTGGTCCGCGAGCTGAAGAAGGCCAAGACGGGTGCGGCACGCGGCCAGGTGCGCGATATGCGTCGTGCTCTGAGCGCCGCCGCCGATCTCGGCTCTGATGCAGCCAAGGCCGCACAGACCGCCGCCGAGTCGTTCAACCTCGACGAGCAGAGCTACCTGGCATCGGGGGACTACGCGCGTGAGCTGCTCGCTGCGGCAGCCGCCCGTGACCTGGCGATGTTCGAGGCGGACGAGCGCCTGCTCTGTTACCCGTCATTGATCAAAGTTCTTCCGGGTGACGCGGCGGTCGAGATCGACCGACGCCGTGAACGGCGACTCCGCCCATCGGTTCTCGTCGACCTGCTCGCCTCTGCGCAGGCGCGACCGCCGCGATTCCGACCCGCTCCGTTCCTGGAGAGCCTGGAAGCGGCCTACGACCTTGTGCTTGCCCGAGAGGGGCGACCGGAGGGCGCCGTCCTGCGCCTGGTCGAGGTGTGGGGCGTATTGACGCTGCTTCCCGGGCAGCAGCGTGACTACACCAAGCCGGAGTTCGCGCGTGACCTCTATCTGCTGGACTCGAGCGGAGTGACCACGACGAAGTCCAGTCGCACGCTGCGCTGGCAGGCGAGCTCAGGTACTCGAGGTTCGGGCACTCTCACCACCGTGGCGCAGACCGGTCAGCAGCAGCGGTACTGGGGCATCTCGTTCACGAGCCAGTCGTGAGCGTCCAAATGGGCCCGGTCACCGCGGTGTTGGGGGGCGGCGTGCTGAGCGCGGATGAGTACGCCTCCTTCGTCGGCGCCGAATATCTCTCCACCTACCTCCCTGTCGGTGGTGGCTCGGTGAAGATCGCCGTCACGGGAGACGCAGACGTGGCCGACCGCTTCGCCGACTCCTTGCGCTCCGTCGCCGAGCAGCACCGGTGTCCGATGATCTCCGTCTCGGCGGAGACGACGCGCGTGCACATGGTCGACCAGGTGTTCTTCGCCGTGGCGCGCGAGCTCGACTGGCAGCAGATCGCCACCGCTCTGGTGACGATGGCGTACGACGCCATCGCCCTGCCCGCATCCCCCGGCCGGCTCAGGGTGGCCGAGGTGGCGGCGGATCACGATCTCGACCCGCGCGAGCTCTACCGCAGCGTGCGGCGCCAGCTGGAGCGCACAATCCTCACCGACAGCCGGCTGCCGCGAGGCCTGCGTCGTGGTCTGCTCCGACTCGCCCAGGCGGAGCTGGGCAGCGGGGACGTCAACGCCGCGGAGGCGCGCGTCGTCCTCGACTGGCTCACCGGCGAACCCGTCGCATTGCGCGATCTCCGCGCCGCGATGATCTACACGCGCATCGGTCGCTCCAACGCTCGGGCGATGCTCATGTCGGTCGGCTACTTGCTCCAGCTCACCGGCTTCGACGGGGTGGTGGTACACCTCGACCTCGCGCGGTTGGCCGAGTCTCGTCGTCCGCCTCTGCCCGAGCGCACGGGCATCTACTACAGCAACGCGGCGGTCATGGACACGTACGAGCTGATTCGCCAGCTCATCGACGCCATGGTCGACCTGGTCGGCATCTTCGTCGTCGCTGTCGTGCCTCCCGAGCTGGTGAGCGACGAGCGACGCGGGCTGCCGTCGTACACCGCCCTGCAGCTGCGTGTGTCGGATGAGGTGCGGGACCGACGGCGAGCCAACCCGTTCGCCTCGATGGTCCGCCTCGACGTGCGCCTGGAAGCAGTCCCATGAGCCACATCACTCAGTCGAGTGGAGCCGCGTTGGCCACCAGGCGGGCCGTGGAGGCGTTGCGCAGCGGTGTTCCCAACGCCGACGCGGTGATCGCTCTCGGGTCAGGTCAGAGCGACATCGAGGACAGGTTCACTGATCTGCTCCGGGAGGTCGCGGAGTCGCCCAACTCCAAGCGGGCCAGCACATCCCTGTTGCTCGGTGCCGGTTTCGGGCAGGGCAAGAGTCACCTGCTCACGCACCTCGGCCACCTCGCATCCTCCGAGGGCTTCGTGGTGAGCCATGTTGTCATCAGCAAGGAGACGCCCCTCTACGACCCCGCCAAGGTGCTGCGGGCGGCCGTGGAGTCGGCGGTTGCTGACGGCACCCGGGATGTCGTGGCAGAGGCCACCGCCGACTTGGACACCGACTCCACCGGCTACAGCGACCTCCTGCGCTGGCTGCGGGCGCCGGGCCGCGAGATCAACGAACGGTTCGAGGCGAGCCTCTTCCTTCACGAGCGCCTCAGCAGCGAGGCCTCCAGTGGTGACGGGGAGTTCGTCGACGACATCGTCCGCTTCTGGTGCGGGGACCCCCTGTCGGTCGTCGACATGCGCCGCCAGCTGAAGGGCATCGGCGAGGCGAAGACGTTCTCCTTCACGCCGGTCAAGGTGCGCGATCTCGCGCGCCAACGGCTCCATTTCCTTCCCCGATTGCTGCGCGCCGCGGGATATGCAGGCTGGGTCGTGCTGCTGGACGAGGTCGAGCTGATCGGCAGGTAC
Source organism: Propionibacteriales bacterium (assembly GCA_038232255.1). Lineage (GTDB taxonomy): Bacteria > Actinomycetota > Actinomycetes > Propionibacteriales > Nocardioidaceae > JAWWPG01. The sequence goes on from JBBSIF010000075.1 coordinate 11,335, forward strand.
TCGGTCCTGCAGCGCGGGAGGTCGTACGCCGAACTCGCGCGCTGGCTCGACGGTGAGCCGGGCGAACCGCTGATCGCGGTCGCCGCCATGACGGACGACTTCGAGGCGGCGGTCTTGACCGGCAAGAACGACCGTGCGGCACTGCCCCCGAAGCTGCGTGACAAGCAGACTGAGGAGTACGCCGAGATGGCAGCGCTTGCCGAGCTCGGGATGCGACACATCGAGCGAGACATGGTGTCGCTCGTCCCACCCGACGAGGCGGAGCTCGACCGCGTCTATCGCACGCTCCGGGCGTTGCATGGTGACGCCTACGCATGGGAGCCGCCTGACATCGCGGGCTTGGAGAGGCTCGGCGCGACGCGAATGCGTCAGTATGTCCGCGCCTGGATCAACGAGTGGGACCTGATCCGCCTCGACCCGGACTACCGCCCCGCGACCGAGGTGATCGAGATCTCCAGTGACTATCGAGAGGACGCAGAGCTCACTGACGGCGACGCCTGAGCTCACCGATGAGTCGCTCTGCACAGCACCGGCGCATGTCATCGATCACCCTGCTTAACCTCTCGCCAGCCGCCGGCGCGGTTGTGCGCGATGATCTGGCGGAACCTCTCGCTGAGCGCCGACGCTGGAACCTGGTGGAGATGCTGAGCGAGGGACGCGATGGTGAGGAGCAGATGCAGCTCTTGGCCGCGGTTGCCCGGCGGGGACGCCACCGTGACCTCGCCCTGCTCCAAGTGGTCGGGAGCAGCAATCCCGACCGGGTGGTGAGCAAGTTCGCCCGCAAGGAGGCTTTCCGGCTTCGCAGCAAGTTGGCGTCGACGAGCAACGGTTGACGTGGCGCGATTCAGCCGAGCCGACCTGGAAGCCGTTCGCGACACCACGGTTCCCGACCTGCTCGGTCCCCGGCTGCGGCTGCTCTTCGTCGGGATCAACCCAGGTCTCTGGACTGCGGCGGCTCAAGCGCACTTCGCCCGTCCGGGGAACCGCTTCTACCCGGCGCTGCTTGCGGCCGGCATCATCACCCGCCCGATCGCCCCGAGCGGGGGCATGTCGGACGACGACCGCGACCATCTGATACGACGAGGGGTCGGCATCACCAACCTCGTCAGCCGGGCGACGGCCCGGGCCGACGAGGTCACCGAATCCGAGCTGGAGCACGGTGCCGCGCAGCTACTGCGCCTCGTCGAGACGGCGGCTCCGCGGGTCGTCGCGATCGCCGGGGTGACGGCGTACCGGACCGCCTTCGGGGTGCCGCGCGCGCAAGCCGGCCGCCAGCCCAGCGGCATCGGAGGCGCCGAGCTCTGGGTGGTGCCGAACCCCAGCGGCCTCAACGCCCACGAGACGATCGACAGCCTGGCCGTCGCGTACGGCGCCGCTGCACGGGCCGCGGGGATCGACCTCGGCGGCTGAGCCTGCCGCAGTGCGGGCCACCTCATGTGGGCTCCAGCCGCCTGCACGGAAGATCGGCACCGACTCGCCCGTCGGCCACGTCGACGCCGGTGGATGGATGAGAGTCACAGATGGCACCGGGTGCGATCCTTGGTCCACATGACCGAGAGGGGGCACCATGGGA
>JBBSIF010000076.1:0-12879 GCA_038232255.1 Propionibacteriales bacterium
ACGATGTCGCGCCACCCGAGCCGAGCCAAGTGGTACACCAGGCTGTTCCCCACGATGCCGGCTCCGATCACCACCACCCGTGCGCTCGTCGGCACCGTCGCCATTGACCCTCGCCTTCCTGGCACTTGTTGCTTATTACGCAACCATGGCTCACCATGCGGAACTCAGCATCGATCCTCGCCCGCATCGGCGACCGCTGTCAAGCCGTCGGGCGCGGCGGAGGTCGGCCCGTCGGCAAGCGGTCGGGCCCCGCGACCCGGTCGCGGCGCCCCCCGGCAGCTGCGGCAGCCCGGATGGCGTGCCGTTCCTTACTACCTCAGTGCCGGGGGGGTCAGCGCACGTCGACGTCGGCGGTCCGGACGAACGCCATCCGGTGGCCGAACCAGATCTCCTTGTAGGTGTCCTTGCCGACGATGTCCGTGTGGTCATGAGGGACCGAGTCGTCGTACGTCGACGCGTAGTAGTAGTCCGTCGGGACCGTCGCGTCCGCCACGACGTAGCGCTGGCCCTTCTCGATGGTGTACTGCAACGGTCCGGTCCGCTGGATCGGCACGCCGTCGGGATACGCGCTGCGCTCGGGGTAGGCCCGGCCGTAGACCGGAGCCTGGCTCGCCCCGGCCCGCACCGTGACCACCTGGCCGCTGGACAACACCAGCGGCGAGTGTCCCGGCGGGACGTAGATCCAGCCCTTCTGCCCGAGGTACCAGACAGCGATCCAGCGCGCGTACGTCCCCGCGACGACGAGCTTCTGGCCGGCGGCCGCCCTGGCGCCGATGTCGGCGACGTCGGTCGTGGAGCTACCACCGTGTCGGTGGATGCCCACGTCCTTGACCAGGGGCGCCAGCGCGCGCGGACCCTGGCGCAGGTAGACGAAGTTGGTGCCTTGGTCGGGGCAGCGGACGCCCGGCTCGGTGCAGCCGGTCACCTTGTGCTGATTGCCCGCGAAGCCGGGCGCCACCTTGACGACGGTGCCGGTTTGCACGTTGGCGGGCGTGGCGCGAGTGCCGGTGCCGATCGGCGCGCCCAGCAGGGCGAAGTAGTGCCCCCAGTCCCAGTACGGACCCGGGTCCCAGTGCATTCCGCGGACGTACTTGGGAAGGATGCCCGGCACCTGGTCGTGGCCGATGATGTGCGCCCTGTCCAGGCGGACGCCGTACTCCTCGGCGAGGTAGCCGACGAGCTCCGCCGAGCTCTCGTACATCGACTCGGTGTACCAGGTCGCCCCCTGCGCGGCGACGCCCTCGTGCTCGATGCCGATGCTGTGCGTGTTCACGTACCAGTTGCCGGCGTGCCAGCCGACGTTGTTCGCGTACAGGTGCTGCGCGACGTGGCCGTCACTGGAACGGATCGTGTAGTTCCACGACACGTACGTCGGGTCCTGCACCAGGTCGAGGGTCGTCTGGTAGGAGGTCTCGGTGTCGTGGATGACGATGTAGTCGATCTCGGGGGAGTCGGGGCGGTTGGCAAGGTCGTGGTTGCCGTAGGCGTAGGGGTCCGGCCGCCCGTACCATTCGTACGGCGCGGGCACCCACTCACAGTTCAGATCCGTCGGGCAGTCGACCGGCGCGGTCTGCGAGCCGACCGGCGCGGCGGGAACCCGCAGCCCGGGGACCGCCTGCAGCCGGACACGTTGACCGTCGTTGGTCGTGCGGGCGGCCCCGGTCCCGATGACGGTGAGCACGCGGCGCGCGAACGTCGCGGAGTCGATGGCGGAGGCACTCCCGCTGTAGCTGCGCACCGCGCCGTACCACTGAGCTGGGTCGGTGTGCACCCCGGTGGCCGCGCCGCTCTGCCGCTGGTACGACGCGAGCAGCGCCGTCCCGGCGCAGATGTTGGCGGCCGCGTCGGCCTTCACCCGCTGGGCGGGCAGCCCGGTGAGAGAGGCGGCGCGGTCGGCGGTGTGCAGCGCGGCCGGCCCGTCGGAGCGGAGCGGGCCGCCGATTCCCTTGGCCCGGCTCATGTCGGGAGGCGTGACATCGGTGAGGTGCATCGGGCCATAGCCGCCGGCGGTGCTGGGCGAGCTGCCGTGGGCGTCCCAGCGCGACTCCAGGTAGGAGACACCCTGCACGACCGCGAGCGGCACGCCGAACGTCCGTGACGCCGCGTCGAAGACCCGCTGCCGCAGGCTGTCGGCGCTGCCCGGCCGGATCCCCGACAGGCAGGCCTGACCGGTCGACGTCGGCGGCGGGGCCGCCTGGGTGGGTGCGACGCCGACTGCGAGCCCCAGACCCGTGAGCGCGAACGTGCTGGTGGCGCCGACAGCGGTGAGTAGTCGCCGGCGGGAGATGGATGACATGACAGCCCCTTGGGTGCGGCGCGTTTGCGGTCTCGCCACTGAAGCACAGGTGAACCCCGCCTGGCAACGGTCGAGGCGGCCCTGCCGCGCAACCCCGCTAGCCGCCGGACTCAGTCGCGCCAGGATCCGACGGTGGGGTTGTCAGGGCAGTCTCACCGTCGGATCTTGGCGCCAGGCCCGCGGAAGGATCCGACGGTGGGGTTGTCAGGGCAGTCTCACCGTCGGATCTTGGCGCCCGGGGCTGCCCAGCTCAGCTGATCAGCCCGAGGTCCCGGACCGCGTCGCGCTCCTCGGCGAGCTCGGCGGCGCTGGCGTCGATGCGGCTCCGCGAGAAGTCGTCGATGTCAAGGCCCGGCACGATCGACCAGTCGGCCCCGGACGTGGTCACCGGGAACGACGACACCAGGCCCTCGGGCACGTCGTAGGAGCCGTCGGAGAGCACGGCCATCGAGGCCCAGTCGCCCTGCTTGGTGCCCTGCAGCCACTCGCGAGCACAGTCGACGGTGGCGGAGGCGGCGCTCGCCGCGCTCGAGGCTCCGCGTGCCTCGATGATGGCAGCGCCGCGCTTCTGCACCGTCGGGATGAACGTGTTCTCCACCCACTCCTGGTCGCCGACCCGCTCCGCGGCGTTGGCGCCCTCGACCTCGGCGTGGAAGATGTCGGGGTACTGGGTGGCGGAGTGGTTGCCCCAGATCGTCATCTTCGCGATGTCGTTGACGCTCGCTCCGGTCTTGGCCGCGAGCTGGGCGATCGCGCGGTTGTGGTCCAGCCGGGTGAGCGCGGCGAAGCGCTCGGGCGCGATGTCGGGCGCGTTGCGCAGTGCGATGAGCGCGTTGGTGTTCGCGGGATTACCCGTGACGAGCACCCGCACGTCGTCGGCCGCTCGCTCGTTCAGCGCCTTGCCCTGGACGGTGAAGATCGCGCCATTCGCCTCGAGCAGGTCACCGCGCTCCATCCCCTTGCTGCGCGGCCGGGCACCGACCAGCAGGGCGAGGTTCGCGCCGTCGAAGACCGTCTCGGCGTTGTCGCCGATCTCGACGCCCGCCAGCGCGGGGAAGGCGCAGTCGTCCAGCTCCATCACGACGCCCTCGAGCGCCTTGAGGGCGGGCGTGATCTCGAGCAGCCGCAGCTCCACAGGCGTGTCCGGGCCGAGCAGGGAGCCACTGGCGATGCGGAAGAGCAGGCTGTACCCGATCTGGCCGGCGGCGCCCGTCACGGCGACCTTGACGGGGGTAGTGGACATGGGCTGCTCCTGCGCGCTCGGCACCGGTGATGGGCGTCCGACGCTAGCAGCGCGGCGCCCCGCTCAGGGCGGAGCCTCGGCTCCCTCGGCTGGGTCAGCCGGTCGGCGTACCCTCCTGACTGTCCCGGCGCTGCGCGGTCGGTATCTTGATGTCAAGCAACTTCTGGTACGACGAGGGCGGGAGCATGTCATGGCCAAGATCACGGTGACCAACCCGGTCGTCGAGCTGGACGGCGACGAGATGACGCGGATCATCTGGCAGTTCATCAAGGACCGGCTGATCTACCCCTACCTCGACATCGACCTGCGCTACTACGACCTGAGCATCGAGAAGCGCGACGAGACCGACGACCAGATCACGATCGACGCCGCCTACGCCATCAAGGAGCACGGCGTGGGGGTGAAGTGCGCGACGATCACGCCCGACGAGGCACGGGTGGCCGAGTTCGGACTCAAGGAGATGTGGAAGTCGCCGAACGGCACGATCCGCAACATCCTCGGCGGGGTCATCTTCCGCGAGCCGATCGTGATCTCGAACGTGCCCCGGCTGGTGCCGGGATGGACCAAGCCCATCGTGATCGGCCGTCACGCCCACGGCGACCAGTACAAGGCGCAGAACTTCGTCGTCCCCGGCCCGGGCACGGTCACCATGACGTACGCGCCGTCGGACGGCAGCGAGCCGATGGAGGTCGAGGTCGCTCGCTTCGCCGGCAGCGGCGTGGCGATGGGGATGTACAACTTCGACGACTCGATCCGCGACTTCGCGAGGGCGTCGCTGCGCTACGGCCTGGAGCGCAGCTTCCCCGTCTACCTGTCCACGAAGAACACGATCCTGAAGGCCTACGACGGCCGCTTCAAGGACATCTTCGCGGAGGTCTTCGAGACCGAGTTCAAGGCGGACTTCGAAGCGGCAGGCCTCACGTACGAGCACCGGCTCATCGACGACATGGTCGCCGCCGCGCTGAAGTGGGAGGGCGGCTACGTCTGGGCGTGCAAGAACTACGACGGCGACGTGCAGTCCGACACCGTCGCGCAGGGGTTCGGCTCCCTCGGGCTGATGACGTCGGTGCTCATGACACCGGACGGGAAGGTGGAGGCGGAGGCCGCGCACGGCACGGTGACGCGGCACTACCGGCAGCACCAGCAGGGCAAGCCCACCTCGACGAACCCCATCGCCTCGATCTTCGCCTGGACCCGCGGCCTCGAGCAGCGCGGGAAGATGGACTCCACTCCTGAGCTCGTCGAGTTCGCCCAGACGCTCGAGCGGGTGTGCGTCGAGACGGTCGAAGACGGCAAGATGACCAAGGACCTGGCGCTCCTGATCGGCCCCGACCAGCCCTGGCTGACGACCGAGGAGTTCCTCGCGGCGCTCGACGAGAACCTCGGCAAGGCGATGGCCGGCTGACCTCACGGTGCGCGGTGACTGACGCCGCAGCGCCACGAAGCCGGCGCGGATAGGTTGGCGGCTGTGAAGTTCCTGGGCGATGCGGCGTCGTCGTACGACCTGACCTACGCCGACGTGTTCATGGTGCCGTCGCGCTCGGCGGTGTCGTCGCGGCTCGACGTCGACCTGACGAGCCCCGACGGCATCGGTACGACGACACCGGTCGTGGTCTCGAACATGACCGCCATCTCTGGCCGGCGGATGGCAGAGACCGTCGCCCGACGTGGCGCGCTGGCGATCCTGCCGCAGGACATCCCGGCGGGCGTCGTGGCCGACGCGGTCCGCTGGGTCAAGGACCGTCATCCGGTGTTCGAGACGCCGATCCAGGTGGCGCCCGACACCGTCGTCTCGGCCGTCCTGTCGCTGCTGGGCAAGCGCCCGCACGGTGCCGCGGTCGTCCTCGACGACGGCAGGCTGGTGGGGATCGTCACCGAGCGCGACTGCTCCGGCGTCGACAGGTTCTCGCGGGTGGCCGACGTGATGACGACCGACCTCGAGTCGGTCGGCGACGGGCGCGACCTCGCCGCTGCGTACGAGCTGATGACGACCCACCACCTGGACGTCGCCCCGGTCCTGGACGGGGACCGGATGCTCGGCGTCCTGACGCGCAAGGGCATCCTCCGCTCGGCTCTGTACCGCCCTGCCCTCGACGTCGACGGCCGGTTGATGGTGGGAGCGGCGCTCGGTGTCAACGGCGACGTGGCGGGCAGGGCCGCGGAGCTGCTGCGGTGCGGAGCGGACGTGCTCGTGGTCGACACCGCTCACGGCCATCAGGAGAAGATGGTCGAGGCGCTTTCCCTCGTGGTGCAGGCGAGGAACCGCCAGGAGAGCTCGAGTGGCAACCGGGTTCCGGTCGTCGCCGGGAACGTCGTCACCGCCGAAGGCGCTCGGGACCTGTCCAAGGCGGGCGCGGACATCGTGAAGGTCGGAGTGGGACCGGGAGCGATGTGCACGACCCGGATGATGACCGGCGTGGGCCGTCCTCAGCTCTCCGCTGTGCTGGACTGCGCCGCCGCCGCCGCCCGAGACTGCGGTGCCTCCGTGTGGGCCGACGGCGGCGTCCGGTATCCGCGTGACGTGGCGCTCGCCCTCGCCGGCGGAGCGGCCAGCGTCATGATCGGCTCGTGGTTCGCGGGCACCCACGAGAGCGCCGGCGACCTGCATCGCGACGCCGACGGACGGCTCTACAAGGAGAGCTTCGGGATGGCGTCGGCCCGCGCCGTGCAGCACCGGACTCGCGGCCGGTCGTCGTACGAGCGCGCCCGGGCAGGCCTGTTCGACGAGGGCATCTCCTCGTCGAGGATGTACCTCGACCCGGCCCGGCCGGGCGTCGAGGATCTCATCGACGTCATCGTCGCCGGCGTGCGCAGCGCCTGCACCTACGCCGGCGCCGCGTCGATCTCCGAGCTGGCTGACCGTGCTGTGCTCGGCCTGCAGTCCTCGGCAGGGTACGACGAAGGGCTGCCCCGACCGCTCAGCTGGTAGCGGCCCGGGCTCCCGCGGCGGCGGTAGCGGGCCAGACGTCCGGAGGCCCGAGCCCGGCCTCGGCGAAGGCGGCGCGGACCCGTGCCGCCACCTCCGCAGCCTCCGGGGTACGACAGAGGGCGATGGCGCTGCCGCCGAACCCGCCACCGGTCATCCTCGCGCCCAGAGCTCCGGCGGCAAGGGTCGCTTCGACGGCGGTATCGAGCTCCGGGCTGGACACCTCGTAGTCCCCGGCCAGCGACAGGTGGGAGGCCGTGAGCAGGGCGCCGATGTCGCGAGCGCGGCCGGAGCGCAGCAGAGCCACCACGTCGTGCACCCGCCGAACCTCGGTGACGACGTGGTGCGCGCGACGCCGGAGGAGCGGGTCCGCCAGCCCGTGCAGCTGTTCCAGGGTCGCGTCCGACAGGAAGTCCAGGCCGAGCACTGCTGCCGCCCTCGCACAAGCGGACTGGCGGTCGGCGTACGCCCCGTCGGCGAGCTCGTGCCGGACCCGGGTGTCGATGACGAGCAGGGTCAGGCCCGAGTCCCGCAGCAGCAGCGGCACCGCCTCGGTGTGCAGCGAGCGTGTCTCGATCAGCAGCGCGGAGTCGACCTCGCCGAGCATGACGACGAGCTGGTCCATCGGCCCGCACGGCACACCGACGAACTCCCGCTCCGCCCGCACTGCGATCTCGGCGATGTCGCGGCGGCTGAGCGCGGTGCCGCACTCCTCGTCGAGAGCTCCCAGCACGGCGCACTCCACCGCCGCCGACGACGACAGTCCCGCCCCGACGGGCACCGTGCTGGACACCGCGATGGACAGTCCGGGAACGGCGCGGCCCGTGGCGTCCGCGAACGCCCAGACGGCGCCGGCGACGTACCGCGCCCATCCGCCGACGCCGCCCGGCTGAGGGGAACGGGACAGCGTCACCGTTCCGAAGTCCTGCGACGTCACCTCCAGGGCGCCGGCGGCTCGCCGTTCGAGGACGACGGTGGTCCGCAGGTCGAGCGCGAACGGCAGCACCGGCCCGCCGGTGTAGTCGATGTGCTCCCCGATGAGGTTCACCCGGCCCGGCGCCGACCAGGTGACCGTCACGGCTGTCGTCCGTCGTCAGAGGACACAGAACTCGTTGCCTTCGGGGTCGGCCATCACCACGTGGTCGGGCCTGCCCTGCTGGTCGACGACCTGGAGCCGGGTCGCGCCGGCGACTCCGAGACGCTCGACCGCCGCCTCGACTCGCGGCCACCGCTCCTCCCACGGGGTCGCGCGGCCACCGCCGACCTGCACGTCAAGGTGAAGGCGGTTCTTGACGACCTTCGCCTCCGGGACTCTGAGGAACGACAGCTGTGGGCCTGCGCCGGTGGGGTCGTGGAGCGACGCGCCGTCGTCCCACTCATCCTCCGGTACGCCGAACTCGGCGAGCCACTGCTCCCAGGTCGCGAAGCCGTCCGGTGGTGGCGCCTCGGCGTAGCCGAGCGCCTCGGCCCAGAAGGCGGCAAGGGCCGCGGGATGGGCGCAGTCGATCGTCAGTGTCCACCTCGTCGCCATGTTGACAGGATGACACCGTGGACTTCGAGTCGGTCGCGGACGAGCTGTACGGGCTGCTCCCCGATGACTTCACGGCGACGCGGACCACGCGCGAGAAGGAAGCCAAAGCGAGCGGCGACAAGGAGCTGGCGGGCCGGATCCGCGCCCTTGCCAAGCCGAACCAGGTGGCCTGGATGGCCAACCTCCTCGTCCGGGAGCACCCCGAGGAGGTCAGACCGCTCCTCGAGCTGGGAGCCGGGCTGCGCGACGCAAGCGCGGATCTTGACGCCGAGCAGCTGCGGGAGTTCTCCCGGCAGCAGCACCAGCTGCTGCACGCGCTCGTCCAGCAGGCACGACGCCTCGCCGCTGCCGCGGGACGGCGGGTGGGCGAGACCGCCGTACGGGGCGTCGAGGACACCTTGCGAGCCGCTCTCGTCGACCCGGAGGCCGCCGAGGCCGTGCTCTCGGGTCGGCTGACGGCGGGTCTGCAGCACAGCGGCTTCGGCCCGGGAGTCGCTCTGGCGGGCACCAGTACGTCGAAAGGCGCAGTGCCGAAGCAGCCTGCGGGGGCAGCGCAGACCTCCGAGGAGGTGGCGCGTGCCGACCAGGCGGTGCAGGAGGCGACGTCTGCTGCCGAGGGGGCCCGCCGTACCCGGGAGGACGCGACAGAGGAGGTGGAGCAGGCTGCGAAGCTCGTGGCGGACGCAGCCGGCCAGGTGTCGCGGCTGACCGACGAGCTCGACCGGGCGGTGGCCGAGCGTTCCAGGCTGGAGGCAGCGGAGGCGAAGCGCCGGACGGCGCTGGCAGAGGCTGACCGGACGCTGACTGACGCCGAGAGCCGGTTGACGCAAGCGCTCAACCAGCGGCGGCGGCTCGAGGAACGGCGCTAGCCCGAAGGGTCGGGAGCGGACCGGCTTGCTGACCGGCTCGCCCACTCCTCGGCCAGGAGGTCGAACCGCAGGAGGTCGAACCGCAGGAGGTCGACCACGCGGCCGTCCGACAGCCGGTAGCACCGCCGGTCCCGTCCCGTCGGCGTGAAACCGCACGCGCGCGCGACGACCTGCGACCCGACGTTCCCGTCGCCGGCTCCGAGGCTCACCCGATGCAGCCCGTAGCCACCAGCGGCTTCGGGTCGGAACGCATGTCCGACGGCCAACCGCAACGCGGCGCTGACGTACCCCCGGCCGCGGGCGTCCGGATGAGAGCGGTACCCCACCTCGGCGGAGAGGTGGTCGAGGCTCTGGAAGCCGAACATGCCGAGCCCTCCGACGTACTCGTCGGTCACGGCATCGGCGATCGCCCACTGCACGGCCAGGCCGAGCGACGGCGCGAGGCCGGCGTCGCGGACCTGCCGCCGAAACGACGCCGAGTCGCGCGACAGCGGCACGTCCGCGAGCCACAGGTCCGACTCGCGGTCGTGCACGGTCTCGAGGTAGCGCTTCTCGTCCTTGCCCTCGACGGGACGGAGCACGACCCGCCCGTCGCTGAGCCGCGGGACGGACAGCCACCGGGTCTTCGGCTCGCGGCTGTCTGTCACAAGCAGGGTCGCAGTCCATCCGCTGAGCGCCTCGCCGCGCTGCGGAAGGGTTCCCCGGGTCGTTGCCTCGAAGGTGAACCCGTTGTGCCACGCCACGCGCCACGAGGCGATGTTGCCGGCGACGGTCCGCCAGATGATCGTCTGCAACCCTTGGTCGGCGAACGCCCAGTCGACGACCAGCCGGACCGCGGTCGTGGTCAGTCCCAGTCCCCGGGCATCGGCTGAGGTAAGGAACCCGATCTCACCGATCCCCGGCGCCTGCAGTCCGATGCCAACGGAACCCACGAACCGCTTGGGGCCGGCGCCGACGGCCGACTCCACCGCGAACGACCAGTCGGTGCCGCTCTCCCACGCCGTGGGCCGGCTGTCGACGAACTCCACGGCGTCGTCTCGGGTGTAGGGCACCGGGACGACCGTGTACTGCTGGCTCAGCGGGTCACGGCACTGCTCCAGCACCGCTTCCACATCTTCCGCGCGGTGCGCGCGCAGCGTCACGCGCCCGTCGGAGAGCACCGGTACGTCGTCGGGGAACCTCACGGCTTCTCCCGGATCTCCCACTCCTCACGCAGCAGGTCGAAGAGCAGCATGTCGACGGCGGACCCGTCGCCGAGGCGCTCCGACCCCCGCTCGCGTCCGCACTCGGTGAAGCCGTTGTTGCGCGCCACTTGCTGGGACGCCGGGTTGCTGGCGGCCGCCTTCAGGAACACCCGCTCGACGTCAAGGCCGCCGGCATCGGCACCGACGAACGCGTGACGTACGACGGTTGCGAGCGCGTCGGAGACCACGCCTCTGCTCCGGGCGTCCGGATGAGCCCAGTACCCGATCTCTGCACCGGAACGGCCGAGCCGTGGGATGCCCACGACGGCCAGCAGCGCATCCGTGTTCGGATCGGCGACCGCCCAGCTCACACCCGAGCCGAGCGAGGCCTCCTCGACGTTGCGCACGAGGTACTCCAGTGCGTCGCCGCCGGTGTACGGCCGAGGCAGGAACGGGAGGAAGTGCTGCGTGCGCTGGTCCCCGCAGCCCTCGACGATCCGCACGGCGTCGGCCTCGGCGAGCGGCCGGAGCGTGACGCGCTCCCCGTGGAGCTGGGGCGTCTCCAGCCAACGGGTCTTGGGCTCGCGGCTGTCGTCGCGGTGCAGGCTCGCGACCCAGGCGTCCGGGTACTCGCCGCGGTGGTCGAGCCAGCGCCGTACGGTGCCGCCGAACGTGAAGCCCGTCTTCCACGCGACCCGCCTGGACCCGACGTTGCCGCGGTTCGCCCACCAGATGACCGTCTCGAGGTCCTGGGTCTTGAAGCCCCAGTCCAGCAGCAGGTTCACCGCAGTCGTCATGACACCGCGCCCGCGGACTGCGGGGTGCGCGCCGAACGCGAGCTCCGCACGGCGGTGGCCTTCGTCGCGCAGCGACACCGTCCCACTGAAGCGACGGTCTCCGCCGGGATGAGTCGTCTCGATGGCAAAGGCGAACTCGCGGCCGGACGTCCACCCGCCGGCGATGCTCGATGTCAGGAACTCAGAGGCGTCGGCGAGGGTGTAGCCGAGCGGGACGGTCGTCCATCGGATCGAGACGGGGTCGACGCACTGCTCCACGACGGCCGGTGCGTCCCCGGGGTCGTGAGCCCGCAGCGTCACTCCGCCGTCGGTGAGCGTCGGGACGTCGTCGGGGAACCTCATCGGCTCACCTTGCCGGGTGTCGGTGGTCTGCTCAACCCGATTACCGGCGCGTCGCCCCGATACGCTGAGCTGCTATGGACGAGTCCGACCCTGCCAGACCGCGGCGGTCCACGCGGTGAAAGGCCTTCTCCTGGATATGGCCCTGGTGCTCATCTTCATCCTCATCAGCGGCTACTTCGTCTTGTCCGAGATGTCGCTCGTCTCGCTCCGCGACAGCCAGGCCAGGGGCCTCGAGAACAGGGGCCGGCGCGGCGCCGCGGTGGCGCGGCTGAACGCCGACCCGAACCGCTTCCTGGCGAGCGCGCAGGTCGGGGTCACGCTCGCCGGCTTCCTGTCAGCGGCGTTCGGGGGAGCGACCATCGCGAAGAAGCTCGCGACTCGGCTGGAAGACGCCGGGATGTCGGCGGGAGCGGCCGACATCGTCGCCCTGATCCTCGTCACGTTGGCGATCTCGTACGTCTCCCTCGTCATCGGTGAGCTCGCGCCGAAACGGTTCGCACTGCAGCGCACGGAGTCGATCGCGCTGACGGTGGCGCCGACAGTCGACCGCATCGCCAGCATCACCCGGCCGGTGATCTGGCTGCTGTCCACCTCCACCAACCTGGTGGTGCGTCTGCTCGGCGGGGACCCCAAGGCCCAACGGGAGCAGATCAGCGACGCCGAGATCCGCGAGATGGTGTCGGGCTCGGAGACGCTGGGCGACGAGGAACGCCAGATCGTGGAGGAGGTGTTCGAGGCGGGTGAGCGACAGATCCGTGAGGTCATGGTGCCGCGCACCGAGGTGGACTTCATCGACGGTGAGACTCCTGCGTACCGGGCTGCGAAGGAGGCGCTCGACCGGCCGCACTCGCGCTACCCGGTGATCGGGGACTCCTCCGACGACGTGCTCGGCTTCGTGCACGTCCGCGACCTGCTCGACCCCAACGTCTCCGGGCGCTCGGTCCGGACGAAGGACATCGTGCGGGAGGTGCTCATGCTCCCCGACACCCGCCGCCTGCTGTCCGCGTTGTCGGACATGCGCCGCGAAGGAGCTCACCTCGCCATCGTCGCGGACGAGTACGGCGGCACGGCGGGCATCATCACGATGGAGGACCTGGTCGAGGAGCTGGTCGGTGACATCCGCGACGAGTACGACGTGGACGAGCCCGAGACGACCCGCTCGCTGACGGGTGACGTGGAGGTCGACGGGCTGCTCAACCTGGACGACTTCGAGGACGAGACCGGTTTGGTGCTCCCCGACGGTCCCTACGAGACCGTGGCCGGCTACATGGTGCAGCAGCTGGGCCACGTGCCGGCTGTGAGCGAGAGCGTCGTCTTCGACAATCACCAGCTGGAGGTGGCGGAGGTCGACGGCCGGCGCATCGCCCGCGTCAGGGTGACCGCCGCATCCGCCGCTGCTGCGCCGTCGCACGAAGACGAGAGGCCCCGGGAGGCGGACAGCGAGGCCGTCACTCCGCACCGCCTCAGCGGCTCCGCCTGACATCGCGCCACAACGTCCGCCCGGGTGTGCGCTGTTGCGCCCCTCTCGACGGACGTAACCGCCACGGTCTCCGTGTCGACGCAGGACGTCCGGCCAGGGGTGCGTTGTTGCGCTCCTCTGCGCGGACGTCGCGCGGGATGCCCGGGCACGGGCCTTCAGCGGTCGGAGTTCACCGCCCAGCTCCGGCCGCCGTCGCTCGAGACCATCAGCG
>JBBSIF010000077.1:0-12852 GCA_038232255.1 Propionibacteriales bacterium
CACGTCGCCAGCCCGATGGTGTTCACCCAGATCGGTGGACCGAGCGTCGCGGGCGGGACGATCTCCGGCGGGAACTCACCAGCGCTGCGGTCCAGCTCCAAAGACCCGACGGGCGACGCGCTGTCGGACTACTCAGCCCTGTTCGCCCCCGGCACCACGATCAACCAGCCGGGCAGCGATTTCACCAACGTCTCGATCGGTAAGGACATCCAGGGCACTCACGGATTCACCGTCCGGATGACCGTTGCGAACCTGTCCGACGCGGCACTGGCCAAGGCCATGGCGGCCACCAACTCGCAGTCGCTGCTGTACACGCTGCGGTTCGTCGAGGGTTTCCAGCCGGTAGCGGTGACCGCTCGCTACAACCCGAAGAGCGACCCGAAGTGGACGTTCAAGTTCAACGACTACGACACCTTGAATACGGAGTGTCTCGCGCTTCCGAGCACGGGTAGCGACAAGTGCCTGTCGTTCGGCGTCAACGGCCGCCCGGTCAAGGGATCGGTCAACACGTCGACCGGCGTCATCACGATGACGGTTCCGGGCTACAACGCCAACGGCAGAAGGCAGCTCAAGGCGCTCGCCGGCGGCGAGGGTGATGGCCAGCGCCCGTACCTGGTGCAGGCAGTGTCCGGGGACCGGTTCTACGACGCGTCGGCGTTCTCGTTCGGTGACGCCAGCGCGTCCGACACCGTCCCGGGCACGCCGCAGACCTACCTGGACCCGCTCGACAACACCCCGGCAATGGACTTCCTGCTGCCCTAGGAGGTCTCACGAGCAGGAGCGCGAGGGCGGCGCCGACACCCATGGTGGCGGCGCCGCCGACCGTGTCGACCAGGTAGTGGTTGCCGGTGGCGACGACGACCAGCGTGGTCACGACCGGGTACAGGGCGCCGATCCGGCGGACGGAGCGACGCGACGCGAAGCAGGCGACGAGGACTCCTGACCACAGCGCCCAGCCGACGTGCAGGGACGGCATGGCGGCGAACTGGTTGGTGATGTTTCCCAACCCGCGCGGGACGCTGCCGTCATCGCCCCACCACCCCCACTCATGCACGTCCTCCAGGGTGTCCTGGAAGCCGGCACCGGACAGCAGGCGTGGTGGCGCCGTCGGGATGAGAGCGAAGCCGACGAGTCCGGTGACCGTGCCGGCCGCCAGCGCCGTCCGGGCGAGCCGATACCTGTCGGGATGGCACCGGTACATCCACAACAGGACGGCCGGAGTCACCACGTAGTGCAGGGTGGCGTAGAAGAAGGCCGCGAGCACCGCAACCGGCGTCAGGTGCCCCAGGGCCTGGTTGAGCACCTGCTCGGCATCGAGGTGCCAGCCCTGCTCCCATGCGAGGATCGCGCGACCATTCCGCATCGCAGCTCCCGTGCCGCCGGTGCCCAGGCCGCGACCCACCTCGTACAGCACATAGAGGCCAACCCGCAGGGGCAACTCGCGCCACCACGTCGGCCTCTCGGCATCGGCCCGCGCCGGCGCGGTGCTCCCTGCGGGATCCCCTCGCCGCTCCGCGACCGAGGGCGCGCAACGGAGGATGCCGCCCACCACATGCGGAGTCTACTGTTCTGCACCCCCCGTGCCCGAGACCCGAACCGGACAGACGGTCCCCGAGCCGGCCTGGCTAGATGCGGGCGCGGACCAGGACGGTCCGGTTGTCGGTGGTCAACCCGTCCACGCCCTGGTTCCGAAGCCAGCGGGCCCTGCTCACGTCGTTCACCGTCCAGGCGACCACCACCGGGACCAGCGCATGGAGCCGCTCGATCGTCGATGGTGTCAACAGCCGGTGGCGAACCGTCACCGCCTCGTCGGGAAGCGGACCGTCGCTCATCGTCGAGTCGAGATCGCGACGGGAGCCGATCGTGCGCCACGTCCGGAACCCCGCAGACGCGAGCTCGGCCAGGTCGTCGCGATTGCGGCTGCTGACCCGGAAGCGGGTGCGGTCGGTGAGCTCCGCGGCGATCAGCCGGTTCAGCTCCGAGCGTCGTCTCGGCTCGACCTCCTTGAGGTCCAGCAGGATCCCCCGGTCGCCGGGAACCAGCTGCACGACGTCGCGGACGCTGCGGTCGCCGACAGCGGACGAGCTGCGACGGACTCTCCAGTTGTCGTTCTCCAGCCAGCCTCGGCGGCGCAGCACCGGCAGGAAGTGCGAGACGACGAGCCGCGCGTGCGAGACCTGCACGTCGAGCTCGAAGTACGTTGCGCCAGCCGCCGCCAGCGCAGCACATCCCGCGGCGGTCTCCGGGGTCCGGTGGGCCACCAGCAGCATCAGCACACGGTAGTCCGCTCGAACCGCCTCTCATCTGCGCCACCGGCTTCGCGCCGCGTCCATCGGGCCAACTGCGTCGTACCCACAGATCGTGGCGATGTCTGTCGCGCCCCACACGGCGTGCGAGCGGGCCTTCACGAAACGGCTGCAACCCAAGACGTCGGGTATCGGATCACACGACGGCGTCCAGTGATCACCCCCTCCCCCGCGCGCCAAGATCCGACGTACAGGTCGCTCCGGCAGCTCGTACGTCGGATCCTTGCGCGGGAGCCGGGGAAAGATCCGACGTACAGGTCACTCCGGCAGCTCGTACGTCGGATCCTTGCGCGGGAGCCGAGGGCGGCTTGGCGATGCTCCTTCGTGCCTCAGTTCAGGGACATCTTCTCCATCGACAGGTACGTGTGGGCGGCCCATGAGGTCGGGTCCATGGCGAAGTAGTGCTGGAGCTGGTTGCCGTTCAGGGCGTTGTCCAGCGACGCCATGATCATCGACTGGTCGAGGACCAGGCGACGGTGACCCACGGACCCCGTCGACGGGTTCACGGCGTCGTAGAAGCCACCGTCAGTCGTGTAGACGTCGGGGAACAGCGAGCGCATCTTCTGGATGTTCTCGAACGCCGCCTGCGGGTTGGTCATCAGGGCGAGGAACGACGCGTGCGGGGTGACCGTGGTCTCCGCGGCACAGGTCGTGCAGATGGACAGCTGGTCGCCGACCGGGAAGGCCTGCCCCTCGACGCCGTACGTCGCGTAGCCGCCCGAGTCGTCGGGGGTGCTCGACGGCGACATGCCCCACACCGGCAGGTGCAGGCGGTGCGTCGCGTACTTGATCTGCACCTGAACGGTCCGCGCGTCAGCGAGCCCGAAGCTCTTCGGGCCCCACTTCATCTCCGGGACCACGTCGGCGGCCATCAGCGCCTCGAACATGCCACCGCCGAACGTCGGGATGTACTTCAGGTTCGTGCCCGGGTAGGTGTAGTGCCCCTCCCACACGTTGAACGACTTGTGCGACTGCGGGTCCACGATCGTCGTCCAGTACCCGTGCGGGGGCCATTGACCCTGCCACGAGAAGTCCGGGTCGGTGTCGCACTGCTTCGGCGGCAACGTCCGCCACGTCCGCCACCACACGTCGCCGGGCATCTGGTGCAGGCCCATCCCCATGTACATGGCGATCCGGGGATCGCTGTACAGCGCCCCGTTGTGGTAGCCGGCCGGCCCCTGCTGCACGTAGTAACCGCCGTACATCTGGCCCGTCGGCGGGTTGTCGGGCAGGTCGGGGTTGGTGTTGCAGCCCTCCTTCTGCGCCCGGTCGTCGTAGAAGATCGAGAAGTCCATGTCGCGCAACAGGCTCGTCGCCAGACCACTCAGCCCCGGCAGCGCCTGTCGCACCACCGCCAGGCCGGAGGCGTACCACCCGTTGTCGACCGCCGACAGGAACCAGCAGTTGTCCTGGGTGGGTGTCGTCTCCTTGCGGCACTTGATGTCGCCAGGGTTGCGAATCGCGGCTCCGCTCTTGGTGTCGTACCACTGGTAGAGGAAGCCGTAGGTGCGCTTCATCTTCTGCACCTCGGTCAGCGTCGCCGAGATCATCGAGCGCTCGGTGGCACGGCTGATCAGGTTCATGTCACCGGCTGCCACCACGGCCCAGAGGTAGACGCCGATGTTGGCTGCCGACGTGTAGGTGCCTCGCACGTCGCCAGGCCCGAGGTTGTCGAGGGGCAGGTGGGTGTTCGGGTCGACGTCGTCGCGATAGAACGCCCAGGTGTCCTTCGCAACGTTGTACAGGACGTCGCGCTGGCGGGACGTCAGCCCGACATCCGGTGATGGCGGTCCGCTGCCGCCTCCGGTGGACTGCGCATCGGCATGAGGTACGACGAGGGCGGCGGCCGCGACCAGCCCGCCGACGGCGGCCCCGATTCCGGCGCGGATAGGACGGTGGACTCGCATGGTTCCTCCTGGTGGTCAGTGACCGGCGGTGGACGTCGCCACCGGGCCAGCTGTCGGTGCCGCTGCCGGAGCATCGGCGTACGGGTTGGCCACGGCGTCGAGAAGCTCCACCGTGTAGGCGTCCTTCGGGTGCTGCAGCACGTCCTTCGTGACGCCGCGCTCGACGATCCGCCCGCCGTGGAGCACGAGGATCTCGTCGGTGACGACGCGGGCACTGAGCAGGTCGTGCGTGATGTAGAGCAGCGACAGCCCATGGTCGACACGCAGATTCGCGAGCAGCTTCAGGACTCCCGCGCGCAGGGAGACGTCGAGCATGGACACCGGCTCGTCCGCGACGATGAGGCCCGGGCCGCAGGCCAGGGCGCGCGCGATGACGACGCGCTGCCGCTGACCGCCGGAGAGCTGGTGCGGCAGCTTCGGAGCGAACTGGTCCGCTGGAGTGAGCCCCACCGTCTCCAGCAGCTCGTCGGCCCGCTGCTTCGCGTCCCGGGCCGACATCCCGAGGAAGTTCACGCACGGCCGGGTCAGCGTGTACTCGACGGTGTGGAGCGGGTTGAGCGCGCCGTACGGGTCCTGGAACACCATCTGCACCCGGTGGTGGTAGTCGCGCAGCCCTCCTCCGTGCAGCGCGTTGACCGAGAGGTCGCCGAACGTCACCATGCCCGACGTCGGCTTCTCCAGGCCGGT
Organism: Propionibacteriales bacterium; assembly: GCA_038232255.1. Lineage (GTDB taxonomy): Bacteria > Actinomycetota > Actinomycetes > Propionibacteriales > Nocardioidaceae > JAWWPG01. The sequence continues at coordinate 4,901 of JBBSIF010000077.1, forward strand.
GATCATCTTCGCGATCGTGCTCTTGCCGCTCCCGCTCGCCCCGACCAGCGACACGGCGGCGCCCGGCGCGATCGTGAACGACACGTCGTCCACGGCGACCACCGTGTCCCGGCGGCGACCCGGGTAGGCCTTCGTCGCGTGGTCCACGACGAGCGGCGGGACTGTGCTGGCTTCACCGGGCACTGGTGGCTCCTTCCGGTACGGCGACCACTGCAGCGGATGGCGCCCGCACGTGACAGGCGGCCCGGCCCCGGCCCAGCGGCGCCAGCGGCGGCACGACCTCGCGGCAGATCTCGATGCCCAACGGGCAGCGCGGCTCGAAAGCACAACCCACCAGCGGCAGCGACAGGTCGGGCGGCGACCCGGGGATGCCGGCCAACTCCACAGTCTCGGCGCGCGGGTCGCCGTAGCAGCCCAGCAGCGCCTCTGTGTAGGGGTGGTGCACCCCGGTGAGCAGGTCGCCCGACGGCTGGTCCTCGATGATCCGGCCGGCGTACATGACCAGCACCCGCTGCGTCGCCTCCAGCACCACGCCGAGGTCGTGGCTGATCAGCACCGCGGTGAACTTCTGCTCACGCTGCAGGTCCTTGATCGTCTGCATCACCGCCCGCTGCACCACCACGTCGAGCGCGGTCGTCGGCTCGTCGAACACGATCAGCCGGGGCTCCAGTGCCAGCGCCAGCGCGATCGCGACCCGCTGCCGCATGCCGCCGGACAGCTCGTGCGGATAGCGGTCGAGGACCTCGGCGTCCAGCTCGACCTTCCCGAGCAGCTCGGCGCCCCGCTCGTGCATGGCCTCCTTCGAGTGCTGCTCGCCTTCCCGCGCGTGCGCCTTGAGGATGTCGGCGAAGTGGTGGCCGACGTTGCGCACGGGGTTCAGCGCGTTCATCCCGCTCTGCAGGACCAGCGCGAAGCCGTTGCGCCGTTGCTGGCGCAGCTCCTCCCCGGTGAGGGTGGCGATGTCCGTGCCGTCGAAGGAGATCCGGCCGCTCTCGAGCCGGGCGGGCGGGCGCAGCATCCGGGTGAGGGCGTAGCCGAGGGTGGACTTGCCACACCCCGACTCCCCCACCAGCCCGACGAACTCCCCCTCGTCGAGGTCGAGGTCGACATCGCGCACCGACCAGATGCGTTGACCGCGTGACGGCAGGTAGGCGACGTTGACCTCTCTGGCCGACAACAGACTCATCACTTCTCCCGAAGGCGTGGGTTGGACAGCGCGTCGACACCGAAGTTGACGAGCGTGAACGACAGCGCCAGCAGCGCGATGGCGAGGCCTGGCGCGAAGACGAGGAGCCACTGACCTGTCAGCAAGGCGTTCTGCTGCTGCGCGTTGTGCAGGATCGTCCCCCAGCTGACCGTCGTCGGGTTGCCGAGCCCCAGGAACTCGAGGCTCGCCTCCGCCATCACGGCCGCAGTGGAGGCGGCGAAGAAGCTCGCCGCGACCAGCGACGTCATGTTCGGCAGGATCTCGCGGAACACCACCCGCAGCGGCCGCTCTCCGGAGAACACCGCCGAGGCCACGAAGTCGCGGGTGCGCAGCGTCGTTGCCTGGCTGCGGATCACCCGGGCACCCGTTGCCCAGCTGGTGAAGGCGACAACGAGCACGATGGTCCAGATCGACCGGCTCGGGATGTACGCCGCCAGGATGATCATCAGCGGCAGCCCCGGGATGACCAGCGCCAGGTTCGTGACGAAGCTGATCCCCTCGTCGAGGAAGCCGGGGCGGTAGCCGGAGATCAGCCCCAGCGTGACCGCGACGAGCGTCGCTCCGACCCCCGCGGTCAGCCCGACCAGCAGCGACACGCGGGCGCCGTACACCAGCTGCGAGAGGACGTCCTCGCCGTTGCCGGTCGTGCCGAACCAGTTCGTCGAGCTCGGCCCCTGGTACGGCGTGAAATCGGTCGACGTCGGGGAGTGCGGTGCGAGGAGCGGGGCGAACGCCGCCATCAGCACGAAGAGCCCAATCAGGATGAGGCCCACCCGGGCCTTGCGGTTGCTCCACAGGGTCCGGATGCCACGGCCGACGAAGAGCACCGGCACCGGCAGTGACGAGCCCTGGCCGCCGGGCTTCGCCTTGACCTCGGGCAGGGTTGCGGTGTCCACCGGTGGCGGTTGCGACGACAGGATGCTCATGACGCCACCTCTCGGCGGACCCGAGGATCGAGCCGCACGTAGAGCAGGTCGACGATGAAGATCGTCACCAGCATGCTGAGGGTGATGACGAGGAAGAGGGCCTGCATCAACGGGTAGTCGTGGTTGGTGACCGCGATGTAGAGCAGGTTGCCGAGACCGGGATAGCTGAAGATGCCCTCCACGAGCACCGAGCCGCCGACCACGGCGCCTAACGACAGCCCAAACGCGGTGACGTTCGGCAGCAGGGCGTTGCGGGCGGCGTACAGCGTCGCGACGGTGCGCGAGCGCAGGCCGTTGGCCTCCGCGAACGTCACGTAGTCCTCGCCGAGCGTGTTGATCATGTTGTTCCGCATGCCGAAGACCCACCCCGACAGTGACGTGATCGCCAGTGTGAGCCCGGGCAGGATGCTGTGCTGGAAGGCATCCGAGAGGAACGACGGGCTCCAGCTCGGCGTCAGCCCCTCCGAGTAGCCGCCCTTGATCGCGAAGAGCTCGAACTTGAACGCGAACAGGTAGAGCAGCAGAAGGCCCAACCAGAACGGCGGGAACGCCGCGAAGAATGTCGCGCCCATCGTCACCACCGAGTCAGCGGTCTTGCCGCGCCGCCATCCGGCGTAGATGCCGAGCAGCGTCCCGAGCACGAACGCCAGGATCGTCGTCACACCGACGAGCAGCAGGGTCCACGGGAGTGCCTGCCAGATCGTGTGGGACACCGACTCCGTCGGGAACGAGTAGGTCCGGCCGAAGTTGAAGGTGGCGATGTCTTTCAGGTAGGTGCCGTACTGGCTGAGCAGGTTGCCGTTCGGCGAGCCGAGCTGTGCCTCGATCGCGGCTCGCTCGGCGTTGGTCACGGGGACGCCGTTGGACGACAGCCTCGCGAGGGCCGCGTCGACCGGCGAGCCCGGCATCAGGCGCGGCAGGATGAAGTTCAGCGTGATGGCAGCCCACAGCGTGAGCACGAACAGCACCACCTTGCGCAGCACGTATCTCACGGCGTCGGCTCCTTCTTCTTGTTCCTGCCGTCGATGGCCCGCACGTTCAGGCCTTGGTCAGATGGGTGACGATGAGGAGCATGGCGTTGTTGTACGGCGTCGGGAGCGAGTAGGCGTCATTCTCGGACGGCCAGCCCGTGAAGTGCGCCGTCGAGAACAGGCCCCAGCTGCCTCCGTAGTACATCGGCACGATCGGCACCTGGGTGTACATCACCTGCTGCAGCTTGTACGTCGCCTGCTTCTGCTCCGCCTCCTGTGTCGCCCGCGCCAAAGTGGCGAGCGCCTGGTCGACGGTCGGGCTCTTGAAACGCTCGAAGTTGTTCACCGTGGGGGTGTTGACGGGCGCCGCATAGGCACTGTTGAGGCCGTTGTTGAAGTCCGTATAGGGCGACCCTGACCCGCCGAAACCACCCACGGCAGTGTCGAACGTGCCGGCCTGGATCTCCGTCTCGTACTGCGCGTACTGCGGGAGGTCGAGCTTGACGTTGATGCCTGCGACGCCCAGCTGGCTCGCGACCTCCTTGGCCGCAGCGATCCAGTCGGTGAAGTTGTTGGGCATCACCAGCGTCATCGTCGCCTGCTGCCCGCCCTTGACGAGCTTGCCGCCTTGCAAGGTGTAGCCCGCCTTGGAGAACGCGGCCGTGGCGGCAGCCTGGTCCTGCGCGACGACTCCCTTGCCGGGCAGGCTCGGGTCGAGCCACTTCTCCTCGTTGGGCAGGATCAACCCGGACGAGCTGGCCGCCGTGGTGTACCCGTTGACGGCCTTCTCGGCAATGGTCGACCGGTCGAGGGACAGCGACACACCCTTGCGGAAGTTCACGTCGTTGTAGGGAGCCTTCGTCAGGTTCATGAACAGGGCGATGGTGCCACCCGGCGGGAACCAATAGGCACGCGTCGACGGGTCCTTCGCGACGTACGTCTGCTCGACGTCCGGCAGGTAGTTGTAGGACCAGTCGAACTTGCCGCTCGAGACATCGAGCTGGTTGGTCGACTGGTTGCTCGACTGCGCGGGGAAGTCGACCTGGCTCGGCGCTACCTTGCCGGCCTGCCAGTAGCTCGCGTTCTTGGCCAGCGAGTACAGCGTGGGTGCGAAGGACTTGAGGGTGAAGGGGCCGGTGCCGACCGGCTTGGTGTTCGTGAAGGTGTCGGGCTTCGGCACCGATGCCCACAGATGCTGGGGCACGATCGGGACCTGCGAGACGGTTGCCGCGAACGGCACGTTGGGCGCTTTAAAGGTGGCGGTGACCTTGTCTCCCGACGCCGTCACGCTCTTGAGCTGGCTCCAGACGCCTGTCGTGTCGAGGGCTGCGTCCTTCTTCAGCATGTCGAACGTGAAGACGACGTCGTCGGCGCTGAAGGGCTTCCCGTCGCTCCACGTGACGCCCGACCGGATCGTGTAGACGAGGGTCGTCGGGTCAGTGAAGGTGTGACCGGTGGCGAGGAACGGCGTGTAGGAGCCGTCGACCGTGCTCGGGATCTCGAGCGGCTCATAAAGGAGCCGGGTGCCCTCAAGCTGCGTCGTCGAGAACGGGTTGAAGTTCTCGACGAGTGTCGGGTTGCCGGCATCGCCCTGGATCGTCAGCACACTGCTGTCGGAGGACGACGTGTTCCCGGACCCGGCACCGCTGCAGGAGGCAAGCGTCGTGGTCGCCAGGAGGGCGGCCGCTGTCAGGGCGTACGCCGACCGAAGGCGCGAAGGGCGTTTCATCGAGGGCTCTTTTCTGTCGTGTCGGCGGTGGTGCCGGCGGTCAGTCGGACCCGGACCACGCCGGGCTGTGGCAGCGGGATCTGGAAGATCGTGGTGCCCTGCTGGGGGGTCACTCGGGCCAGCTGCTCTTCGTGGAGCTGGTCGGCGTCGTGCAGACGCCGCCAGCCGTCGGCGTCCGGCCAGTCGGCCCCCGGGGAGTGGCTGGTGAAGATGTTGGAGTGGTCGGCGTCGACGCGGGCGAGCCGTGCGTCGTACGACGTCGCTGACAGCCCGTTCACCTGGAGGCTGACGACGCGGTGCAGGCGGGGGTCGCCGTGCATGAGCTCAGCGTTGATGGTGCCGTTCCACAGGAGCACGTCGACCGTGCCGTCGTCATGGCGGGTCGCCCAGGCTTGGACGAGAACGTCGGCGCCGTCACCGTCGACGGTGCTGGCCAGCAGCGCGTCACCCTGGTGTGCGGCGAGGTGCACTCCCCAGTACCGCGGCTTGCGGAGGTTCCCCACCGTCAGGAGCCCGAAGCCGTTGTGGAAGAGCGCGGGCGGGCGGCCCAGCTCTTCGAAGTGGTCGCTGATCACCCAGTAGGCAAGGGCATCCAGTCTGCCCTGGACGGCCGCGAACCCGCTGAGCACGAACGGTGCACCGCTCACTCCGTCATGGATCCCGCCGAAATGCGTCGACCCGACGCCCCACTCCGTCCACCAGACAGGGATGTCGCCGTACCCGTGCCTCCCGAGCGCCTTGCGGCTGTCGAGGGGGAGATTGCCGTAGGTGTGTGAGGTGGCGAAGTCGAGCGGGACGCTCTCCTTCTCGCAGTGGGCTGCGAGCGACTCGACCCACTCCGCAGCGGCTGTCGAGGGCCCACCCACGAGCAGGCGCTGGTCGACGCTCTTCACTGCATGAGCCGCGGAGTCGTAGAGCCTGAAGTACTCCTCCTGCGTGCCGCTCCAGAAGACCTCGAGGTTGGGCTCGTTCCACACCTCGAATGGCCACTGGGCGACCTCGTCGATGCCGAAGTGGTCGACCAGGTGACGAGCCAGCGCTTCGACGACGGCACCCCACGCGCCGAAGTCCGCGGGTGGCGAGATGATTCCGTGGTAGACGAAGACCGTCTGGCCGGGGTCGCGGGCGATCGCGGCCGGCATGAAGGACAGCTCCACCACCGGCTTGAGACCGATGCCGAGGATCTGGTCGTACAGCCGGTCGACCTCGTCGAAGTCGTAGCGCAGCGTGCCGTCGTCGGCACGTGTCACCACGTGGTTGTCGTCGTGCAAGATGGCGTGAGCACGGACGGACGTCATCCCGAGGTCCTCATGGGCCTGCCTCAGCGCCGCTGCGAACTCCGTCCCGATGTCGTTCCCGTTCCCGTCGTCGCCGAAGCGCAGCTGCGTCATCCGCTCGGAGCCGACCATGCGCCAGACGCGGTCGAGCTCCCCCACCGAAGTGCTGGCGTCCACCGCGACCTCGACCGCCTTGGGAGTGCCCGTGAGGATGCGCGCCGAGACCTCCTCGCTCCACTCCCACGCGGGGTACTCCGCCCCCGCGACGGCGCCGACGCGGTAGAGATACCCAGCGCCGTCCTGCAGCCCGGTGTCGGCGAACGTCGTTCCGGCAACCGCGGGCACGTCGCTTCCCCCGTGCTGCACGAGGCGGCGTACGCCGTCCGGGCCGGTGCGCTCGATGAGGTATCCCGCCGCACCATCCACCTCGTCCCAGGACAGTCGCACATGACCGATGGCCGACATGGCCGTCACCGACGCGGGAGCGGGGAGGGCGAAGTCCTCCGATGCCGTGCTGGTGTCGGTGAGCCGCCGATAGATGCGCTGCTCCCAGTCCTGGCGGGCCTGCTGCTCCTCGCCGTTCTCGCTCATGACAGCCTCCTTCCGGCGGGAGTGGCTCGGGTACTGGTCGAGGAGCTCCGATGTGGCGTCGTACGGACTGCGCAGCCGCAGCTGCGTCGGATCCTCGGTTCGGTGGGAAGCAGAGCGGCGCGGCGCTTGGCGTCGGGATGAACGATGCGGTCGAGGAGCATGCGCACCGCCTGCTCGCCGACGTCGCGCATCGGCTGGTGGACCGTCGTCAGGGTCGGGCGCACGTGGCGCGCTGAGGCGATGTCGTCGAATCCGGTGACCGCCACGTCTCCCGGGACGGCCAGCTTCGCGGTGCGCAGGACACCCAACGCGCCGATGGCCATCTCGTCGTTGCCGCAGACGATGACCTCGGGGATGCGCTCTGTGAGCAGCGCCCGTACCGCGCGGGCACCTCCCGCCTCCGTGAAACCCCCGTCGGCGTACGGTGAGGAAGGGACCGGGAGCTGATGGGTTCGCAACGCGTCGCGGTAACCGGCGAAGCGCTCCATCGAGTCCGGTGACCGTGCCGGGCCGCCGATGAAGATCAGGTCGCGGTACCCGTGGACGACGATGAGATGCTCCACGAGCCCGCGCATGGCGCCCCGGATGTCCACGCTGATGTCGTCGAAGGGGTTGCTGCGCGAGCGGATGGCGACGGTCACGATGGGCAGCGTCCGGGACAGGGCGGCGATGTCCGGCTTGCTGACGCTCCTCGCGAGGACCACGAGCCCGTCCACCTTGCCACTGACGGAGAAGGCCAGCTCACGGCCGGACCGGCCCCGGGTGGCGGCTATCAGCAGGGCGTCACCGCCGGCTGTCGCCGCCCGCTCGGCTCCGCGGATCACCTCATCGAGGTAGAGCGGGGACTCCTCCTCCGCCTCGCCGGAGGCGTCCAGGTCGTGGAACAAGATGCCGACGATGCCTGCGCGCCGGGTGGCAAGTCCCCGCGCTCGTCCGTCGGGCACCCAGGCCAGCTCGTTCGCCGCCGCCAGGACGCGATCGCGAGTCTTTGCCGACATGCCGTCTTCGCCCTGCATGGCACGGGACACGGTCGCGGTCGACACCCCGCTGCGCGAAGCAACCTCGTAGATCGTGGATCGGGCTGTGGCCACGGAAATTCCTGACGTAAGCGCTTACGTACGTAACCGCTTACGTTTCCATCGCAGGAATCGCCTGTCAAGGGTTGGCGGGGCGTCGGCACCCGCTCGGCGAGCTGGCGGGACCGGAGGAGGCTTTGCGGGAGGACGAGGCTCGTGTATTGTTGCGTCACTG
>JBBSIF010000078.1:0-12585 GCA_038232255.1 Propionibacteriales bacterium
CTGGGTCGCTCCCATGTAGACGGCATCCACGTCGGGCCGCTCCTCGCGGTCGACCTTAACGGGGACGAACCCGGCATTGACCTCCTCGGCAGTCGCCACGTCCTCGAACGACTCGTGCGCCATGACGTGGCACCAGTGGCACGCGGAGTAGCCCACCGACAAGAACAGCGGAACGTCGCGCTCCCGGGCGGCAGCGAACGCCTCCTCGCCCCACTCGAACCAGTCCACCGGATTGTCGGCGTGCTGGAGGAGATACGGGCTGGTCGACGTGCTCAGCCGGTTGGCCATGGCTCAATCCTCACGCATGCGCCGCTCGGCGCTACACCGACGTCCTCTCGGGCACCGCTCGGGTGCCGACGCTCAGGCAGCAACCCACCCCGACGTCGCCGCCAGGCCGGGCCGCAGTGCCGACGGGTTCTCGGCCATCCGCGACGCCTACCGCATGCTCGCTGAGGAGCCGCGCCTCCAGCTCCGACTCTCAGACCGGCTCCCCAGGTCCGCCGCCCAACGTGCCCCCCGCTCTCCCTCGCGACCACCACTCGTGGCCGGACCCGTGTACGTCGCGCCGTTGCCGCCCCCGCATCGAGAAACTCCGCCCGGAGGCGGTCATAGCTGACGACGCCCGCCCGGACGCCCCGAGCGGTGCTCCTCCGGGCTCCCTCCATCCCAGCAAGGGACTCTTCGGCATGTCGATGGCAGCCGAGCTCACAGGCGTCCATCCCCAGACGTTGCGCGGGTACGAGGCCAAGGGGTTGGTGGAACCGCACCGCACCGACGGGGGCATGCGCCGCTACAGCCATCAGGACCTTGCTCGCATCGAGCACATCACGGTGCTGCTGGCCGCCGGCCCCAACCTGTCGGGAGTCCAGCGGGTGCTCGAGCTCGAGGCGCGGACACAGGAGCTGCGGGCGGAGATCGACCGCCTGCGCGACGAGAGCTGACCGAGCGAGCGAAGCCGCTAGGCTCGGTCGGGCGGGTCGTCCGATGCGTCGCCTCCGGAGCCCTGCTGCTCGTCCACGCGGTCCGCACCGTCGCCGATCCTCGGGCGAGCCGAGGAGCTCCGCGGCACCTGGATGCGGTTCAGCTGCGTGTTCATGCTGCGCCACAGCAGGAAGGTCGCGAGGATCAGGAAGAGCACGAGCAGGAACGCGATCCAGCCAGGCTTGACCTGGTTCGGGTCGTAGGCGAGCAGTTGCTGTCCTGCGCTCATACCGCTATGTTCGCGCGCCGACCGTCGTACGGCGACGCCAGGGTCCGGATACCGGCGAAGAGGTCGTCCTCCGGGATCTCCGTCGGCATCAGGCTCTCCACGAGCTCGAAGTCCTCGGTCGGCCAGACTTCCTGGTGCACCTCCAGGGGCACCGCGAACCACGATCCGTCCGGGTCGATCTGTGTTGCGTGCGCGATCAGCGCGCGGTCGCGGACGGGGAAGTACTCGGCGCACGGCACCCGGGTCGTGACACGCCGCTGATGGTCGGGGTCCTCCTTCCAGGTCTCGAGGCGCTCGGCGTACGGCGACTCGAGGCCGCGGGCCAGCATCGCCTCGTGGATGGCGACGATGCGCTCGCGGTGGAACGTGTGGTGGTAGTAGAGCTTGAGCGGCTGCCACGGGTCGCCACACTCCGGATAGCTGTCGCCGTCCCCGGCCGCCTGCCAAGCCCGCATGCTGACCTGGTGGCACATGATGTGGTCGGGATGCGGATAGCCGCCCTTCTCGTCGTACGTCGTGACGACGTGCGGCCTCAGGGTCCGGATCAGCCGCACGAGTGGCGCGGCAGCCTCCTCCACCGGCTGCAACGCGAAGCAGCCGTCGGGCAAGGGCGGCGGGGGGTCGCCCTCGGGCCACCCGGAGTCGACGAACCCGAGCCAGTCCTGGCTGATGCCGAGGATGTCGCGCGCCGCGTCCATCTCCTGTCGCCGGATCTCGGCCATGTTCGCGAGCACGTCGGGACGGTCCATGTTGGGGTTGAGGATCGAGCCGCGCTCACCGCCGGTGCAGGTCACGACGTGGACGTCGACACCCTCGGCGACGTACTTCGCCGTGGTTGCGGCGCCCTTGCTCGACTCGTCGTCCGGATGTGCGTGCACGTGCATGAGCCGCAGCTGATCCGTCACAGAGCTACCTCACTCGCTGTGCTGTCCGTCCTGCCCGCAGGAGACAATGGTCTACGACGAGAGGGCCCTGCCCAACACCGGTCCTGGCGGAGAGGACGGCCATGACGCACCCAGCGGACGCCGACGCCGACGCCGACGTCGACGTCGACGAGGCTCTCGCCGCACGCTACGGGCGCCGGCCGGCGGGCGGCGTGCCCACGGGGAAGATCCTCGCCGGACTCGTCGTCGCGGCGCTGCTCGCCTGGGCGTTGTGGGCAGCGGCCGGCCAGCAGCGCGCCTCCGTCGACGCGGTCGTGCGGTCCTACCGCGTGCAGTCGGAGCATCTGGTCTCGGTCACGGTCGACATCACGAGGTCCACGTCCAAGGAGGCGCAGTGCACCGTCTCGGCGCTCGCCACGGACCACACGGCGGTAGGTGAGCGGGTCGTGAGACTGCCCGCCGGCAACAGCGGCACCCAGTCGGTCACCGTCGCCGTACGGACGGAGCGCGAGGCGAACAGCGTCGACGTGGACGACTGCCGCTGAAGCAGCCGGGCGTCGCCGATTTCGCAGCGCCCGCCAATTCCTTGATAGCCTCGAATCTTTCCGCCGACCAGCGTGCCTGCACTAGGTGCGCAACTCGATGAGGAGCGCCGTCCGTGACGCAGCCAACCGCTGAGAACGTCGTCTGGCTCACGCAGGAGGCCCACGACAGGCTCCGCGACGAGCTGGCGAACCTCAAGGGGCCGGCCCGCGCCGAGATCTCCCGGCGGATCGCCGAGGCGCGTGAGGAGGGGGACCTCCGCGAGAACGGCGGCTACCACGCGGCGCGCGAGGAGCAGAGCAAGGCCGAGGCCAGGGTCGCGCAGCTCGAGGACATGCTGACCCGGGCGCGCGTCGGCGAGACGCCGCGAAACGACGGCATCGTCGAGCCAGGGATGCAGGTCACGGTCAAGTTCGCCGACGGTGACAGCGAGACGTTCCTGCTGGGCGCGCGGGAGGTGCTGGCAGTCGACGACACCGTGGACATGAGCGTCTACTCTCCGCAGTCGCCGCTGGGCGCCGCGATCGTCGGGAAGAAGCCGGGCGAGAGCGCGACGTTCAAGGCGCCTAACGCCCGCGTCGTGAAGGTCGAGATCGTCGACACCAAGCCCTTCTCCAGCTGACCAGCTGCCTCGGACACTTCTCCAGCTGATCCGCTCCCTCGGCGTCGTGGAGCTCAACGAGCGGTCGCCCGGTTGTACTTGCGGATCGCCAACGGCGCGAAGATCGCGATGATCGCGACGCAGTAGAGCAACGACAAGGCCAGCGGGTGCTGAGCCGGGAACCCCTCGGTGACGAACGGGTTGGGGTTGCCGAAGAGGTCCCGACACGCCGACGTCACAGCCGAGAGCGGGTTCCAGGCGGCGACCGGTTTGAGGAAGTCCGGCAGCTTGTCCCCGGGGACGAAGATGTTGGAGACGAACGTGAGCGGGAACAGCCAGATCAGGCCCGCGCTCGCCGCCACCTCGACCGATTTCACCGAGAGGCCGATCAAGGCGCCCACCCACAGCATCGAGAAGGCCAGCAGGAGCAGCAGGGCGAACGCGGCAGCGGCTCGCAGCATGCCGTCGTGCCAACGCCAGCCGACAATGAACCCGCACACCACCATCACCAGCATCACAAAGGCGTTGAAGACAAGGTCTCCGATGACCCGGCCGGCGATCACCGCCGAGCGAGAGATCGGGAAGGACCGGAACCTGTCGATCAGCCCCTTGGTCATGTCGTCGGCCAGGCCGACCGACGACGACGCCACCGAGAACGCCATCGTCTCCGCGAAGATCCCCGCCATCAGGAACTCGCGGTAGACCGCCGGGCTGGACTGGCCGCCCACCGGGATGGCGCCGCCGAACACGTAGGCGAAAAGCAGCACGAACATGATCGGCTGGATGGTGCCGTAAATCAGCTTGTCGGGGACCCGTGGGATCTGCTTCAGGTTGCGCCAGGTCATCAGCATCGCGTCGCTGACGGCGTTCCCGCGCTGCGTGGGGAGCTGGGTGCGGATCTGGGTGGTCATCGGGGCTCCACTCGGTCTCGTTCGCGGTCGCCGCGTCGGTCCTTCGGCTCGTCAGCCGCCGCGCTCGCCCGCTCAGCGGCGTGACCCGTCAGGCTGAGGAAGACGTCGTCGAGGGTCGGGCGGCGAAGCGCGATGTCATCGATCGCGATGCCGAGGGCATCGAGCTCGCGAATCACGGCCACCAGCACGGTGGAGCCACCGCGGACGGGTGCACTCACCCGGCGGGTGTGCTCGTTGACGGCGGTCTCCCCGGAGGCCAGCGCCGCCAACGCCTGCTGCGCAGCTGCCAGCCGCCGGGGGTCGTGGACGACCACCTCGACGCGCTCGCCGCCCACCTGCGCCTTCAGCTCGTCCGACGTGCCCTCGGCGATCAGGTGACCGGTGTCGATGACGGCGATCCGGCTCGCCAGCGCGTCGGCCTCCTCGAGGTACTGCGTGGTCAGCAGCAGGGTGGTTCCGGCGCTGACCCGCTCCCGGATCACGTCCCACAGGTCGAGCCGGCTGCGCGGGTCGAGACCCGTCGTCGGCTCGTCGAGGAACAGCACCCGCGGCGACGCGACGAGAGCGCCGGCCAGGTCGAGGCGTCGTTTCATGCCGCCGGAGTAGGTCTTGGCCACCCGGTCCGCCGCGTCGGCGAGGTCGAAAAGCTCCAGCAGATCCCCCGCGCGTGACCTCGCCAGGCTCGTCGGCAGTCCGTAGAGCCGTCCGAAGAGCCACAGGTTCTCCTTGCCGGTCAGGTTCTCGTCGACGGCGGAGAACTGCCCCGACAGGCCGATCGAGCGACGTACGACGTCGGGCTCCGCCTGGACGTCGTGGCCGAGCACGGACGCCGAGCCCGAGTCGAAGGGAAGCAGCGTCGCCAGTGCCCGGACTGCCGTCGTCTTGCCGGCGCCGTTGGGTCCGAGCAGGCCGAGGACGGTGCCCTCCGGCACCGAGATCGACAACCCGTCGAGCGCTCGGACCGGCGACTTGCGGCTCGCGAACACCTTCACGAGATCCCTGGTCTCAACCGCTGCCATGCTCACCTCGGCGTGCCCTCCTGTGGTCTGGCGCTCCAGGATGCCAGTCCGCTCCGACATCCAGTTCCTCGCTTGCACCAGCATGACACCATGATGACATCATGTCTAGCGGATATGGCGTCAGGAGGATGCGGATCAGCACCGCGTCAGGAGACTCGCGGGGTGTAGCCGCCCTGCTCGAGACGCTTCAGCACCTGCTCGCGGTGCTCGGGCCCCCGGGTCTCCAGCTGCAGCACCACCTCGACCTGGTCGAGGGCGAGCGTTTCCGACGTCCGCTCGTGCACGACGTCGAGCAGGTTGGCATCGACGGCACTCAGCTCCGACAGCAGGCCGGCGAGACCACCCGGACGGTCCACGATCCGGCAGCGGATGGACAGGTAGCGCCCCTGGGCCGCCATCCCGTGCCGGATGACCCTCATCATGAGCAGCGGGTCGATGTTGCCACCCGACAGGACGACCACCACTGGTCCGACGAAGTCGTGGGGAGCGTCGAGGACGGCGGCGACCGCCGCCGCCCCGGCGGGCTCCACGACGACCTTGGCGCGCTCCATCAGGGCGAGAAGGGCCGTGGACAGCGACTCCTCGGAGACCGTGCGGATCTCGTCGACGCTGTCTCGGACCGCGGCGAACGGCACGTCGCCAGGACGACCGACGGCGATGCCGTCCGCCATCGTGGTCATCGACGCCAGCGCCACCGGCCGCCCGCAGCGCAGCGACTCGGGGTAGGCGGCGGCCGCCTCGGCCTGCACGCCGACCACGTGCACGTCCGGCCGCTTCGCCTTGACCGCAGTGGCGATGCCGGCGATGAGGCCGCCGCCGCCGGTGGGCACCAGGATCGTGGCGACGTCGGGCACCTGGTCGAGGATCTCGAGGCCGCAGGTCCCCTGTCCGGCGATGATGTCGGGATGGTCGAAGGGGTGGATGAGGACAGCTCCGGTCTCGGAGGAGAAGGCGCGGGCCTCGACGAGCGCGTCGTCGATCGTGGAGCCGACGAATTTGATCTGCGCCCCGTAGGCGCGAGTCGCGTTCTCCTTCGGGATCGGCGCGCCGTAGGGCATGAACACGGTGGCCCTGATGCCGAGCGTCGCCGCCGCGAGGGCGACTCCTTGTGCGTGGTTTCCGGCGCTTGCCGCCACGACCCCACGACCGCGCTCCTGAGGCGTCAGGTTGCCGATCCGCACGAACGCTCCGCGGATCTTGAAGGAGCCGGTCCGCTGGAGGTTCTCACACTTGAGATGGACGCTGGTGCCGGTCAGTGCGTCGAGCCACCGCGACCCCTCCATCGGCGTGACGAGCGCGCGGCCGCGCAGCACCACGCGGGCCGCCTCGATCTGCGAGAGCGTGACCGTCGGCACCGTCCCGGTCTCGCTGGGCGCCGGACCACCGACGTCCTGGTTGGCGAAGTCCGTCGGTCCCGGGCTCTCGTCCGGTAGCGCCGCCTCTGGTGAGGATGCGCCGGAAGTCGGCCCAGCACTGTCCATGCAGGCAGCCTATGGGGTCGGCCCGCCGGGACACTCGAAGAGCCGCCAGGTACGCGGCGCCCTCACCCTGCCCGATTCCGTGCGCAGCGACGTACGGGACTCATCACCCTTCGTCGTAAGGGTTCTGTAAGCCCGCGCATCTTCTACAGACAACAACGCGTTGTTAGTTTGAGGTCATCGTCCGGCCCGTCGGAATTCCTTGAGCACCTGCACAGGCCGAGTGACCAAGTCCACCCCGGGGTTGCTACCGGCGAGGACATTTGTCGCGCAATTCGCGATTCGCGCGGCTCTCGGGAAATGACCTGTCGTCGACCCTCCTTGCACGATTGACCCAGGAGGAAAAGATATATGCCAACGAAACGAACGCTGCGGCGTGGGCTCGCGACGGTCGCGACACTGACCGTGCCGCTCACCGTCTTCGCCATCAGCACCTCGACAGCCAGCTCCGTGCCGGCTGCGTCCGACCAGATCATCCCCGGACAGACCGACGGCACTCTGCCGCGGGACAAGATCGTCCTCGAGAGCGCTGTGACCGTCGACCTCAACCAGCACAGTGCCACGCTGCCCCTGCACCAGGGAGTCTTCAACGGGAAGACGGTCTGGTACGTCATCACGGAGGCTTCCGACGAGGGCGCGGCCAGCGACCTCAACGTCAACTTCGCGCCGAAGCTTGCCAACATGGGCAACAACTGCTCTGCCTGCGTGCAGGACCTGACGTTGACCGCGCCTGCCGGCAACAAGTTCGGCGAAGGCATCGCGCACTTCCAAGGAATCCCCGACTTCAGCCCCACCCGAGTCCTCAAGCAGGGCCCGAACGTCTTCCCACCCGCTGTGGCGAAGCCAGGTGGCGTCGGCGACGACCGCTACAGCCCCTTCATCAGGTTCAAGGGCTCGACAACGGCGTACAACGCTCCGATCGTGGCGACGGGGCACGCTCCCTTCGACGTCATCCACCACTCGGACACCGCAGACCGGGTGCTCAAGATCAACCCGGCCAAGAAGGCCGGGCCCGGTGAGTACTACGCACCCTCGGTGCAGCTCCTGATCATCAACGGCTTCGACTCCGGCCAGCCGATCATCTATATCAGCACCGAGGCGTCGGACGCCGCCACCGCCACCCTGGAGCGGGCGACCTATGTACCGCTTCTCGCCAAGACGCCCTTCCGGGGCGGCGACGACTTCCTGGGCTCCGCCCGGGAACGCATCTTCACCTTCGTCAACGGCCAACACGGGCTGAACAACCCGGAGGCCCAGGGGCTGACCCACCTGATTCTCGACGGGCGCGCCTCCGAGGATGCCAACCTCAAGAACCAGAAGCTCATCAGCGCACTGCGCCTCGGTGGAGACTCGCTCAACGTGCAGGGGGACTTCCCGACCCTGAAAGATCCGCACCGCAAGTTCGCCTACAGCCCGCTGTGGGAGGCCCAGTTCGCCCAGTGGACGGACAAGGCGGTCGCCCGGGGACTCAACACCCGCCAGACCGACGAGTTCCAGATCCTCAACCTGGCCAAGCGCCGTCCGGACCTGCTGACCGGTCCTGAAGGAGTGCCGTTCGGCTCGACGAACGTCCTCATCAACTGCCCGGTCATCGCCTTCACCGCCAAGATGCCGACGGAGGACCTGGTGGTTCCGCTGCCGGGGGCACAGGTCGAGACGAGAGCCTCGTTCCAGCACTGACCAGACCGTCGCCCGACTCACGCTGAACACCGCGACGACGCCGTCCCCTACGGGGGCGGCGTCGTCCGTCGTTCTTGTCAGCTCCTCGGCGCGCCGTCGGTCGAGCTGGACGGACGACACCGGTGCCAACGACACGAACCCTCAACGTCCGTTGGGCCTGGCCGACGCTCCGCGCCTCGACGAGACCTGGCGTTCCACTCGCGGGTCGGCGGCGATCTTCTCGCCATGCTCGTCGAGCCACCGCAGCAGGCGCTCGAAGACCGTGACACCGCCGGATCTTCCCGCCGCAGCATGCTGACTACGCGCTCGCTCGAACCGTGCCGTGAGCTCCCGCACCACGAGGGCGGTGGTCATGCCCGGGTAGGCCCCGCACATCAGTGCGTCCTTGCGAGCCTGCTCGACGACTGGGACTGCCACCTCCGTCAGGTCGGCGAAGCACCAGACGGCAGACGGCGTGGGCGAAGTCGACAGCTCGTCGACCGGGCGCGACGTCGCAGTCCCAGTCGATGAGTGCCACCGCCCGCTCGCCGCGGAAGACGGTGTTGTGCGGACCGAGGTCGCTGTGGCAGACCACCTCGGCCCCGTCCCGCGGCCCGAAGGAGGCGGACGCATCGTGAAAGTCCCGGATGAGCGCAGCGGCGCTCACGAGCTGCGCGTCGGACAGGTGGTACGGCGCCGCGGTGGGCACGACCCCTTCGACGTAGGTCAGGATCTCCCGCCCCTGCTCGTCGAACCCCAGCGCCCGCGGTGCGCCGCCGAAGCCGACCGCCTCCAGGTGCCGCAGCAGGTCGTGCACGAACCTCGAGCGCGCATGCGCCGGCCGACGTACGGTGCTCCCCAACCGGACGACTCCCGGCGTCTGTGCACCGCCGCTCAGGCGAACCTCCGCATCATCCATGGAGCCATCGTCTCGACCCCCGGCACGAAGCTGCTATATCAGTTGCATGTGGCACGCATCTAGTTATATGCTTGTACCATGCAAGGACTTTCGCGGGCGGACGAAGAGCCTGCGACCGCCGAGGAAGCCGTGATCGGCCTCCTCATGCAAGCCGGCCGCAAGCTCCGGACGCGCCACCCCGAGGACCAAGCCGACCCGTCCACGTTCGCGCTGGTCAAGCTGCTCATGTGTCAGGACGAGATGCGGGTCTCCGACATCGCCGCCAACGTCGGACTCGATGCCTCCACCGTGAGCCGCCAGATCAAACAGCTGGAGGACAAGGGCATCGTCGAGCGGACACCGGACCCGGCTGACGGCAGAGCCTGGCTCGTGCGCCTGACGGAGTTCGGCACCACGCACATGCGCGCCGCCTTCCAGCGCAGGTTCCTCCGCATCAAGGCGGCGGTGGACCCCTGGAGCGAGGCCGACAAGACCCAGCTCAGGATCCTGCTCAACCGCCTTGCCAACGATTTGCGCGACGCCAACGACCTCGACGAGTCTCGGAGCACCTCCTCATGACAGACCAGCACCCCGACACCCCGGTCGCCGACTCGGACGGCTACCTCACCCACCGGCAGATCCTCGTCGTGATGAGCGGCCTCATGGCGGGCATGTTCCTCGCCGCGCTGGACCAGTCCATCGTCGGTACGGCGCTGCCGCGCATCACCAGCGAGCTCGGCGGCATCGACAAGCTCTCCTGGGTCGTGACGGCGTACCTGCTGACGCAGACGGCCTCGACGCCGTTATGGGGCAAGATCTCCGACCTCTACGGCCGCAAGCGCATCTTCCAGCTCGCGATCATCACCTTCCTGACCGGATCGCTGCTGGCGGGGCTCGCGCAGGGCATCACCGAGCTGATCGCGTTCCGTGCGATCCAGGGACTCGGTGGTGGTGGGCTGTTCGCCCTCGCCCTCGCCACCATCGGCGACATCGTGCCGCCGCGCGAGCGCGGTCGCTACGGCGGTTACTTCGGCGCCGTGTTCGGCACCTCGAGCGTGCTGGGGCCGGTCCTCGGCGGGTTCTTCACCGACGGTCCCGGCTGGCGCTGGATCTTCTACGTCAACATCCCGATCGGCATCGCCGCACTGGCGATCACGACCACCGCACTCAAGATGCCGCACGTACGACGTGAGCACAACATCGACTACCTCGGTGCCACCACGATCGTCGCGGGCGTCACGTCCTTCCTGCTCTACACGACCTGGGCCGGTCCCGACCATGGCTGGGGATCGATGCTCGGGCTCTTCCTGATCGCCTTCGGGGTGCTGATGACGGGGCTGTTCGTCCTCGTGGAGTCCCGCGCCACCGAGCCGATCATCCCGCTGGAGCTCTTCGACATCTCGGTCTTCCGCACGAGCAACCTGTACGGCTTCATCATCGGCTTCGCGATGTTCGGCGGCATCGTGTTCCTGCCGGTCTACCTGCAGGTGGTCGACGGGATGAGCCCCACGCGTTCCGGCCTCGCCCTGTTGCCGATGGTCGTCGGGATCTTCTCCACCTCCATCTCGTCGGGCATCATCATGAGCCGCACCGGCCGGTACAAGGTCTTCCCCATCGCGGGAGCGGTCACGGTGATCGCGGCGCTCTTCCTGCTGTCGCGGCTCGGCGTCGGCTCGCCGTACTGGCAGGCGGGCATCTACTTCTGGCTCTTCGGTGCCGGCCTCGGACTCAGCATGCAGATCATCGTCACGATCGTGCAGAACTCCGTGGAGCGTCGCCACATGGGCACCGCCACCAGCTCGGTCGCCTTCTTCCGGTCGATGGGCGGAACGTTCGGTGCTGCCGTGTTCGGCGCGATCCTGTCAGCGCGCTTCGTCAGCCACCTTGCCGACCAGCTCGGTGGCGTCGGCGCCAGCGCGGCCCAGATCGGCGGCGGCGGTGTCACCGGCAACGTCCAGAAGATCCAGGCTCTCCCGGAGCCGATCCACGGCTTCGTCCTGAGCGCCTACGCGAGCTCGCTGCACGACGTCTTCCTGTGGGCGATCCCGGTCGTGCTGGTTGCCCTCGCCGTGTCCTTCCTCATCCCCGAGGTGCCCCTCAAGGCCCGGCAGGACGCTCCGGCAGATGACGGAGCCGCCGAGGAGATTGCCGTCGCCCTCTGAGCCGGTCGAGCCGGTCGAGCCGGTCGAGCCGGTCAGGAGAGCTTGGCGGGATCCTCGCGAAGCCGGGCCACCAGCCGGTAGGCAGCAAGGCGGTGCTCGGCCAGCAGCAGGCCTGCGGGCGCCAGCACGTAGTCGGTGTCGACCACGACCCGTGGCCGGCGCGGGACCAGCCAGCCACCGTCGGCGTGGTCCCCGCGGCCGGACGCGAGCACCGCTTGGGCGTTCGTCGGTGCGGCATGGCGCAGCACGCCCCCGGATCCGACGAGCAGGTCGACCTCGCGCAGGTCCTTCCCGTTGCGCTCCACCAGCCGCCCGCCGGGGCTGAAGACGACCTGCTGCCGGCCGGCGTGGCGTCGTACGGCGAGCGCCACGGCGGCAGACGCGAGCGCAAGGTCGTCCCGGACCTCCTCGGCGGACGAGGGCACGAGGCCGGGATCGTCGCAGCGGGCTCGCGCCGCACCCAGCAGGGCGGGCGGAACGTCCAGACCGGCGGCCACGGCTGCCTCGACCGTCGACACCGCACTCCACCGCATCCCGAGGTCGCCCTCGACCGTGCGGGTGACCGGGACGGTGGCCACCACCTCGCGGCCGAGACCGGCGGTCTCCGGGTCGAGCACCACCACCGAGTGCACGTCAGTGGTGGCGCCTCCGACGTCGACGACGACCACGTCACCCGCTCCCGGACGGTCCGGGCCGAGACCACTCGCCAGCAGCTCCACGGCTTGGAGCACGATGTCCGGCGTCGCCCCTTGCACCATCGACGTGAAGTCGGCGCGCTGCGAGAGGTGCTTGCCCCCGATGACGTGCCGGAGGAACATCTCCCGGATCGCGGCCCTTGCCCCGTCAGGCTGGAGCACGCCGATCTCCGGAACCACGTTGTCCGCAACGACGTACGGGACCTCCGCGTCGTCGAAGAGGCTCTCGATATCGCTCGCCGCGTCGGTGTTCCCAGCCACGACGACGGGACCGGTCCAGCGGGC
Organism: Propionibacteriales bacterium; assembly: GCA_038232255.1. Taxonomy (GTDB): domain Bacteria; phylum Actinomycetota; class Actinomycetes; order Propionibacteriales; family Nocardioidaceae; genus JAWWPG01. The sequence continues at coordinate 12,346 of JBBSIF010000078.1, forward strand.
GCCGGCCAGCGTTCGTGCGTTGTCCAACAGCACCTCGGCGTTCCCGCCGTCGGTACCGCCGACGAGCAGGACGACGTCCGGCCGGCTGTCGCGGACGGCGGCCAGCTCGACGTCGTACGACGACACGTGGACCACCCGTCCGCCGCTCGACAGCGCCACCCGCCGACCGGCCTCGGCCGTGACGAGCTCCTCGTTGCCGACGACCGCGATCCGCAGCCCACCTCCGGCGGACGAGCACGC
>JBBSIF010000079.1:0-12560 GCA_038232255.1 Propionibacteriales bacterium
ACCGGGTCGGCATCTCGGTGTCGGAGCTGACCACCCGGGGGCACGTCGCAGGTGTGCTGGCGGCGTTCGGTGTCGGCGACGTCGACCTGGACGCCCTGGACGCGGTCACCCCCGACGCTCTGCCGGACGGGCTGCGGCGGACCACCGCCTTCCTGACCCACCCGGTCTTCTCCTCCTACCACTCCGAGACGAACCTGCTGCGCTACCTGCGCCGGCTCGCGACTAGTGACTACGCGCTCGACCGGGGCATGATCCCGCTGGGATCCTGCACGATGAAGCTGAACGCGACAGCAGAGATGGAGCCCATCAGCCTTGCTGGGTTCGCCGACCTGCACCCGTTCGCGCCGGCGGAGGACGCGGCGGGCTACCGGGAGCTGGTCCGGACGCTCGAGAGCTGGCTCGCGGAGATGACCGGGTATTCAGCCGTCTCGATCCAGCCCAACGCCGGCTCCCAGGGCGAGCTCGCGGGCCTGCTCGCCATCAGCGCCTACCACCGCGCCAACGGAGCTCCGGACCGGGACGTCTGCCTCATCCCGTCGAGCGCCCACGGCACGAACGCCGCCTCCGCGGTCATGGCAGGGATGCGGGTCGTGGTCGTGAAGGCTACCGAGGAGGGCGCCGTCGACCTCGAGGACCTGAAGGCCACGTGCGCGGCGCACGCGGGGGAGCTCGCGGCGATCATGGTGACCTACCCGTCGACCCACGGTGCCTTCGAGGACACCATCACCGACCTCTGCTCGGTCGTGCACGAGCACGGTGGCCAGGTGTACATCGACGGCGCGAACCTCAACGCGCTCCTCGGGCTGGCGAAGCCGGGCGAGCTCGGGGGCGACGTGTCCCATCTCAACCTGCACAAGACGTTCTGCATCCCGCATGGCGGCGGTGGGCCGGGCGTGGGTCCGGTGGCGGTGCAGGCCCACCTGGCGCCGTACCTGCCGTCACACCCCGCGCATCCCGACGCGAGCCGCCGGGAGGGCATCGGCCCCGTCAGTGCGGCGCCGTACGGCTCTGCCGGGATCCTGCCGATCTCATGGGCGTACATCGCGATGATGGGTGCCGCGGGACTCACGGAGGCGACCCAGGTGGCGATCCTGTCGGCGAACTACGTCGCGCACCGCCTCCAGAAGCAGTTCCCCGTGCTCTACAAGGGCCGCGGCGACCTGGTGGCGCACGAGTGCATCCTCGACGTCCGGCCGCTCACGAAGAGCAGCGGCGTCACCGTCGACGACATCGCCAAGCGGCTCGTCGACTACGGCTTCCACGCTCCGACGATGAGCTTCCCGGTGGCCGGCACCTTCATGGTCGAGCCGACGGAGTCCGAGAGCCTCGCTGAGCTCGATCGCTTCTGCGACGCCATGGTCGCGATCCGCAGCGAGATCGACGACATCGAGCACGGCGGCACGGCGCTCGCCGACAGCCCACTCGCCCATGCTCCGCACACCGCCCGCACGATGGCGGGAGAGTGGTCGCGGAGCTACTCACGCGAGGTCGGGGCGTTCCCGGCGGGCTACACCGCGGACAAGTACTGGCCACCAGTCGGCCGCATCGACCAGGCCTACGGCGACCGCAACCTGGTGTGCGCCTGCCCGCCGCCGGAGGTCTTCGAGGAGTGAGCGCCCAGCCGGTCACCGAGACGACGGCGCGCCGCCTGCTCGTCCTCCTGGCCAAGGAGCAGGTGGCGGCTCGCGCCCCTTCACTGGTCGCCGGAGTGCTGCGAGAGGGGGAGCTGGTCTGGTCGGGGTCGCGGGGGTCGGTCGTCTCCGCAGACCCCGGCGTGAGCCCGACGACGGACACCCAGTACCGCATCGGCTCGATCACGAAGATCCTGACAGCGCTGCTCGTCCTGCAGCTGCGGGACGAGGGCGCCCTGCAGCTGACCGACCGGCTCGATCGCCACCTCCCGGGCGTCGCCTACGGAGCGCGTACGCTCCGGGAGCTGCTGTCGCACTCCTCCGGCATGGCGGCGGAGCCACCGGGGCCATGGTGGGAGCGCAGTGCGGGAGTTTCGTTCGACGACCTGGTGTCCCGGCTCGACGAGACCGCGGCGGTGTTCCGGCCCGGTCAGGAGTTCCACTACTCGAACGTCGGCTTCGCGCTGCTCGGGGAGGTGGTCGCCCGGGTCAGAGGTACGTCGTGGGCCACCGTGCTGACCTCGCGGGTCCTGGAGCCCCTGGGCATGCACCGCACGACGTACCTGGCCTCGGAGCCGGCGGCCGCCGGCTTCAGCGTCGACGCGTTCAGCGGCGAGCTGACGCCCGAGCCGAGCCATGACAGCCTGGGCATGGCGGCAGCCGGTCAGCTGTGGAGCACCGTCGAGGACCTGAGCCGGCTGGCTGCCTTCCTGCTCGACCCCCACTCCGACGTGCTGGCACCTGAGTCGGTGTCGGAGATGACGGTCGGCCAGATCGGGGTGCCGGACGAGCCGGCGGCAGGGTCCTACGGGCTGGGGCTGAGCCTGGGAGTGGCGGGCGAGCGTTCCTACCTCGGCCACACCGGATCGGTGCCGGGCTTCCGGGCCGGTCTCTTCCTGGACCGGGTCCGATCCACGGCGGGCATCTGCCTGTCCAACGGCGGCACCGGGCTGCGCGCCGAGGCCTTCCCGCTCGACCTCATGCGGGTGCTGGAGGAGCAGGAGCCGTCGATACCGCCCGCCTGGACGCCTGCTGCCTCGCTGCCGCCGGCGGTGCGCGACGTGCTCGGCCTGTGGCACTGGGGCAACCAGGCGTTCACGATGTCCTACGAGCACGACGTCGTCGTCGCGCGGATCCTCGACAGCGGGCTGACGTGGTGCACGTTCCGGCGAGTCGACGCGCGGGGCGTCATCGGCGCGACCGGCTACTTCGCGGGCGAGCCGTTGACCGCCGTACGACGCCCGGACGGGTCCGTCGGACACCTCGAGTGCGCGACGTTCATCTTCACCCGCGTCCCTTACGATCCGCAGGCGCCGATCCCCGGTGGCTAGCTCGCCTGGCTGACGCTCGACATGGTGAAGTCCGGCACTCGCAGTGCCGGTGTGGCGGAGCGTGGGAAGTAGTCGCCCCACTCCCGCGAGAAGGACCGCCGCGTCGTGCCCGCCTCCGAGAACCGCGCAAGCAACGAGATCGGGCTCTCGTTGAAGCGGAAGTTGTTCACTGCCGCCACCACCTCACCGCCCTCGACGAGATACGTGCCGTCACGCGTGAGGCCGGTCAACAGCAGCTGCTGGGCGTCGACCTCACGGATGTACCACAGGCAGGTGACCAGCAGCGCGCGATCGGACGACGCGACGAGGTCGTGGATCGACCCTGCACCGCCGGCGACCTCGAGGACGAGGTTGTCGGCCTTCGGGGAGAAGGGCACGCCGGTCGTCGCCGCGGTGTGCCGGGACGTGGGCAGCGCCATCAACATGCCGTCGCCGATCCAGTCCGTCCTCGCCACCGGGAGCCCGTTGTCGAAGACGCTCGTCGACGAGTCGGTGGCGCGGGCCGCGACGAACGGCAGCGACCGCAGGTCAGGCCGCCAGGGGTCGGAGAAGAGGCCGACGCCCGGCCTCGCGACCTGCTGCCCGATCCTGGTGCCGCCCTCGGGCGCGCTGAACACCGTCCGGCCCTCATGGGCGTCGCGGGCGCTGGCGACGAAGTAGGCGTAGACCATCAGGTCCGCCACGGCGGTCGGCGGCAGCAGCGTCTCGTAGCGCCCGGCGGGCAGCTCTGCCGTGCGGGCCGCCCAGCCGATCCGCCGGACGAGCTCGTCGTCGATCGCCGCCACGTCGACGTCGCGGAAGTCGTCGGTGGCCTGCCCTACCCAGGTCGACGTCGACAGGTCGGCGGGCTTTGCGGTGACGCCGATGTGTCCGCTCGGCTGCTCGTGGCGAAGGCGCACGCCCGCGGAGGTGGCGAGGTACGTCGTGTCGACGCTGTGCTCGACGTAGCCGTAGAGCAGACGCTTCTCGAGCCGGGAACGGGTGAACGCCTCCCCGAGCTCGCGTGACAGCGCCGTGAAGACGGCTCCGCTGGTCTCCCCGGGCGGCTCCGGCCAGTCGGGCGACTCCGTGCCCGCCACCACCTCGTTGGCGTCCTCTGCCGGCCCGGCCTCACGGGCGGCGTCGTCGGCCCGGCTCACGAGATCGCCGACCTCGCGCAGGGACGACGCTGGCTGCGTGACCACGCCGACCGCGGTGCCCGAGCGCCCCGCCGACTGGGAGACGACCGTGACCTGACACGACGTCATCGACCCGTTGGTGGTCAGGGTGTTGTTGGCCCACCGCAGGTTCACCGCCGACGTCTGCCGCAGCACGACCGAGCAGGCGTCCGCGCGGCTGGACTCGAGGGCGTGCTCGACGAGCTCCTGAGGACTGGCCATGCTCAGTGCCCCGCCTCGTTTGCCGTGTTGAGGACCCGCACGGCCCGAAACAGCGCCGGCGGACAGCCATGGCTCACCGGTGCGGTCTGGCCAGGCTGCGCCTTGCCGCAGTTGAACGCGCCGTGCAGCTGGTAGCTGCCCGGTCCGCCCACCGCTTCCATCGAGCCCCAGAAGTCGGTGGTCGTGGCCTGGTACGCCGCGTCCCGGACCTGGCCCTCGAGCCGCCCGTCGCGGATCTGCAGGAACCGCTGCGCGGTGAACTGGAAGTTGTAGCGCTGCATGTCGATGCTCCACGACTTGTCGCCGACGACGTAGAGGCCACGCTCGACCTGCCCGATGAGGTCCTCGGCGGTCGTCTCGTCGGCGGCCGGCATCAGCGACACGTTCGCCATGCGCTGGATCGCGGTGTGGCCGGGGGAGTCGGCGAACGCGCACCCATTCGAGCGCCCCAGCCCTCTCAGCGCGGCGGTCCGTCGATCCGTCTGGTAGCCGACGAGGACCCCGTCTCGCACCAGGTCCCAGGACTGCGTCTGGACGCCGTCGTCGTCGTACCCGATGGTCGCGAGCCCGTGCTCGACCACGCGGTCTCCCGTGACGTTCATGCACGTCGAGCCGTAGCGGAGAGTGCCGAGCCTGTCCGGCGTCGCGAACGACGTGCCGGCGTAGTTCGCCTCGTAGCCGAGTGCCCGGTCGAGCTCCGTCGCGTGGCCGACGCTCTCGTGGATGGTGAGCCACAGGTTCGACGGGTCGACGACCAGGTCGTACGACCCGGCCTGCACCGACGGAGCCGCCAGCTTCGCGGCGAGCTGGGCGGGGAGCGCCGACAGCTCCGCGTCCCAGTCATGGATGTCGCCGGTGAGGTACTCCCAGCCACGGCCGACGGGTGGGGCGAGGGAGCGCATCGAGTCGAGAACCCCACGTCGGGGGTCAGCGCCGTAGACCTCCACCACCGGTTGCAGCCGGACCCGCTGCTGCATGGTCGAGGTGCCGGAGGAGTCCGCGTAGAACTTGTTCTCGCGCACCTGCTGGACGCTCGCGCTGACGTGCTGGACGACCGGGTCGGCGAGCAGGCGCTCGCTCCACTCGCGCAGCAAGGCTGCCTTGTCCGCCGTCGGCACCGTGAAGGGGTCCACGTCGTACGACGACACCCACGTCCTTCCGGGGTAGCTCGGTTCGTCGGCCAGCTCGATGGGCTCGAGCGTGATGGGCTTCGCAGTCCGGGCCACGGCGACCGCGAGCTCGCTCAGGCGCACCGCCTCGTCGACCGTTAGGCCGACGCCGGCCGCGAAGCCCCATGTTCCGTCGAGCACCACGCGGACGGCCATTCCGAGGTCGACGTCGATGGCGGCGTCGATCGGGGAGCTGTCGACGAGCACCAGGTGCTGGCTGCGGATCTGCTCGATGCGTACGTCGCAGTGGCTGGCCCCCAGGTCCAGCGCGCGGCCGCGGGCCGCCGACGCCAACGCGTCGTGTGGGAGCGCAGCGAACTCCGCATCCAGCTCGGCAGCGGCGGGCACGACGGCAGCCTAACGCCCGCACTCATCCGGGTGCGGCCGGCAGGTGGATCCGTGAGCGCCCATCACGACGTGCAGCTGCGCTGGGATCCTCGCCCGCAGCTCGCTCAGGTGGCTGACCAGCCCGATGGTCCGCCCGCCGGAGCGCAGGCCGTCGAGCTCGTCCAGCACCTCCTCGCGGGTCTCGTCGTCGAGTCCGCCGAATCCCTCGTCGACGAACAAGGTCGCCAGCTCCGCGCCGCCGGCCTCCGTCGTCACGACGTCGGCCAGCCCGAGCGCGAGGCTCAGGCTGACGTAGAACGACTCGCCGCCCGACAGCGTGGCCGGGTCGCGGGCGCGGTCCGTGTGGGCGTCGTGGACGACCAGCCCGAGGCCACCGCGTTGGTCACCGGCGCCGCGCAGCATCGTGTGCTCGAGCTGGTACCGGCCGCTGCAGATCCCGGCGAGCCGGGCGTTGGCGGCGGCCACCACCTGAGACAGCCGCGCGCCGAGCACGTAGTGGGACAACGCGGTGCGCGTCGGATTGTCCGCGGAGCTGCCGCAGCAGATGCCGGCAACCGTCTCGGCGAGCTCCTTGGCGGCCCGCAACGGCTCGAGCCGGGCAGCTCCACGCTCGAGCTCCGTGACGAGCTCCTCGAGACGAAGCTGGCGGCGGTGCACAGCCGAGGCCCGTCCGGCCGCTTCCGCGGCTCGCGCGTTGCACTCGGCGGCCGCGGCGGACAAGGTGTCGAGGTCGGGAGCTGAGCTCTCGGCCGCGGCGTGCAGCACCGGGTCGCGCAGCTCACGCAAACAGGCTTCCAGCTCCGCGGCGTGCGCCAGATTGAGCGCCTCGAGGCTCGCCGCCTCCGTCGAGCTCAACGTGGACGCCAGCACGTCGGCGGCGCTGTCGAAGGGCGACGCCGCCAGGGCTGCCCCCAGACGCGCGTCCGCCCGGCCCGCGGCCCGCTCGGCGTGCCTGTGCTCGCGTACGGCGCTGTCCAGCTCGACGCACCGGGCGTGCTGTCGCCGGGCTTCCTGGAGGATCGGCTCGACCCGACAGCCGGCGCCGACTGCGTCGGAGAGCCGCTCGAGCCCGCTCTGCCGGCGCCGCTGCAGACCCTCGAGCCGCTCGTCGGTGCGGACGCATTCCTGCGTCAGCGAGTCGAGCTCCGCCTGCTGCTCGTGCGCCTCGGCCTCGATGCGGCGCAGCTCAGCCGCGAGATCGGCCTTCCGGCCGGCGGCGGTGGCGGCGGCAGCCTGGTCGGCGAGTGTGTCGTCGAGGACCCGCTGCGCGTGCGCGACCGTCAGTGCGTTGGAGCTCGTCGACGCCTTGGCGCGCGCCGCCCAGCCGGCCTCGATCCGCCTGTCGAGGTCGGCGAGAGCCTCGCGCGTCGCGGTGACATGCGTGTAGAGCTCCGCCTCCTGCTGCGTGCCGACGTGGCTGTCCGTGACCTCCGCCGGGAAGGGGTGGCTCGGGCTTCCGCAGACCGGACATGTCTCGCCGTCGCGCAGGCGCCCGGCGAGCTCGGCGGCGACGCCTGCGAGCAGCCGCTCCTTGGCATCGAGCCATCGCTCCGTCGCCGCCAGGACTCTGCTAAGAGCGGCGCGCCGGCGGCCCTCGAGCTCGCTGCGCTGGGCGTCCAGCGCCTCGACCTGATGGGCGGCGGACAAGGTGCTCCGTGCCCTTGCCAGGCGGTCCTCGATGTCGGCGCCACGGTCCACGGCGGCGACTTCGGTGGACAGCTGCGCGAGGAGCACGGTGATCCGCCCAGGATGAGCGCGCCGCTGGCTGTCGAGGAGGTCGCGGCGAGCGACCAGGATCGTGCGCTCTCGGGAGTCGGTCTCGATCAGGCGGGCCAGAGCGTCACACTCCTGCTCGACGGTGCGGAGCTCGGCGAGCCGGGCGGTCCGGTCTAGGAGTCCGGCGAGCACCCGGGCGACCTCGGCGGGAGTCGGCACCGGCGCGGTCGTGTCCAGCCGGAGTCGCTCGCTCGCGGCGTCCCGGCTGAGGACACCGGTGACCGCCTGGACGGCCCGGCAGACGGCAGCGTCGGCTTCAGCGGCGTGTTGCACGACCGGCAGCAGGGCGTCTGCGGACCGGCTGCGTCGCACCCGCTCCTCCCGGGTCGCGACGAGGTCCGCGGCCGCCGTCAGCTCGTCGGAACGCCGCAGCGCCACCACGTGCCGGCGTCGCAGGTCGGCACAGGCGCGGGCCTCGTCGTACGCGTGCTGCGCATGCTTGCCGGCCGTGAGGGCGGCGTCCAGGCGCTCCGCGGCCTCCTCCACGGCCTCCTCCCCGGAGGCGAGCAGGCGCTGAGCCTCGCTCAGGAGCTCAGCACAGCCACTGACGGTCTCGGGGATGCCGAACTGTTCCTCCGCCGCGAGCGGCGTACAGACCTCGAGCAGCCGGGCGGCGAGCGTGTCCAATGCGTCAGCCTGCTCCTGGAAGCGCCGGGACTGCTCTCTGCGGTGCTCGACGAGCCACCGCTCGACCGCCTGGAAGCGCTGCGTTCCGAACAGGGACTCCAGGAGCCGCTGGCGGTCCCGGCCACCGGCGCGCAGGAAGGTCTGGAACTCGCCCTGCGCCAGCAGCACCACCTGGCAGAACTGGTCACGGTTGAGACCGACGAGACCGGTGACCAGGTGACCGACCTCGTCCGCTCGAGACGACCTCGCCACCCAGCGCCCACCGACGAGCTCCTCGATGCCGGCCCGGGCTTTCTCCTCGACGTAGCCCGATCTCGCTCGTCGCGACGGGCGCTCCCAGGACGGCTGGCGAGTGATGCGGAAGCGGCGGCCTTGCAGCGTCACCTCGAGGACGATCCGCGGAGCGCGGCCGTCGGGGGCGTGATGGCTGCGGTAGTTCTTCGCCTTGTCACGCACGCCGGGCACCTGGCCGAACAGGCCGAAGCAGATCGCGTCGAGGATGCTCGTCTTGCCGGCGCCGGTCGGTCCGGTCAGCAGGAAGACCCCGGCGTTGTTGAGCGGCTCGAAGTCGATGACCTCCGTGCCGGCGAAGGGTCCGAAAGCGGTCATCTCCAGGGAATGCACCCTCACGACGCGGCACCCTCGCTGATCCGGCAGGCGTCGCAGCCGAGCTGGACGAGCGCGGCCTCGGCGTCCTCGATCGGACGCCCGGCGACCTCGGCGTAGAAGTCGGCAACACTCTGCGCGTCGGTGCGCCCGCGGGCGTAGCGCCGCTGCTCGACGGCCTGGGGATCGAGAGCTCCGGCCGGCTCGAACGATAGGACGAGCAGGTGACGGAACCGCTGACGGAGCATCTCCATCGCTCCGCGCGGTCGTCGAGCGTCGGTCACCGTCGCCTGCACCCAGGACTGCTCCGCACCGGCATGGGTGCGGTCGCGGAGCAGGGCGTCGAGAGTGCCCCTGATGGTCGCCAGCGACCGCGGCACCGGCGCCGGCACGAACTCGGCGCGCTGCAGGCCGTGAGCACCGAGATCGACGAGCCACGAGCCCTTCAGGTGGTGCCGCTCGGAGAACGAGTACGCGATCGGCGATCCGCTGTAGCGCAGCGCCGGGGTGAGCGTGTGCCGGCCGTGCAGATGCCCCAGCGCGGTGTAGTCGACCCCGTCGAAGGTCTCCCGCCCGACGCTCTGCACGCCGCCGACGCTGATGTCGCGCTCGCTGTCGCTGCGGACCGCTCCAGTGACGAAGGCGTGCGCCAGCACGACCGAACGAGTGCCGGGACGGCGCGTGCCAAGGTCGGCGCGCACCCGCCGCATCGCCTCGTCCAGCACCGCCTGATGGCTGCGCCGGGGCACTTCCCAGCCGGTGCACACCAGGTCGGGCTCGAGATAGGGCAGTCCGTAGAACGCGACGTCGCCGTGGCCGTCCCCGATGAGGACCGGGCAGCCCACTCCTGCTGGATCGGTGCGCAGATGGATGCCCGCGGCGTCGATCAGTCTCGCGGCGAACCCGAGGCGTGACGCCGAGTCGTGGTTCCCGCTCGTGACCACGACGCGGACGCCGCAGCCGAGCAGGCGGCTCAGCGCCGACCCGGCGAGCTCGACGGCGTCGACCGGCGGAAGGGCGCGGTCGTAGACGTCGCCGCTGACGACGACGACGTCGACGCGCTCGGCTCGTACGGTCTCGACGAGGTGGTCCACGAACGCCGCCTGCGCGTCAAGCAGCCCGACCCGGTGGAAGGACCGCCCGAGGTGCCAGTCGGAGGTATGCAGGAGGCGCATGACCTCAACCTAGGAGGGACCCCCGACAGTTCGGCGGCTCACACGCCGCGGCCGCGGCTCAGCCGCCGCCGAGCCGTGAGGCGTGGGTGTAGACGACGTACCTGCCGCCTCGAGCGAAACCGCAGAGCGTGACGCCGGCACGGTCGGCGAGCTGCACGGCGAGGCTCGAGGGGCCACCGACGCCGAGCACGACGGACAGCCGCCCGGCCACCGCCTTCGTGATGACGTCGAAGCCCACGCGGCCGCTGACGCAGAGGACGGAGTGCTCGTCGTACGACGCCGTGCCGAGCAGGCGGGCGCCGAGGACCTTGTCCACGGCGTTGTGCCGGCCGATGTCCTCGCGGGCCACCCGCAGCGATCCGGCGTAGTCGAAGACGCCGGCCGCGTGCACGGCACCGGTCTTGGTGAAGGCGGGCTGGGACGACCGCAGGGCGTCGGGGAGGTCGCCGAGCACGAGAGGGTCGACGGGGTCGCTGCATGCCAACGCCTCGCTGCCCGGCGCGAACACGTCGTCGAGGCTCTGCGTCCCGCACACCCCGCATGCTGACGAGACCGTGGTGAAGCGAGCGGCCGGGCGCCGCAGGGGCGGCCGGTCCAGCTGGGCCGTGACCACGTTGTAACGCTGCTCCCGGGTGAGGGTGCTGTCCAAGCAGTAGGTGAGGGTTCGTGGCGGCGTTCCCGGCGGCACGACGCCTTCGCTCATGAGGAACCCGGCGGCCAGCTCGAAGTCTGCGCCCGGGGTCCGCATCGTGACCGCCACCCGCTGCGGTGCCTCGCCCGGCCAGCCCAGGCGGATCTCGAGGGGCTCCTCGGTGATCACCCGGTCGGGACGCCGCGTCACCCGGCCTCCGACCACCTCGTGAACCATGCGCCGGGTCGTCGGTCCCGGACGCGTCGGGTCGGTCACTCCCGCAGGTTACCCCGACGGCACGACCCTCCAGGGGGCCGGTTGCGGAGGGTGGCATTGGGTAGATTGACCTGACGATGAGCTCCACCCGCACGGCAGCCCCCTCGCCGGTCCGTCCCCGTCGGACCAGGCGATCGACCCGTCCCATCCGCCGGCCCCTCACCCTGGCCGCGGTGCTGCTCGCGTCGTTCGTCGGGTACACCCTGCTCGTCGTGCACTGGAGCCCGTTCATCAAGCTCGACTTCGCCCTGAACCGCAACTTCCACGTGCACTCGTTCTGGCCGGTGCTGCACGTCGTCGACCGAGTCGGCCAGCGAGCGGTGTGCCTGCCGATCCTCGCCGGCGTGGTCGCGGTCACGGCCTGGCGTCACCGGACCTGGCGGCCGGCGCTGCTCGGTCTCGCGGGAATCTTCGTCGTGAACCTGCTCGTGCTGATCGCCAAGCTGGCGATGTCGCGGGGGCAGCCGCTGACGGGGGAGTCGTTCTTCTCCAACGGCGACATGTACCCGAGCGGTCACACGGCGAACATCCTCGTCGTCTACGGCCTGTGCTACCACCTGATCACGCACTACGGACGGGTCGCCGACCAGGTGCGCAAGGTGCTGGCCGCGACGGTCGTCGTGCTGTCGGTCGTCATGCTGACGACGTCGCTGCTGCTGCGGTGGCACTGGTTCAGCGACCTGGTGGCGGGCTTCATGATCGGGGGGGCGGTGCTGGCGCTCGCCGTCGGGATCGACGCCGCCGTCCCCTTTCGGTCGCCGAAGTTGGTCGTTCTCCCCTCGAGACCCTCGACCAGCCGCCTCGCGGCGCCGCTGGCAGCAAGGCCGACCTCAGCCGCTGCCGCGGGACGGGTCAGCGTGCCGCGAAAGCTGCCCGACTCGCCAGCACGCGTCGCAGATCGTCGGTCCCGTCGCTGATGGCGCGGCGGGCGAACGGCTCCCCATCGTCGTTCGCCAGCGTCGCCTCGGCGAGGTGGACGGTCTCCTCGGTGACGGCGAAGCGTGGAAAGCTCGCCCGGCACGACAGCTCGACCACCCAGCCGCTGCGGAACCGCGCTGTCGCCGGTAGGTCGGTGAAGTAGCGGGCGACGTACGGCCGGGTCACCTCCTGCTGCGACGCCCGGAAGAAGGAGCCGCACAGGGCGTACAGGTCGTAGTTGTTGATCTTCGTGTCGCTCGCGATCGTCGCCCAGGTATCGGCCTTGCCCTCGATCGTCGGCACGGCCGCGCGGCAGCGCAGTGCGGCGACGGCTCCCTGGGAGGACGGGTCGGCCTCCCGCTCGGCGCGGATCTCGTCGCGTCCGGCGACGCCGAGCGCGCACAGCTGGGTCAGGACCCGCCATCGCATGTCGGCGTCCACGAGCAGGCCGTCCGGGCCGTGTCCGTCGAGCCACGACCAGAGCATGGCGACGTTCGTGCTGGCCTTGAGCAGCTGGCGGCTCACCAGCAGCTGTCGGTTGCTGCCGCCCTCGCTGGCCTTCAGCATGTCGGCGACGAGCAGCTCGAGCCGCTCGAGCTGGGCGTCGGTGTGCAGGTAGGTGCCGGCCCGGGAGGACGCCTCGGTGAGCACCCGGTCGACGATCTGGTCGTCGGGCTCCTCCGGCAGCGCCGC
>JBBSIF010000080.1:0-12539 GCA_038232255.1 Propionibacteriales bacterium
CGCGGCTTCGGGCCGTCGGTGCGACCGCTGGGCGGCCGGCGCCGTCCCGACCGCCACGGCAGCGGCCACGTCGCCCCGGGACCGTCGTACCCCTGCTCGACCGCCGCGTGCAGCGTCCAGCTCGGGTCGTAGAGGTGCGCGCGGGCCAGGGCGCACAGGTCGGCACGGCCCGCGAGGATGAGCGAGTTCACGTCGTCGTACGACGAGATCGCGCCGACGGCGATCGTGGCGATGCCGACCTGGTTGCGGATCGCGTCGGCGAACGGCGTCTGGAACGACCGGCCGTAGGCAGGCCGCTCGTCCGGGGTGACCTGCCCCGCCGAGACGTCGATCGCATCTGCGCCGGCGCCGGCGAACGCCCGGGCGACCTCGATGGCGTCGGCAACGCCGATACCGCCGTCCACCCAGTCGGTCGCGGAGATCCTGACGGTCATCGGCTTCTCCTGCGGCCACACGTCACGGAGGGCGCCGAACACCTCGAGGGGATAGCGCAGCCGGTTCGCCAACGAGCCACCGTACTCGTCGGTCCGCCGGTTCGTCACCGGCGAGATGAAGCTGGACAGCAGGTACCCGTGAGCGCAGTGCAGCTCGAGAAGGTCGAAGCCTGCAGCCTCCGCCCGCCTCGCCGCAGCGACGAACTGACCGGTGATCTCCGCCATGTCGTACGGGGTCAGCTCACGTGGCACCTGGTTGACGCCGGCCTTGTAGGGAAGGGGCGACGGCGCCACGACCTCCCAGTTGCCCTCGTCCAGGGGCAGGTCCATGCCGTCCCAGATAAGCCGGGTGGAGCCCTTGCGGCCGGAGTGCCCGAGCTGCACCCCGATGGCCGCCGACGACTGCTCGTGCACGAAGTCGGTGATACGCCGGAACGCCTCCACCTGCCGGTCGTCGTACAGACCGGCACAGCCTGGAGTGATGCGCCCTTCGGGCGAGACGCACACCATCTCGGTCATCACCAGACCGGCACCGCCGAGCGCCTTGCCCGCGAGGTGCACGAAGTGGAAGTCGCCGACGACGCCGTCCGTGGACACGTACATGTCCATGGCGGACACGATGACCCGGTTGGCGAGGGTCAACCCACGAAGGCGAAACGGCTGGAACATCGGTGGACGCACGTCGCCCGGCCCGTTGCCCTGCCGTCGCACCAGGTCGGCGAACCAGCGGTCCGCCTCGGCCACGAACTCGTGATCTCGCACCCTGAGGTTGTCGTAGGTGACGCGGCGGCTGCGCGTCATGATGTTGAAGGCGAACTGCATCGGCTCCTGGGCGAGATACTGCCCCAGGTTCTCGAACCACTCGAGACTGGCCTGAGCCGCCCGCTGCGTCGCCAGCACCACGGGCGCCCGCTCTGCCTCGTAGGCGACCAACGCACCCGGGAGGAAGTCGGCGGCGTCGGTCGGACCCTCGTGCAGGCACGCAGCGAGTGCCAGCGCATCCTCCATCGCGAGCTTGGTTCCGGAGCCGATGGAGAAGTGCGCGGTGTGCGCGGCATCGCCCAGCAGTACGACGTTGCCGGCCCGCCAGCACTCGTTGCGCACCGTGGTGAAGTCGATCCAGCGCGAGTTGTTCGCGAGCACCTCGTGAGCGTCGAGGACGTCGCCGAAGAGCTCCCGGATCCGCGCGATCGAGCACTCGTCCGACGTGCCGGGTCGCGCGGACTCCGGGTCCGCGGCGAACGACTCGGCGAGCGCGCGGAAGCCGGCTCGCTCCCACACGGCGTCATGCATCTCGACGATGAACGTGCTGCCCTTCACGTCGTACGGGTAGCCGTGCATCTGCATCACGCCGTACGGCGTCTGCCGCACGTCGAAGGTGAACGCGTCGAAGACCTTGCTGGTGCCGAGCCACATGTAGCGGCAGCGGCGCCGCTCCAACGTGGGGTGGAAGCTGGCGGCGTACCGCCCCCGGACTCCGGAGTTGAGGCCGTCCGAGGCGACGACGAGGTCGTGGGTGCGCGACAGCTCCTCGACGTCCGGCGCCGGCGTGAGGAAGGCCAGCGTGACGCCGAGGTCGCGGCAGCGGCCCTGCAGGACCTCCAGCAGCCGGGCCCGGCTCAGAGCGGCGAAGCCGTGGCCGCCGCTCGTCACGACCTCCCCTCGGTAGTGGACGTCGATGTCGTCCCACCGGGCAAACTCCGCCTCCATCGCCGCGTGGACCACCGGGTCCGCGTGCTCGATGCCGCCGAGCGTCTCGTCGGAGAAGACGACGCCGAAGCCGAAGGTGTCGTCCGGCGCGTTGCGCTCCCAGACGGTGATCTCGTGGCCGGGGTCCAGCTGCTTGGCGAGGGCGGCGAAGTAGAGGCCTCCGGGGCCACCCCCGACGACGGCGATCCGCATCTGGCTGCCTCCTTTCGCCGCGCTCCTGCTGCGAGGATATGGGCATGAGCCCCTTTCGCGGGTCCGCGCCGTTCACCCGGGAGTGGGAGCACTTCCGGGTGGAGCGCGCCGACGGCGTCGCCACCGTCTCGTTCACGCGCCCCGACAGGCTCAACGCGCTGACCTTCACGTCGTACGCCGACCTGCGGGACTTCTTCGCGGAGCTCCCGCACCGTGACGACACCCGGGTCGTCATCCTCCGCGGTGAGGGCCGGGCGTTCTGCTCCGGCGGCGACGTCCACGAGATCATCGGCGCGACGCTCGCCATGCGGCCCGACGAGCTGCTGTCCTTCACCACGATGACCGGGGAGGTGGTGCGCGCCATCCGCGAGTCGCCGTGCCCGGTCATCGCGGCCATCCAGGGCACCGCCGCCGGCGCCGGATCCGTGCTGGCCCTCGCGAGCGACTTCCGGGTGATGGCCCGCTCCGCGTCGTTCGCGTTCCTCTTCACGAAGGTGGGCCTGGCCGGGGCCGACATGGGCGCCGCCTACCTGCTGCCGCGGCTGGTGGGTCTCGGGCGGGCGACGGCGCTGCTGATGCTCGGCGACCCGCTGAGCGCCGTACGGGCAGAGGCCTGGGGACTGGTGAGCGATCTCGTCGAGGATGATGAGGTCGACGCGGCGGCGCAGGCGCTCGCCACCCGACTGGCCAGCGGGCCCTGGCAGGGCTACTCGGCGACCAAGCGCCTGCTGGCGCGCGAGCAGGACATGAGCCTTTCCGGCGCCGTGGAGCTCGAGGCGATGACGCAGGCGCTGCTGATGAAGGGGGACGACTACCGCGAGTTCCACGCCGCCTTCACCGGCAAGCGGCCTCCGCAGTGGACAGGGCGGTGACGTGCCGCACCACGCCTTCGAGCTGAGCGACGAGCAACGCGAGTACGCCGCCTGGGTGCGTCAGGTCGCCCGAGCGAGGCTGCTTCCCGTCGTCGCGCGCGGGCAGGAGGGCACCGTCAACCGTGCGCTGGTCAAGGAGCTCGGGGACCTCGGGCTGCTGACGCGGCTGTTTCCCGGCGTCGCGGCGACCAGCGGCACCCGACAGGCGGCGGCGCTCGACCTGTGCCTGCTGCGGGAGGCGCTCGCGACTGTGTCGACGGAGGCGGAGACCGCCCTTGCCCTGCAGGGGCTCGGCACGTACCCCGTCGTGCAGGCGGGCACGCAAGAGCAGCTGGAACGGTGGGTGCCGGCGGTGGCTCACGGCGACGCGATTGCCGCCTTCGCGCTGAGCGAGGCCGCCGCAGGGTCCGACGCCGGGGCGCTGACGCTGCAGGCAGAGCCTGACTCGGGCGGCGGCTGGCGCCTCACGGGCGAGAAGCTCTGGATCTCGAACGCCCCCGAGGCAGACGTCTATACGATCTTCGCCCGGACCTGCCCCGGGGCCGGTTCGCGAGGGGTCACGGGTTTCGTCGTACCCGGCGACCGGTCCGGCTTGTCGGGGGAGCACCTGCAGATGCTGTCGCCCCACCCGATCGGCAGCTTGGTGCTCGACGGGGTACGGGTCGAGGCGAGCGAGGTCCTCGGCGAGGTGGATCGCGGCTTCGGCGTCGCGATGCGGACGCTGGACCTGTTCCGCCCGAGCGTCGGCGCCTTCGCGGTGGGGATGGCGCAGGCGGCCATCGACGCCGCGCGGGAGCACGCGGCGAGCCGCGAGGCCTTCGGAGCGCCGTTGCGCGAGATGCAGGCGGTGGCGCACACGCTCGCCGAGATGGCGACGCGGATCGAGGCGGCGCGGCTGCTGGTCTACCGGGCCGGGGCGGCGTACGACGCAGGACGGCCAGGTGTGTCGAGCACGTCAGCGATGGGGAAGCTCTTTGCCACGGAGACAGCTCAGTGGGTCGTGGATGCCGCCATCCAGATCCACGGCGCTCAGGGGCTGCAGCGCGGCCACCTGCTCGAGCACCTCTACCGCGAGGTCCGGGCGCCGCGCATCTACGAGGGCGCGTCGGAGGTGCAGCGCTCGATCATCGCCCGCGACCTCTACCGCTAGCCTCTGGGCGCCGCGGCCGTCCGCGCCGCCGACTCCGCAACGTCCACCCAGCCGAGCGCGATAGCGCACACCCGCACGGACGCAACGACTCCGCCGCGCCGCCTACTCCGCAACGTCCGCGCAGCCGAGCGCGATAGCGCACACCCACACGGACGCAACAACACCGCCGCGCCGCCTACTCCGCAACGTCCGCCCAGCCGAGCGCGATAGCGCACACCCACACGGACGCTAGGTCGAGTTCCGGGCGTCGGTGCGCAGGCGGAACCGCTGCAGCTTGCCGGTGCTGGTGCGCGGCAGCTCGGTCGCGAACTCGACGACCCGCGGGTACTTGTACGGCGCGATCTGCCGCTTGACGAAGTCCTGCAGCTCCAGAGCCAGCAGCTCGCCGACGTCGTACCCGTCAGCGGCGACCACGACCGCCTTCACGACCGACCCGCGGGCCTCGTCCGGCACTCCCACGACGGCGCACTCGCTCACCGCGGGATGCGCGAGCAGCGCCTCCTCCACCTCGGGGCCCGCGATGTTGTAACCGGAGGAGATGATCATGTCGTCGCTGCGCGCCTGGTACCAGAAGTAGCCGTCCTCGTCACGAAGGAAGGTGTCCCCGGTGATGTTCCAGCCGTGCTGCACGTACGCCGACTGGCTCGCGTCCGCGAGGTACCGGCAGCCCGTCGGGCCCATGACGGCGAGCCGCCCGACCTCCCCGGCGGGCAGCGCGACGCCCTCCCGGTCGACGACCGCCGCCACGAACCCCGGCACCGGTCGGCCCGTCGAGCCCGGCCGGATGTCGTCGTCGGCAGACGCGATGAAGATGTGCAGCAGCTCGGTCGAGCCGATGCCGTCGATGATCGAGACCCCGGTGGCGTCCTTGAACTGCTGCCACGTGCTGCTCGGCAGGTGTTCGCCCGCGGACACCGCCCGCCGCAGCGACCCGAGCCGGCGAGCATGGCCCCCGCTCAGCATCGCCCGGTAGGCGGTCGGCGCGGTGAAGCAGATCGTGACCGCGTTGGACTCGATGAGGGCCGCCAGCTCTCCCGGCGTCGCCTTCTCGATCAGCAGGGTCGCGGCTCCCACCCGCAGCGGGAACACCACCAGCCCACCCAGCCCGAACGTGAAGGCGAGGGGCGGTGTCCCGGTGAACACGTCGTCGGCCGTCGGACGCAGCACATGCCGCGAGAAGGTGTCGGCGTTCGCCAGCAGGTCACGGTGGAAGTGCATGGTCGCCTTCGGCCGGCCAGTGGTCCCCGACGTGAACGCCAGCAGGGCGACGTCGTCGGCCGCCGTGTCGACGTCCTCGAAGATGCCGTCGTACGACGTGCAGCGGCCCACCAGGTCCGTGGGGTCGACGCCGCCGTACTCCACGATCGGCGCGTCGCCGAGGTCCGCTGCGCGAAGGTCGTCGGTGAAGCGAGAGTCGCACAGCGCCACGTCGATGCGCGCGATCTCGTGGACCGTGCTCAGCTCTCCCCGGCGCAGCAGCGGCATCGTCGTGACCACCACCCCACCCGCCTTGAGCACGCCGAACCAGCACGCCACGAGCCAGGGGTTGTTCGGCCCGCGCAACAGCACCCGGTTGCCGGGCACCAGGCCCAGCTCCTCGACAAGCACCCGGGCGACCTGGTTGGCCCGCGCCAGGAGGTCGCCGTACGTCCACGGGTCGGTGCCGGGCGAGAGCAGGCAGGGCCGGTCCAGACCAAGGCGCGACGCCGGGATGTCGAGGAGCTCGGTTCCGCAGTTCAGCCGCTCGGGATAGTGCAGCTCCGGCAGGTCGAAGAGGAACTCCGGCCAGGCATCCTGGGATGGCAGGTTGTCACGGCAGAAGGTGTCCACGTGTGCCGACGCGGTCAGCTGCATGCGAAAACGTCTCCTGGTCTCGATAGCTCTCCACGTTATCCCCAAGGGCGGCAGACTGGCGTTCAGGCGACGCGCGGCTCGACCAGTGATCAGCCGCGAGGATCAAGAACTGCCGTGCCCTGCACCTCGACACGTGCCTCCAGGTTCCAGAGCCGTACAACGCCCACTGCCGCCATGGCGGGATAGGTGCTCCCGACCAGCCTGCGCCAGACCCGGCCGATCTCGCCGGCGTGCGCCTGGTAGTCCTCGAGGTCGACCGCGTAGACGGTGAGGGTGACCAGCTGCTCGGGTCGACCGCCCGCTGCACGCAAGGCCACGAGCAGGTTGCCCAGGGCCTGCTCGAACTGCGCCGCCACGTTGCCGTCGACGATCCGACCGGTTCCGTCCAGCGCGGTCTGGCCTGCCAGGAACACCGTCGGGCCGTGTGCGACGACGGCGTGCGTGAAGCCACGCGCCGGAGCCAGCGACGGCGGGTTGACGCGCTGCACACTCATGACTGCACGGCTCCTCCGTCGACGTTGACGCCCTGCCCGGTCACCGAGGCGTTCGCGACGCACATCCACACCGCGTCCGCCACCTCCTGTGCTGTCACCAGTCGCCCCGTCGGCTGCTTGCCGGCGAGGATCTCGCGAGCCTCGGTCTCGCTGCGGCCCGTCGACGCCACGATGCCCTGCACGGCGGCGGCGGTCATCGGCGTGTCGACGTACCCGGGACAGACCGCGTTGACGGTGACCCCGGTGCGAGCGAGCTCCCTCGCGGCGGACCTGACCAGGCCGAGGACGCCGTGCTTGCTTGCTGTGTAGGCGGCGATGTACGGCTCGCCGACCTTCGCGGCGACCGAGGCCACGACGACGATCCGCCCCGCTCCGGCCGCCCGCATCTGCGGCACCACCGCGCGGATGCAACGGAACGGCGCCGTCAGGTTGACGTCCAGCATCCGCTGCCACTCGTCGTCGGTCGTCTTGTCGAGGCGAGCCGACGACCCGGCGCCGGCGTTGGCGACCAGCACCTCGACCGGCCCCCAGCTCCGCGCCACCTCCGCCACCAGGAGGCCCGGCGCCTCCGGCTCGGTGATGTCCATCGGCAGGACGAGGCTGGGACCCGCACATGCCGCTGCCGTCTCGTCGAGCTGGTCGCGACTGCGGGCGGACAGCGCGACGCGCAGGCCGTTCCCGCTGAGCGTCTCGGCGACGGCGCGCCCGATGCCCCGCCCGGCACCGGTCACGAGCGCGACCGCCCCCGGTGCAGCAGGCCCGCCGGCGGGGTTCTGCCGTGGCGGTAGCACGCTGCTGACAGTAGCCAACGCTGGCCGAGATCAGTGAGGCGTGGTCCGGGACGACTTGGGCTATCCCTGCAGGCGATGGGCGAACAGCCGTTCGTAGGAGGAAAGGCACTCGGCGGCGACCCGTGCGGCGTCGCCCTCGAGATGGACCGTCCGTGGGTGGTACGGCGCGAAGCCCGTCGACCTCCAGACGGACGCGTACCAGTACCGAGCCCAGACCCCGTCGCTCTCGCGTGGTCCCGGCGGCCAGTGCAGCATGGCGTCAGTGAACCCGACTCCCACCAGGTCACACATCCATCGGAGGTAGCGCTCCGGGTCACGCAGGAAGTCGCCGGCGTCCACGACGGGCGGCGTCGCTCCCCTGGCGGTCAGCTCGTCGTACAGGCTCAGCTGCTGTCGAAGGCCGATGTCGTCGGCGTGCACGCTGCTCCGGCTCTCGATGTAGCTTGCCACCACCTCGCGAGGATCCCTGATGAGCAACACGTTGGTGAGCTCGGACAGCCAGCCGTGACCGATCTCGGGCACCAGGTGGTGCGCCATGTGCTTCTGGTAGACGACGGCCACGCCCTCGGGCGCTGGGGCAAGCAGCCGCTCGACGACCACGCGCCAGTCGGTCTCACCGACGGCGAGCACCTCGTCGCGACCCGGGTGGTCGATCCCCGTCCGCGCGAGATAGCAGGGGTACAGCGGCTCGTCGACCACCTCGCAGTCCGGGCGGTTCTCCCAGGCCCGCATCAGCGCCGTGGACACGTTCCGGGGACCGGACCACACCGCCAGTCGCGCTGCCGTCACGACTCAGCGCGCGCCTTGGCCGCTGCCCGCTCCGACACGTCGTGCTCGACCGCTTCGGCGTAGCGCTCACGCAGCCGTCGCATCACGGGCCGGTCCCCCGCACCGATGCGGCGTCCGTCGACGGAGCGCACCGGAACGAGTCCGGCGAAGGTCCCGGTGACGAACGCCTCGTCGGCGCTGTAGACGTCCGTGAGACTGAAGTTCCGCTCGTACGTCGGCAGCCCTACCTCGCGGGCCAGCCGCAGCACGTTGGCGCGAGTGATGCCACCCAGGTTGTAGTCGCCCGACGAGGTCCACAGCTCACCACGGCGCACGATGAAGAAGTGCGTCGAGTTGCACGTGGCCACGAACCCCTGCGGGTCGAGCATCAGGGCCTCGTCGGCACCGGCCGTGCAAGCCTGGATGCACGCCGTGATGTCGTTCAGCTTGCTGTGGGTGTTGAGCTTCGGGTCGACGATGTCGGGGCCGGGACGCCGTACATGCACGGTGAACAACGTGATTCCCGACTCCGCGATCTCCGGCAGCGGCTGCTTGTGCTCCGCGATGATCACCACCGTCGCCGGCCCGGTGGTGACTCGGGGGTCCTGGTACGGCGTGGCCTTGACGCCTCGGGTCACCATGAGTCGGACGTGTACGCCGTCTCGCATGTCGTTGGCCTCCAGCGTGCGGTAGACGTCACGGACCAGATCCTCACGGCTGCGGCCGATGTCGAGGGCGAGGGCGACGGCACCCTCGTAAAGGCGGTCCAGGTGCTGGTCGAGGAAGGCCGGGTGCCCGTGATGCACGCGCAGCCCCTCCCAGACGCCGTCTCCGAGCAAGAACCCGCTGTCGAACACCGAGACCACGGCCTCGGCACGCCTCCTGAGCTGACCGTTGACGCTCACGAGGATCTCGGCGTTGCGCGGGTCGTCGGCGTACTCGTGGGTGCCGGTGTGCTGGACGCTCATAGGCGGCAGTCTGCCAGCCGGGGGCGACACCATTATGTGCGCCACTTGAAGGTCCCTTGAACTCGCAGCAGCTCACCGCAACCATGACGTAAGGAAACCTACGAGCACTGGGACGGGGACATGGCGCGCCTGCCTCTGCAGCTGACGATCGGTGAGCTGTCCGCGCGATCGGGCGTGGCCACGTCGGCGTTGCGGTTCTACGAGCAGGTCGGGCTCATCACCGCCACTCGTACCACGGGCAACCAGCGCCGCTATCCGAGGAACATGCTGCGTCGGGTCGCCTTCATCCGGGCGGCACAGCGAGTCGGCTTGAGCCTGGAGGAGATCCGGGAGGCCTTCGCGTCGCTTCCCGAAGCACGCACGCCCACGAAGGGCGACTGGGAGCGGGTGTCCCGAGCCTGGACCGCGCGCCTGGACCGGCAGATCTCGGACTTGCAGCAGCTCAAGGACAAGCTCAGCGGCTGCATCGGCTGCGGGTGCCTCTCGATGCGCACATGCGTGCTCAGCAATCCTCGTGACGAGCAGGCGGTAGCCGGTCCGGGGCCGGCATGGCTGGCAACGGACGAGAACCGGGGCCAGGTCCGGCCGTGACCGGCTGTTCCAGCGCCATCCGGACCAGGTGCTGTCGCGCGAGCAGCTGCTGTCCCACGCCTGGGGCTACGACTTCGACCCGTCCAGCAACATCATCGACGTCTACGTCGGCTACCTGCGCAGGAAGCTCGGCGCACAGGTGATCCAGACCGTTCGCGGTATGGGCTACCGCCTTGTCGCGAAGGATGTTCCCGCGAGTACGACGTCCCGCGACTAGCGCGGCCGCATCGATGTCGCCTGCCAAGAAGGGCCATATCGGCCAGCCGCGACCGTGGGACACTCTGTGCCATGGCTCTGCGGATCATGGCGACGACGCCACAGCCGGCGCTGCTGACTCTGCCGTGGGGTCAGCCGCTCGACGAATGGGACGGGCCCTTCCTCGTTGCCCTGCCACGTGGACTGTCGCGCCACATCGTCCGCTTCGTGCGGGTGAAGGAGCAGGTGTACGCCGTCAAGGAGACGCGTGAGCAGATCGCCTGGGGCGAGTACCGCCTGCTGCGCGACCTGCGGAGGATCCGGGTTCCCGCCGTCGAGCCGGTAGGAGTCGTCACCGGCCGGGAGGACAGCAACGGCGAGTCCATCGAGCCGGCGCTCATCACCCGGCACCTCGAGCACTCGCTGCCGTACCGCGAGCTCTTCTCTCGCGGTGTCCGCCCGGACACCATGCCGAAGCTTGTCGACGCGCTGGTGGTCCTGCTCATCAAGCTGCACCTGGCCGGCTTCTTCTGGGGCGACTGCTCCCTGTCCAACACGCTGTTCCGCCGGTCGGCCGGTGACTTCGCGGCGTATCTGGTCGACGCCGAGACAGGCGAGCTGCACCAGGAGCTGAGCAACGGGCAGCGGGCGCACGACCTCGACATCGTCGTCAGCAACCTTTTCGCCGAGATCCTCGACCTGCAGGCCGGGCAGCTGATGAGCGCCGAGATCGACGCGCACGAGATCGCCACCGGCGTGCCCGGCCGCTACGCGAGCCTCTGGTCGGAGCTCACGTCCACGCAGAACTTCTCGACCGACGAGATGTGGCGCATCGAGCAGCGCATCGAGCGGCTCAACGACCTCGGCTTCGACGTCGACGAGCTGGACATCGTGACCGACTGGGACGGCTCGACGGTCCGCATCCAACCCAAGGTCGTGGACGCCGGACATCACCAGCGGCGTCTCCAAGGCCTCACCGGCCTGGACGTGGAGGAGAACCAGGCCCGGCGGCTGCTCAACGACCTCGACGCGTTCGCGGCCGCCAACGACCTGCAGGCTGAGGACCCCGCGATGGTGGCACATCGGTGGCTGACGGAGATCTTCCTGCCGATCGTGGCAAGCGTTCCCCCGGAGAGGCGAGCCGACCTGGAGCCCGCCGAAGTCTTCCACGAGGTCCTCGAGCACCGTTGGTACCTCTCCGAGCGGGCCGGCAAGGAGGTCGGCATCTTCGACACCGCTGCCGACTACGCGAACCGGCCGCTGGTCGACGTACCGAAGCCCGACGCCGCCGCCGCCGCCCTCACCTCCGGCTAGTTCGGAACAAGACGCGCGCCACCCGGCGGTTGCCGCCGCGCGCCGCGTGCCGAACCACCCGGAGGAGGGGGATAGCGGGCCTGCCGAGAGGGGAACCCGGGAGGAGCGGGAGCGGGCCTGCCGCGAGGGAACCCGGAGGAGGAGGAGGGGAGGTCAGGGGCGAGGGGCGCGCAGGAGGTCCCTGGCGATGACCATCCGCTGGATCTGGTTGGTGCCCTCGAAGATCTGCGTCACCTTGGCCTCGCGCATGTAGCGCTCCGCCGGGAAGTCACGGGTGTAGCCGTAGCCGCCGAGCACCTGGACCGCGTCGGTGGTCACCCTCATCGCGGCGTCCGTCGCCACGAGCTTGGCCACCGACGCCTGCCGGCTGAAGCCGCGACCGGCGTCGCGCAGCCGCGCGGCGTACAGGTACTGCGATCGCGACGTCTCGACGGCCGCAGCCATGTCGGCGAGCATGAACTGCAGGCCCTGGAACTCCCCGATGGCGCGGCCGAACTGCCGCCGCTCCTGGGCGTAGCCGACGGCGAGGTCGAGGGCCGCCTGCGCCAGGCCCGTCGCCGCGGCCGCGATGCCGAGGCGCCCGGAGTCCAAAGCAGACAAGGCGATGTGCATTCCGTCGCCCTCGTCGCCGAGACGGTACGCCGCCGGCACCCGCACACCGTCGAAGACGAGCTGCGCGGTCGTCGAGGCGGTCATGCCCATCTTCTTTTCCGGAGCGCCGAAGCTCATCCCCGTAAGCCCGGCGGGCACGTGGAAGGCCGACAGGCCGCTCTTGGGGTCTGGCGCCGTACGCGCGAACAGCAGGAAGAAGTCGGCGTCCGGGCCGTGGCTGATCCAGGCCTTGGTGCCGGTCACGACGTAGTCGTCGCCGTCGCGCACCGCCCTGGTGGCGATACCGGAAACGTCGGACCCCGCCTGTGGCTCCGACAGCGCGTAGGCGCCCAGCATATCGCCACCGAGCATGTCGGGCAGCAGCTCCTTGCGCTGCTCAGGCGTCCCGAACTTCGCCGTCGCCGACGCCGAGAGCGTATGGACGGACATGTCCACGGCGACCGACATCCACGAGGCAGCGACCTCCTCGAGCACCTGCAGGTAGACCTCGTACGGCTGGCCGCCTCCCCCGTCGTCCTCCTCGAACGGCAGCGACATCAGCCCGGTCTGTCCGAGCAGCCTGAAGACGTCGCGCGGGAACTCCGCATCGGCCTC
>JBBSIF010000081.1:0-12027 GCA_038232255.1 Propionibacteriales bacterium
ACATCTCGCCAAGTTGCGACTAGCTGGCCTGGTGACGGTCCGACGCGAAGGCACGTTCGCCTACTACGCAGCAGCCGACGCGCACGTGCGCCGACTCCTAGACGAGGCCCTCTTCCACGCCGATCACGCCGCGAACAAGATCGCCGCCGGCCAACCCCACGATCATCGGCGCCAGACAAAGGTCCGTACCTCGACCTGACATCGGCATGAGCGGGCATGCAGCCGTCGTCGTTGCGCCTCCATACATGCATGGGCGCGGGATGCTGGACCAATATTTGCTCCGGTCGCAGTGCTCATCATCCCGCAGCGGATGTCCGACGCCACGCTCGGATCGCGGCATGACGGGATGGCCGGCCCCGAGGGGCCTCCGTCTTCCGTGAACCGTTGGGGTCACTCGTCGAGGGTGTCGTCTTCGCCGTCGTCAGCCGAGTCGTCCTCGATGTTTCCGGTCACGGGGTCCACTATGTCGAGGAAGGACCGAATCGCGTCCCGGCTGCGGAACCGGATCGTGCATGGCTACTGGGACATCTCCATCGGGATCGTCCACGCCGCGGCACTGGATGATCTACCGGGATGATCGAGGCACTCACCGCCCTGTTGTTCAGCCTCGAAAGCGCTCGGCCGAGCGCTTTCGAGCAGATCCAGGCGTGGGCCGACGAAGCCGAGGCCGGCTAGCACATCGACGAGCTTCGCCTACGCGGCCCGCAGTCCGCACAGAGTCCGCAAGAGATCGAGGAACAGCCGTCACAGACCACCTCACGGCGTACTCACGGCGCCGCTTCACGCTCAACCGGCTGTCACCGCGACCTACTGAGCACCCCGACCCGTTCACCAACTACCGCTGAGGCGCCGGACGCGGTCGTCGTCCTGCGGTGGTAGAGGGGACCCGGCCCTGCTCTCGCTGGACAAAACGCTTCATCTGGGCGTCCTTCGTGGAGATTGCCCGATGAAACTCGAGCGTCAGGGCCGCCAAAGCCTTGACAGGGAGGGAGCATCCTCGGTTAGGTCTGTTCAGGAGGCTCACATGAACAAACCCCTTACCCGTCGGGCTCGACGCCCGTTAACTCTCTCTCTGCTGGCAACTGCAGCGCTCATCGGTGGGGCCGTCTCACCGGGGTTGGCGCAGTCGCCAGTACCATCCACATCAGCGCCCGCGGCAGTGCCGCAGCCGCTGAAGCCGCACGTCACCCAGGCGGTGGCGCACGATTCGTCCGCGCCGCTTCGGACGTTGGCGCAGCAGGCGAAGAACCGCGCCTGGAGCGCAGCGAAAGTGATTCCCGAGCGCGGCATCAAGACGGCGCCGCTCGACGGCTTCACCGGCGATGGCGCCGTGCAGTCCAAGGTGTCCAGCGACGCCCAGTCGACGTTCCCGATCCAGAACTTCGACGGAATCACGAACAAGAACAACGGCACCGTGTACGGGTTCCAGGTGAACCCGCCCGACCCCAACGGGGAGGCCGGGCGGACGCAGTACGTCGAGATGGTCAACCTGCTCTTCGCGGTGTACTCCAAGACCGGGAAGACCCAGCTCGCACCGACGCCGATCGGCGCCCTCTGGCAGGGCTTCAAGATCCCCGACTGCACCGACCCGTCCGGCGACCCGGTCGTGCTGTACGACCAGATGGCGAACCGGTGGATCCTTACCCAGTTCACGACGAGCGGGTTCAGCGACCCGTCGAAGCCGTTCTACAACTGTGTCGCGGTCTCCAAGACCGGCGACGCGACCGGCGCCTATTACCGCTACGCGTTCACGACCGGGTTCAACTTCCCGGACTACCCGAAGTACGGGGTCTGGTCGAACTCGTACGTGGCCACCACCCGTGAGTTCGGGCCGAACGGCGAGTACGGGATCGGCGCCTACGCCCTCGAGAAGTCCAGGATGCTCCAGGGCAAGTCGGCGCGCGCCATCAGCTTCTTCATCAACGGGAACAAGCCCAGGCTGCTGCCCCTCGTCGGCGACGGCCTGCTCCCCGCGGACATCGACGGCGATCGCCAACCCCCTCGCGACGCGGCCATCCCCCTGCTCGGCAGCCAGGACGACAACTGGGTGTACGGCGCCAAGTCGGACGCCCTCAACGTCTGGGACCTGCGCGTGCAGTGGAGCAACCGGGCGACCGCCTCCCTCGAGCTCGCCGACCAGCTGCCGGTGAAGCCGTTCGACACGAACTTCCCGTGCCGTCCGGACTCCCGCGACTGCCTCCCGCAGCCGGGGATCACCGCTCGCGCCAAGTACCTCGACACGCTGGCTACCCGCCAGCGCCTGACCTTCCGGCTCGCCTACCGGAACTTCGGTGGCTACGAGTCTCTCGTGGCCACGCAGACCGTCGAGGCGCGCCCACAGACAGCGGGCATGCGCTGGTACGAGGTACGACGCAACACGCAGGGCAGGTACTCGGTCTTCCAGCAGGGCACCTACGCGCCTGCGGACGGCATCAACCGGTGGATGGGCAGCATCGCCCAGGACCGGCGCGGCAACATGGCGCTGGGCTACAGCGTCGTCAACGGCACCGACATCTACCCCGGTATCCGGTTCACCGGGCGGACAGCCGGCGACCCACGCGGGAAGATGACCCTGAAGGAAGGGACCATCGTCCTCGGGACCGGCGTGCAGCGGACCACCAACTCCAGATGGGGCGACTACACAGACATGACCGTCGACCCCGTCGACGACTGCACGATGTGGTACGTCAACGAGTACTACACGGCGAAGAGTGAGCAGTCCAGCGACGTCGGCTGGATCACTCGGATCGCCAGCCTCAAGATCCCCGGCTGCGACTCAGCCGGGTAGCACGGCTCGGCGGAAGGGCGGCAACCAGGAGTTGCCGCCCTTTCGTCATGTGGAGGAGAGATCGAGGCGGTAGATCCGGCGGGCGTTCTGGGATCCGATGAGCGTCGAGATGTGGTCAGCGTCGGCAGCGCTCGCCTCACCGGCGGCTACCAGGGCGTCCAAGATCTTCGCGAGCCCGCGCCGGAACAGCAGCGCCCCGAGGAAATAGAGCTCCGCCAAGCCGTAGGCGTCGGAGGAGTAGAGCATCTTCGCGAAGGGCACGAGCTCGAGCGCCTCTCGGATGACTGCCTCCGAGAGAGTCCCCGTGTTGTGGGTGGCGAGCCCGAGATCCATGAAGACGTGATCGAAGACCTGGGAGAGATAGCTCGCCTGCCGGTGGAACGGGTAGTTGTGCAGCAGCAGGACGGGAACCTCGCGCTCCTGCGTGGCGCGCAGGAAGCCCGTGAGCAGCAGCGGGTCGCCGAGGCGCAGGTCGACGTCGCTGTCGCCGTACCCCACATGGAACTGCAGGGGCAGGCCGGACTCGATTGCCGTCCAGGCCAGCCAGCCGCTGACCGTCGGGTCCACGATCCGGTAGCGGCCGTCGGTGCCGGGACGGCACGAGCCGAGCGCGCCCCCGACGTCGTCGATCGACGGCTTGGTGGGGGTCAGCTCGAGTCCGGTCCGGTACGCCGCGATGCTCTTGGCCGCCACCGCCGGCGTCTGCGCCAGCGCCTCGCTGACGCCCTCAGGGACGTTCGGCGCAGCGGTCCCGCCGGCCAGCAGCCGCTCGGCGAGGCTCTCCAGCCGGACGATCTCGTGGGCCTGTCCCCCGGACAGAACTGCGAGATCGTCGGGTGTGGTGACGGCGTCCGGCGCGTAGCCGGTGTCGACGAGGAACCAGTCGGTGGACGTGGCACGGAGGAACCGCCGGTTGACCTCGTCTGCCCCGAGGGCAGAGCGCTGCGCGAGATATTCGTCGGCTCCTGCCAACGGTTCGATGCCTAGGACCGGGGCGCACCACCGCCGTACGGCGAGCCCGAGCATCGAGTCGAACAGGGACGTCCCGAGTGGGCTCGGGCCGGACGCCTCGTTGAGCAGGGACTCGAACTCCTGGCGACTGAGATCGTGGGTGACGACGCCGTGACAGTGATGGTCGATCAGGCCCAGCTGCTCAAGCGGGGTGTCGCTCACAGCGGCGTCCCTGTCACACCCGCTCGCTGTCGACGCTGTGATCGAACGAGGCCATGCCCGCCGCGAGCCGTCGCGGCACCGACGGCACCGCGAGCACCACGATGGTGATCAAGGCGAGCCAGCCGAACGCCACGACGGGGAACCACTGCGCGGGTCCTTCGGTCGGATACGGCCACACGTTGCGGTAGATCGTGTAGCCGAGGATGGCCAGGGCGGCGAGCGGGATGACCACCTGCCACATGGGCACTGGCAGCAAACGGTCGAGGAACACGAGCTTGATGCACCCGAGGGTGGCGAGCACGTAGGCCACCAGCAGGATCAGCGTGCCGATGGTGCCGCTCCAGAAGAACGTGTCGAACGGCTTGGCGGCGAAGGCGACGGCGCACAGCACGGCGATCGCGGCGATGACGAGCGTGACGAGGGCCGCCGCGGCCGCGGGCGTGTCGTTGGAGCCGGTGCGGGCGAGCGGCGAGGTCGGCGTCAGGTCGCGGCTGACGGCGAAGATCATTCGTGAGGCGCCGACGATGCAGGCGAGGCAGCAGGCGAACGCGCTGATGGCCGCGCCCAGCGTGATCACATCGCCGACCCATGCGCCGACGAAGGACGCGCCGAGGTCGCCCATCAATGCGGGCGAGTCGGTGAAGGCGGCGACGCCCTTGGAGTCCGTGCCGAAGCCCATCATCTCGACGGCGGTGACGAACGTGAAGTAGAGCCCGCCGAAGATCGCCGTTCCGAGAATCGCTCGCGGGATGTCCCGGCTCGGGTGGGAGGCCTCCTCGCCGAGTGTGGCGGCCGCCTCGAAACCCGCGAACGACAGAAGGCCGAAGATGATGCCGAGGAAGAGGTCGGACGACTGGGTGCCCGGGGCGACCTTGAAGACGTCCAGGGTGAACGACGCGTCGCCAGGCGCGTTACCCGCCAGCAGGCGGACCAGCACGATGACCGCCACGGCGATGATCAACAGCACCGTGATCCCCTCGACGGACAGCAGGATAGACGTGGAACGACGGGCCGGCACGATGGCGAAGTACAGCGCGAGCCCGAGCCCGACGGCGCCGACGAGGAAGCCGGACCACCAGGGTTGGTCGTTCCAGACTCCGATTTGGTCGAGGAACGCGGACCCGAAGATCCCCGAGGCGGAGGCGGTGACAAGGCCGTAGAACGTGTAGGTGCCGATGAGTCCGAGACCGGCCACCGCGCCCGCGTGGGGGCCGAGGGTGGCGCCGGTGAACACGTAGACGGAGCCGGCGTGCCGGAAGTACTGGCAGTGCCTTGAGGGTTGATGTTCGCCGCCATGCTGGGCGCCATCAGGGCGACGGAGATCCCGACGGCCTGCCAGACGGACAGTCCACGGCGCAGTCGCGGCTGCGGCCGCTCGGTGGTTGTCACGGCAATCCTCCCCACGAGTTCGGCGCGTCGGACGCTCGACGGCCGGACGCTCGGCTCCTAGGCTCAAGTCTGGCGACGGGACGTGGCCTTGTCCACGAGTCTCGCCTGGTGTCCAAGGGGTGAGAGGAAGGCTGTCGATGGAGCTGGTGGAGCGCCAGTCACGTGCGTCGGAAGCGAGTGCGCTGCTCGACGACCTGGCAGGCCAGGGTGTCGTCGCCGTTGCCGCGACGTTCGTGGACAACTCGGGCATCACGCGGGTGAAGGCCTTTCCCCTGGCCAAGCTGCCGAGCGTCGCTGCTTGGGGCGTGGGTATCTCGACGAGCTTCGACCGGTTCCGCGCCGACGACTGGATCGTCGGGTCGGGGGCGGGCGTCGAGCCGGTCGGCGACCTGCGGATCATCCCGGACGTGCGGCGGGTGGTCCCCCTGTCGAGCCAGCCCGGCTGGGCCTGGGCGCCGGGGGACCGGTACCAGCAGTCCGGCCTGCCTCACCCGCAATGCGGCAGGCTGCTGCTGCAGCGGGTCACCGACGAGCTCGCCAGTCAAGGTGTGCAGGTGTCGACGGCCTTCGAGATCGAGTGGGTGGTCTCCTCGGCGGACGGTGACGAGTTCGCGGCTGCGGTGCGGGGGCCGGGCTACAGCATGGCGCGCTTGATCGACCAGGCCGACTACTGCCGCGACGTCCTCCAGGCGCTGCTGGCCGCTGGGATCGACGTCGAGCAGTTCCATCCGGAGTACGCCGCCGGTCAGCTGGAGATCTCCGTTGCTCCGCAGTCACCGGTCTCGGCGGCCGACACGTCCGTGCTCGCCCGTACGACGATCCGCGCCGTCGGACGGCGGTACGGCTTCCGGACGTCGTACTCGCCGAAGGTCGCCGTGCCAGGAGTGGGCAACGGCGGGCACGTCCATCTGAGCCTGTGGCGGGACGGCAAGAACCTGATGGCGTCGGGCGATGGGCCGTTCGGGCTGAGCGGTGAGGCAGAGGCCTTCGGTGCCGGCATCTTGGAACGGCTGCCCGCTCTGCTCGCCATCGGCGCACCGAGCCCGGTCAGCTATCTTCGGCTGCTCCCGTCGCACTGGGCCGGCGTCTACCTCTGCTGGGGCCTGGAGAACCGGGAGGCGGCGCTGCGCATGGTGACCGGCTCCACCGGCAGCGAGGGGCGGGCGGCCAACCTGGAGGTCAAGTGCTTCGACCTGCTCGCCAACCCGTACCTGCTCCTGGCCGGACTGCTGGTGGCTGGGTCGGCCGGGATGATCGAGGCGGCGAAGCTGCCCGCGCCGGTCGACGTGGATCCGGCGGCCCTTGGCGACGACGCGCTGGCCGAGCGAGGGATCGAACGGCTGCCGACCAGCCTGGGCGAGGCGGTCGCCGCGTTCCAGGCGGACGACGCGTTGACGTCGCAGCTCGGCCCTGAGCTCGTCGCCTCCATCGTCGCCCTTCGCACCAGCGACATCGACCTGTACGCCGAGTACGACGAGGCGGAGCTCGCTGCGGTCACGCGCTGGCTGCACTGACCGGAGCGCGAGGGCCGGCGACCGCCGTACCTGCCCTTTCTCGGCCGAGCACCACCCGTGCGGTCCAGCTCGCGTCGGCTTTTCGACTTCCTTGGAATCCGGCAGCTGAATGTCCGCGACCGGCCGTAACCTCATCCGCATGACTGACGACAACGCGAACGGCGCCGTGAACCTCCCCGTCGCCGGCAACGAGGTCGAGAACCTCCTCGGGGTGCTGGACCGCAACCGACGGACTCTCGCCTGGGAAGTGCGCAGGACTGGATGCGGCGGGCCTGCGGGCGACCCTCGGTCCCTCGTCGGTGACCCTGGGTGGGTTGCTCAAGCACCTGGCGCTGGTCGAGGACGACTCGTTCTCCGGATCACTGCTCGGGCACGACCTCGCGTCACCGTGGGACGGGGTGGACTGGGACGCCAAGCCCGACTGGGAGTGGCAGAGCGCCGCTGACGACACGCCGGAGCAGCTGATGGCCCTGTGAGGGAGGCGGTGGCCCGCTCGCGTGCCGCGGTTGCCGAGGCGCTGGCCGACGGGGGCCTGGAGCGACTGGCCGTCCGCACCCGCTGGACCGAGGCGCCCAGCCTGCGCCGCATCCTGGTCGACATGACCGAGGAGTACGCGCGCCATACCGGCCACGCCGACCTGATCCGGGAGTCGGTCGACGGCCTCATCGGGGAGGACTCTCCCCGTGACTGAGGAGCGATGAGCGAGCCGATCACGCCGACGCAGTTCCACCACACCGAGGGCGTCGCGTCGAGGACTGGCGGTTCGTGGCAGGAGGAGCGTGCACCTTACTTCTCCACCGGGTCGTTCCTGGCGGGTGCCGAGCTGGAGCTCGCGAGGCAGATCTCGGCGGCGGCGCGCGAGCTGGGCCCGACTGGCGACCCGTCCGCCGCGCAGACCGTCCAGGTCACCATCGACGCGCTCGTGCGACCCGACGTGACTCCGTTCTGGCGAGCACTGCTCGGGTACGTCGAGCGCGACGGTCCGGACGACCTGATGGACCCACGTGGACGTGGGCCGGCGTTCTACTTCGCGCAGCTGGACGCGCCGCGACCGCAGCGCAACCGGATCCACGTCGACGTCTACGTGCCGTACGACCAGGCCGAGGCGCGGGTCGCGGCGGCGATCGCGGCCGGCGGCCACCTGGTAACGGACGAGTACGTGCCCTTCGGGTGGTGGGTGCTCGCCGACGCCGAAGGCAACGAGGCTTGTGTCGCGCTGGCTGCTGGATCGGACCCTGAGCCGGAACGGATTCCTCCTCATAAGCCAGGCGCGCACGCTGGTCGTTTGCCCTGATAAGAGACAGCGCCCGCGACTGCAGCGCGCCGTACTGAGGCAGATCCGTGCCGAAGACTGGCTGTCCAGGGGCAAGCTGATCTGAAGGAAGGGAAGAATGGTCCCGGTGACCTACTCCGCCCTCAGCCACCTCCAGTGCCCTCGCTGTCACCGTGAGCGCGACGCCGACGTCTTGACGAACCTGTGCGAGTGCGGCAGCCCGCTGCTGGCCCGCTACGACCTGGCCTCCGTCACGACGACCCCCGAGGGTCTCGCCGACCGGGCCCCCGATCTCTGGCGGTACCACGAGCTGCTCCCGGTTCGGAGCCCCGCCGCCGTGGTGAGCCTGGGCGAAGGCATGACGCCGTTGTTGACGCTGCCTCGACTGGGCGAGCGGCTGGGCATGCAGCGCTTGCTCCTCAAGGACGAAGGTCTGCTGCCCACGGGGTCGTTCAAGGCCAGGGGTGCCGCGGTCGGTGTCTCGCGCGCCCGTGAGCTGGGGGCTCGCGCCCTGTCGATGCCCACCAACGGCAACGCTGGTGCGGCGTGGGCCGCCTACGCAGCGCGCGCTTCGATGCACATCAGCGTGGCGATGCCCGTCGACGCGCCGCCGATCACCCGTGCCGAGGTTGCCGTGACAGGCGCGGACCTGACGCTGGTGCGTGGTCACATCGGTCAGGCCGGCCATTGGCTTGCTCAGGAGGTCGCCGGCCGGGGTCTGCCCGTCTTCGACGTTTCCACCCTGAAGGAGCCGTACCGCATCGAGGGCAAGAAGACGATGGCCCTGGAGATGGTCGAGCAGCTCGGTTGGCGGATGCCCGACGTGGTCGTCTATCCCACCGGTGGCGGTGTCGGACTGATCGGCATGCACAAGGCTCTTCTCGAGATCCGCGCGCTCGGCTGGGTGCACGGGGAGCTCCCGCGATTCGTCTGCGTGCAGTCGTCGGGCTGCGCGCCGATCGTCCGCGCCTTCGAGTCTCGCGAGCCGGAGTCGGAGGCGTGGACCGATCCGCGCACGGTCGCCTTCGGCATCTCCGTCCCGAAGGCCCTCGGTGACTTCTTGGTCCTCCGCGCCCTCTACGAGACGGGCGGCACCGCCATCGCGGTCGACGACCGGGAGCTCCTGGCAGACCTCTCCTTGGTGGGACGGCTCGAGGGCCTCTATCTCAGCCCCGAGGGAGCTGCCACCATCACCGCCGTACGCCGGTTGCGAGACATCGGTTGGCTGGAAGCTGGCGACGAGGTGGTGGTGCTCAATACCGGCAGCGGGCTCATCTATCCCGATACCGTCGCGGTCGACGCCCGCCAGGTCGACCCTTAGCTCGGCCTCTCCTCGCGCGAAGGTTCCGACGGTTAGGTCGACGGAGCGGTCTGAGTGTCGGATCCTTGCGCTGATGGGGCGGGGGCGGCGGGCTGCCGGTCGGCGGCCCTCTCGCCCGCCGTCACCTCCTTCGGCGCCGCAGCTCCGCTGTCCACCGCCGGCGGGGGCGGCGCGGTCCACATCCACTCCTGCAGCCTTGCCTTCTCATGGGTGAGGTCGCGGATGTCGTACTCGGCGTACTCGAACTCGGGGCTCCAGAACAGCGCGTCGAAGGGGCAAGCCTCGATGCAGATACTGCAGTACATGCACAGCGAGAAGTCGATGGCGAAACGGTCGAGGACGTTGTGGCTGCGCTCGCGCCCGCCCGGGCTCGCCGGGACCGTCGTCTCCGTGTGCGAGTCGATGTAGATGCACCAGGCCGGGCACTCCCGTGCACACAGCATGCACACGGTGCAGTTCTCCTCCATGAGCGCGATGACGCCTCGCGACCGGGGCGGCAGGGCCGGCAGGGTGTCGGGGTAGCGCGCCGTCACCGACCTGCGGGTCATCGCCTGAAGGGTGATGCGCAGACTGGCGAGGAGTCCGCTGCCGGAGAGCCTCACGTGCGCACCACTCCCGCCGTCGTCAGTGCGAGCTGCGCCAGGGCCAGCCGTACCAGCTCCACCCTCGCGAGCCTCTGCCAGGCACGGGTGCCGAGTCGCTCCATGACCTCCCACACCCTATCGGCCGCCCGGCGCTTGCGTCCGTGGCAGTGGGCGCAGTTGCGCTCGTCCGGAGGGACGCTACGACACCCAGCCGGGCTGCGTCCGTGGCAGTGGGCGCAGTTGCGCCCGTGCAGGCGGACGCTACGCCGGTTCGGCGGGCTAGTCCGACGGCGGCGCCGGCCAGGCGGCCGGGTCGGGGACACCGGGCGGACGGGTTCGACGCCGACTGGGCGAGGTGGTCTCGTCGGACTCCCCCGGCTCCTTGGCTCCTGGCCACGGCTTCGCGACCCGCGACGCCAGCACGAAGTCCTTGCGGAGCGGATGGCCCTCGAAGCCGTCCGGCAGCAACAGGGTGTCGAGGTTGGCGTGGCCGACGATGTCGATGCCGAACATCTCGTGGGTCTCGCGCTCGTGCCACCCGGCGCCTGCGTACACCTCACACACACAGGCGATCCGAGCAGCCTCGCGGGGCACCCGCGCCCGCAGCAGCACCGAGTCGACCGCGCCGGGACGTGGCGCCGCGACGTGAGCAACGACGTCGAACCCGTCCTCGACCAGGTCCACGGCGCTGAGGAAGTCGAAGAAGTCGCAGCCGAGGGCGTTCCGCGCCGTGCGCAGCGCCTGCACCCAGTCAGCGGCCGGCACGTCGAGCGTCGGCGGCCCGAACCCGGGGTCAGGCGGCACGCCGTACGCGTCCGCCAGCCGCAGCAGCCACGATGCGGCTGAGGGCGTCGTCATCCGTCCTCAGCCGAGGGGACGGCGATGGATGTCCTGGCTCATCCGCACGATCGCCAGGTAGAACTCGAGGGTCATCCGGATGAACGCCAGGTAGAGGATCACCAGGATCGCGCCGAGGATGAGTACCAAGAAACCGGCACCCACATTCCGCGACAGGACGACAATCGTCCAGAGCAGCCAGCCCAGGACAAGCGCGATCAGCGCGACGATGTAGACCACCTTGACGATGATCGGGGTGATGAAGTGCTCGAAGCTGAAGTCGAAGAGGGCTCCGAAGAATCCCTTGGCCGAGCCGCTCCCTCCTGCGCCCAAGGACGGCGGCTCGCCGGCGCCGCTCGGGAACTGCGGATAGCCGGGCTGGCCCGGACCGCCGTATCCCTGACCGCCGCCGTACGCGGGTTGGCTGCCGTAGGGCCCCTGGTTCCCGTACGGTTCTGGGCTCTGACCGGGTGGTGGCGGGTTCTGACCTGACATCGCGTCCTCCAGACGTCTCGACGGCGCTTCCAGACCTGAGTATGGCGCTGCCGTGCTGGGCAGGGAAGGATGTCCGGCGCCCGCTTTCCGCAAGGCGCACGATCGGCCGCCGCGTCGAAAGCCGTGCTCAGGGAGGATCGGAGTCCGGACGCACCAGCGGGCGGGTGAGTCGGGAGACGAGAGTCCTGCGCTGCCCCGCGTCCGGCGCTGCGGCCTCCCCGCCGGGCGCGTAACGATGGGACCGGGACTCGCCGGCGATCTTCTCCTGCAGCTTGACGATCCCTTGGAGGAGTGCCTCAGGGCGCGGCGGACATCCCGGCACGTAGACGTCGACAGGGATGATCTGGTCGACGCCCTTCGTCACGCAGTACGAGTCCCAGTAGGGTCCGCCCGAGTTCGAGCACGAGCCGAACGAGATCACGTACTTGGGTTCCGGCATCTGCTCGTAGAGCCTCTGCACAGCAGGAGCCATCTTGTCAGTGACGGTGCCGGAGACGACCATAAGGTCCGCCTGACGAGGGCCGGGGGCGAACGGGATCACGCCCAGCCGGATGAAGTCGTGATGCGCCATCGAGGCGGCGATGAACTCGACGGCGCAGCAAGCCAGGCCGACGTTGAAGACCCACAAGGAGTAGCGCCGACCCCAGTTGAGG
>JBBSIF010000082.1:0-11893 GCA_038232255.1 Propionibacteriales bacterium
ACGCGTCGCTGCGCACGGCGTACTTCGCGTCGTCGGTGACTACGGGGGGGAGGCGTTCGAGCTTCCCGACCTGCGAAGGGACTGGCTGATCCAGCGGATGAGACTGCAGGTCCGGGCGTTGCACCTCCACCACGGCCAAGGCTGGGTTCCGGCAGGCGTCGTGGACCTCATTGACGTCGACCACATCGATCGGGGGCTCGCCTATGCCTCGGGTCTCCAGCTGGCTCATCTCCTTGACCTCATCCCGACATCAGCTGGCAGTGCCAGCACACTCGCCAGCACGTAGGAGCGATTCGTCGCCGTGAGCCGCGCCAGGACGCGGGTGCAGTGCCGCGAGGGACCTTCGGCGCACACTGGGAGACGTGACCGCCAAACACGGGACCATTCGCAGCAGGCTGTGGCGAGACGGCGTCCTGGAGGAGGATAACTTCCCCTTCGAGCGCATCTCGGACTGTCTGGAGCAGGACGGCAGTCTGGTGTGGGTCGACATCCTCGATCCCGATGGTGCGCGGCTCCAGGATCTGGCCCAGGAGCTCGCGCTGGACCCGTTGGTCGTGGAGGATGCCTTCGCACGGGAGGGCAGAGCCAAGGCGACCCGTTATCCGACGTACACGTTCCTCACGACGTACGCCACGATGAGCGAAGCAGAAGCGGAGACGCGTTCCACCTCAGCCGAGGCCGGCGCAAGGGAGATCGACGACCAAGGGTCGGCCGCTCCGTCGTCCGGTGCTGAGGTTGACGAACCCGCGCTAGCCACGACCCGGATATCGGCGTTTATTCTCCCGCGCGGGATGGTGACGATACGCCACAGCAGCGCCTTCGACATGAACGACGTCGTGCGCCGATGGGACGAGAACTCCGACCTGCTGAAGTTCGGGGTTGGTGCGCTCGTCTACGGACTTCTGGACCTGATCGTCGACGGTCACTTCGACGCCATCCAGGCAGTGGACGACAGGATCGAAGCCTTGGAGGACAGTCTCTTCGACGAGCGCGCCTTGGACGGAGAGGTGCAGCGTCGTACCTATCGCATCCGCAGAAACCTCGTCGAGCTGCGCCGGGTGGTCCTGCCGATGCGGGAGGTCGTCAACTCGGTCCTTCGGCACCGCCGCGACCTCAACGCGCCCACCGATCTCGATTCCTGGTTCGACGACCTCTACGACCATGTGCTGCGGGCCACAGAGCAGACAGAGTCGCTTCGCGACACCGTCACCACGATCTTCGAGACCAACTTGTCCCTGCAGGACGCCCGGCTCAACGTGGTGATGAAGAAGCTCACCAGCTGGGCGGCGATCATCGCCGTGCCCACGGCCGTTACCGGTTACTTCGGGCAGAACGTGCCGTATCCGGGGTTCGCGCAAGAGTGGGGTTTCGTCCTGAGTTGCGTGGTCATCGCAGGGATCGCCGCCGCGTTGTACGTCGGATTCCGCCGGCGGGGCTGGCTGTGAGGAGTTCCCCTCCGACAAGTAGACCCGTCGGTGCTCGCGGGCGTGCTCGGCGCGAAACCCTGGTGCGGGGGCTCAGTCGTAGTGCTGCAAGGAAGACCAGATGACATCCCAGGGATGGCGGGGCTGACGGCAGACCGCGACTGGCTCGCCCTGCTCCTCGTTGTCCACGCCGAGGCGGTTGTCCAGCCGGGCCATCACATGGCACGAGCGAAACTGCGTCCGGGCTGTCGGGAGCTGGCCGCCGACGAAGACGACGACCTTCGTGGTGCTCGGTGGCCGAGCCCGGAAATGCAGCTGGTTCTGCCCGCTGTAGACCTGCGGCAGGCCGAGCTCGGGGCCGTAGCGGTCGATCGCGCCGGCCTCGCCGTAGTTGCTGGTGATGATGACCACCCGGCGGTCGACAGGGCCGGGAAGGCCGTCGTACACGGCCGCGACCTGACGCACGTAGCGGGGCCAGCCGACGGAGTCGCGGGCCGTCTGGTTGATGTCCGGCACCGGTGTCGCGCCCAGGTCGCCGACGGGGATGAGCGGCAGAGCGATGACCGCGGACACCAGCGAGTTCACGGCGACCCCCGCCACCAGCAGCACAAGCCACGTCCTCGAACGCGTCACGAAGGCAGCGGTCGGGACGCAGCCGGCGGCGAACAGCACCGTCAGCAAGCCGAAGGGATAGTAGAACTGCGACCCGGCGAGGAACACCAGCACCAGCAGCACGGGGAAGGCCACGGCGACGAAGCGCACCGGTCGCCACTCCGCGCGGCGCCACAGCGCGACCAGGCCCGCCACCCAGATCACCGTCAGCGGTGGTCCGAGCAGGAGCGCGAGGAACGGCCACATCAGGACGCGCACCTCTGCGGCGTTGTTCTCGGCGAGCGCCTGACCCACGGTGAGCTGCGGCCACTCGTGCGTCGCCTGGAACCACAGGTTGGGCGCTCCGATCAACAACGCGAGGCATGCGGAGCCGAGCACCCATCTCGACCACAGCAGCGCGCGCGGGCCGACGAGGGCGAGCCCACCGGCCAGCGCCGCCAGCAGCATCACGACAAGGAGCTTGTTGTACGTGCTGAGTCCGACCACGACCCCGACGGCCAGCCACCACCGTGGGTCGGCGCGCAGCACCGCACGGATGACCAGGAGGCTGACGAGTGGCCAGACGACGAGGTCGAGGGACGACGTGAGCATCACGTGCCCGAACAGCAGAGTGCTGGTGGCGAAGGCATACGACCAGGCGCACAGCGCCTGAGCACCGCGGCCGCCGCCCAGCTCGCGCGTGACGAGCGTGACCACGAGGACGGAGGCCACCGCGGAGAGGGTGGCCGGGATGCGCACAGCCCACGGCTCGTCGGCCACGTGGTAGCTCAGGAAGCGGACGAGCAGCGGCGTCAGCGGCGGCTGGTCGACGTAGCCCCATCCCGGTCGGAGCATCCGGACGTAGAGCTCGTCGCGGTGGAAGCCGTAGCCGTTGCTGGCCACGGTCAGCACGACAGCGAGCGCCGCCATCGCGGCGAGCACGGGGCCGCGGGCGAACCGCGGCACAGCGGCCGCGCCTGCGACGAAGCGGCTCGAACCCTCTGTCGGGGCGCTCCTCATGCGGCGACCGTACGCCGCTCGGTGCGCCCTAGGGTGAGAGCCGGTCGAGGACGCCGGTCTGGGCCAGCATCGCGAAGCGGTCCGGGACGCCCCAGTGCTCGACGACCCGGCCGTCGACCACGCGCGCGACGTCGACCACGGTGAAGTCGACCGGTCGCCCGCTCGGGGGGCCGAAGAACGGCCCGGTCGCGGTGCCCCGCGCCCGGGCGCGAAGCCAGATGACGTCCCCGGCCTCCACCGAGTCCTCGATGGTGAACGAGATGTCCGGCACGGCGGTATGCACGTCCCGGATCGCCGCCCTGAGATGGTCGAGCGCCTCAGTTCCGGCGCCGGCCAGGCCGAACTGGTGCTCGACGAGGTCGGGCGAGCAGACCTCGTCCACGACCCTGTCGTCCCCCTGGGCGAAACCTTCGTCGAAGATCCGCTGCATCACCACTGACGCCGCGGAGTGCGGGACGCTGGTACCTGGGGAGTCGGCCGTCGTCGTCATGTCATCCTCCTGGCTGGACAAGACCAGAGCCTCGGCTCGGGGGGCCTGTAGATTGGATCTAGAAACACTAGAATGAAAGGTGCGGCTCGTCAAGCGCTCAGCACGTCCCTACCGGTCGCCGCTGCGGGACGCCCAGGCGGCCGAGACCCGGCGCCGGATCGTCAACAGCGCCGGTGAGCTGTTCCTCGCGCAGGGCTATCCCGGTACGACGGTCGCGGACGTCGCCCGGCGCGCAGAGGTCTCGGCGGACAGCGTCTACAAGACGTTCGGGAGCAAGCGCGAGATCCTGAAGCAGGTCCTCGACTCCGTCATCGGCGGGGACGACGAGGACATCAGCCTGCTCGACAGGCCTGACCCGCAGGCCCTCCGTGCCGAGACCGACCAGCATCGGCAGGTGGCGATGTTCGCGGCCGGGATGACCGAGCAGCTGGAACGCGTGCGCCCCATGGACGACGTGTTGCGCGGTGCGGCGGCAGTGGACGTCGAGGTGGCCGAGCTGCGCTCGGACATCCAGCTGCGGCAGCGTCGTACGGCGATGCGTGCCGTGGTCTCCTGGATCGCGGCGCGCGGCCCGCTGCGCGACGAGATGTCGGAGGACGAAGCGGCGGCGGTCTTGTGGACGCTGACCTCGCCAGAGGTCCACGGGATGCTGCGCGACACCTGGCGCTGGCCCCGGAAGCGGTACGAGGACTGGCTGCGGGACACCCTCACGGCGACGCTGCTCGGATAGCTCGGATAGCTCGGAGCGTCGAGGCAGGCGATTTTTCTCCCGCCCGCCGAGTGGCGGAGGATGCATGCATGACCACCGGGTACCAGGCCACCCCGCAGTCGACCGCTCTCGTCGGCAGGGTCGTCGAGGTCGAGGTCGAGGCGATCGCGCACGGGGGCCACTGTGTCGCCCGGCACGAGGGTCGGGTGATCTTCGTCCGGCACACGCTGCCGGGGGAGCGCGTGCGCGCACGGATCACCGCGGGCGAGGCGACGTCGCGCTACCTCCGCGCGGACGCTGTCGAGGTCCTGCGACCGGCTCCGGGTCGGGTCGAGCGGCGCTGCCCCGTGTCGGGCCCCGGGCTCTGCGGCGGCTGCGACTTCCAGCACGTCAGCCTCGGGGCGCAGCGCGACCTGCTCGCCGGCGTCGTGCGGGAGCAGCTCCATCGCCTCGCCGGCATCGAGTACGACGTGGTCGTCGAGGCCGTCGACGATGGGGACGGACTGGGATGGCGCACCCGCGTCGAGTTCGCCGTCGACAGCGATCACCGGCTCGGCCTGCGGCGGCATCGGTCCCACGACGTCATCCCCGTCGACCCCTGCCCCATCGCGCACCGCTCGCTGGACGACTTCACCCGGCACGCCTGGGACGCGGCGCGGGTCGAGGCCGTGGCGTCGTCGAGCGGGGAGCTGCTCGCCGTCGTCACCAAGCCTGGCGCCCGGCTCCCGCGGCTGGACCTGACGGGGGTCGTCGACGCCGACACGGGCAAGCGCATCGGCGGGCGAACCTACGTGCGTGAGCAGGTGCGCGGGCGGAGCTTCCGGGTCACCAACGGAGGCTTCTGGCAGGTGCACCCGGCGGCGGCCGAGGCGCTCGTGTCGGCCGTCCTGCAGATGTCGGGCGTCGTGCCGGGTGGGCGCGTCGCGGACCTGTATGCCGGAGTCGGCCTGTTCACGGCGTTCCTCGCCGATGCGGCGGGAGACACCGGCCTCGTCTACGGCGTCGAGTCGAACCAGCGGGCCGCCCGCGACGCCCGCCGGAACCTGCACGGGTCCTCCAACGTCAGGCTCGTCCACGCCCCGGTCGAGGCGGCGCTGCGTGGGAACCAGCTCGAAGGGCCGCTGGATGTCGTCGTACTCGACCCGCCGCGCACCGGAGCGCGCTCGCGGGTCGTCACGGGGATCGCGGCGCTCGAGCCGTTCCGAGTCGTCTACGTCGCCTGCGACCCGGCTGCTCTGGCGCGTGACATCGCCACGTTCGCGGAGCACGGCTACGCCCTCAGGACGCTCAGGGCCTTCGACCTCTTCCCGATGACCTCCCACGTGGAGTGCGTCGCTCTGCTGACGAGGACGTCGCCGCCGCCGCAAGGATCCGACGTACAGGTTGCTCAGGCGACTCAACCGTCGGATCTTGGCGGAAGAGAGTCGGCATGAGCGCCCCGAGAGCAGTGGCGCTCGGCGCGCTGGCCGCATCTGCCGTCGCCGGCGGATATCTCGGGCTCGTCACCGGGGCGGTCCCGCTCGACCTCGGAGTGGGGCGTCGGACCCGCCCGCTCGGGCCCCTCACCGTCGACATCGCCGCACCCCGCGAGGTGGTCTTCGCGGTCATCGAAGCGCCGTACGCCGTCCGGCAGCCCAAAGCGATGCGGGCGAAGGTGACAGTGCTCGAGCGCGGCGCCGACCTCGTGCTGGCCGCGCACTACACGCCGATCCGCGGCCGCCTGAAGGCGACGACGGTGGAGACTGTTCGCTTCACGCCGCCGGAGCGCGTCGACTTCCGGCTGGTGCGCGGGCCAGTGCCGCACGTCGTCGAGACGTTCACCCTGGCGGAGGTCGGCGACGCCACCCGGCTCACCTACGACGGGGAGCTCGGCACCGACCTCTGGGGGATCGGCGGCCGGTGGGGCGATGTGGTCGCGAGGCGATGGGTCCGCGCGGTCGCCGAGTCGTTCCGCGCCGTCACGGCAGAGGCGGAGCGGCGTCAGGCCTCGAAGCGCACGCCGGTGGCATGGAGAGGGCAGTAGCCGTACGGGTTCTTGTGCAGGTACTGCTGGTGGTAGTCCTCGGCGTAGAAGTACTCCGACAGCGGCAGGATCGACGTGGTGATCTCGGCGTAGCCCGCCTTGGTCATGACGGCCTGGTACGCCGCCCGTGACGCGACGGCCTCCGCCTGCTGCTCCTCGCTCGTGGTGAGGATGACGGAGCGGTACTGGCTGCCGTGGTCGTTGCCCTGGCGCATTCCCTGGGTCGGGTCGTGGCTCTCCCAGAACACCTTGAGCAGGTCGGCGTACGACACCCTCGTGGGGTCGAAGACCACCCGAACCACCTCCGCGTGCCCGGTCCGTCCGCTGCACACCTCGTCGTACGACGGGTTCGGCGTCACTCCACCGGCGTAGCCGACGGAGGTCGACCAGACACCGGGAAGCTGCCAGAACGTCTTCTCCTCGCCCCAGAAGCAGCCCAGCCCGAAGACGGCGACCTGCAGCCCCTTCGGCAGCTCGCCCTCCAGGGGAGTGCCGAGGACTGCGTGCTTCGCCGGCAGCTCGAAACGGCGTTCCGGCCTTCCGGGCAACGCGTTCGCAGTGCTCGGCAGCTCGGTCTTGGTCCGCCTGAATATCATCGCTGGCTCTCCTAGTCGTCGCTGTACGGTGAGGCATGCCGGTCGTCAGACAGCTCCACGCTACGACTGACGCGCAGGCCGCTGCCTCGTTATGGCGGGAGGCCACCATCCGGCGCCGGCACGAGCTTGGCCTTGAACCGCTGCCTGAGGCTGACGTCGCGCTGTCTCGACCCGGCGCTTTCGCCGTGGGTGTCGCCGAGGGCCACGAGCTGCTCTCATTGGCTGCTGCTGTGCCGGCGCGGGCCGATGATGCCCGCAGCGTGCACAACGTGCCGGGGCTGGTGCATATTTCATCGGTCGCCACCCGGCCGGACCAGTGGGGAACGGGACTGGCCGGGCGCTGCGTGCGGGCGGCCATGTGGCAGGCCACCAGGCGCGGGTTCGCACGGGCCCAGCTGTGGACGCACACGTCCAACGCGGGGTCCCGTCGACTGTACGAGCGGGAAGGGTTCGAGGCGTCGGGACGCCACAAGCTCGACGACCACGGCGAGCCGATGCTGCACTACGTCCGCGAGCTCCCCGTCGCGCCCCGGGTGGCACGTCGCGCCGCCCGGCTGGTTTGCCTCGACCCTCAGGACCGCGTCCTCGTGCTGCACTGGCGGGACCCGCTCGACGGCTTCCCCTTGTGGGAGCCGCCCGGCGGCGGCATCGAGCCCGGCGAGACGCCGTACGACGCCGTGCTGCGTGAGTGGCGCGAGGAGACCGGGCTGCCGGTTCCGACCATGTCCCGCGCCGC
This sequence comes from Propionibacteriales bacterium, assembly GCA_038232255.1. Classification (GTDB taxonomy): domain Bacteria; phylum Actinomycetota; class Actinomycetes; order Propionibacteriales; family Nocardioidaceae; genus JAWWPG01. The sequence continues at coordinate 7,590 of JBBSIF010000082.1, forward strand.
CACGCCCGTGGCACGCGACATGCTGTTCGAGGGCCGGCGAGGCGTCGTGGACGAGGACTTCTTCCTCGGGCGGACCGCGGAGCCCGGTACGCCGGTCCTCGACGGGGCCACCGCGCAGGAGCAGACCGACTATCTCGGCTCCGCGTGGGTGCCCTGGGACCAGGTCGCCGCCCTCGAGGACGCTGTCGAGCCCGACCTGCTGCCGGTCCTGCGGCGGCTCGACCCGCTGGGTCCCTGGGCTCCTTGAGCGCTGCGCTCCCTGAGCGCTGGGCTCCCCTGGGCCCGTGGATACCCGTGGACTTGGCCCCCGGAGCGCTGGGAACCTTGGCCGTGAGCGCTGCGCGGCGCGGCGCTAGTGGATCGTCCGGCCCTCCGCGAGCATCTGCACGAACGCGGCGATCCGCTTGGCGCGCGTCTGCGGCCGCTTGGCGTCGTGCACACGGAAGAGGATCGCGTAGCGGTTGGCCCTGGTGATGGTCGCGAAGAACTCCTTGGCGGCGGGGTTGGCGTCGAGGGCCTCTTGCAGATCGTCGGGCACGGTGATGCTGGCCGACCCGCCGTACGCCGCCTTCCACCGGCCGTCAGCCTTCGCGCTCGCCACGTGCGCCAGTCCCGCCGTGCGCATCCGACCGGCTGCTTCCAGCTGCGCGATGCGGTCGACGTTGGCCTTCGACCACTTGCTGCGTGCCCGTCGAGGAGTGAAGCGCTGCAGGAAGTACGTGTCGTCGCACGACGCCTTCTGCCCGTCGATCCAGCCGAAGCAGAGCGCTCCGTCCAGGGCCTCGGAGTACGTGACGGTGGGGATCCCGGTGCTCTTCTTGGCGATCTGCAGCCACACGCCAGGCGCATCCGCGTGCTGCGTCTCCAGCCAGGCCTCCCAGTCGGCTGCGGACTTGAAAGGCAGGATAGGGAGGTCGTCCTTCGGGCTCACGGTCCCAAGTCTGGCTCAGGGCCTGTGCGTCCGCCTGCCTGGGCGTCGTAGCGCTCGGCTGCACGGACGTTGGTGCCGGTACGGCGCTGCGGCCTGGTTGCGTCCGCCTGCCTGGTTGCGGTAGCGCTCGGCTGCACGGACGTAGGAGCAGCACGTAAGGGCAACGCGAGACGGACGGGGGGAGCGCGCCCCGCACGAGGGGGTCAGGTGGCGAACTCGACCTCGGCGGCCGGCGTGATCGTCGAGGTGACGCCGGGGTAGCTGGCCCAGCAGCAGAACATGTTGGTGTTGGCGATGACCTGTTTGGCGGTGAGCGGCACCTTCTCGCCGTCGGTCATGTCGAACTCTGAGTCCTTCGTGGTGTGAGCGTCCTCCACCAGCGTCATGTCGAAGCCCTCGGCAAGAGCGCGGACCGTCGTCGCCCGCACGCACCAGTCGGTCGCCGCCCCGGCGATCACCAGGTGCTGCACGCCGAGCCGGTCGAGCGTCTCCCGGAGCGACGTCTCCGCGAAGGAGTCGTTGTAGCGCTTGGATACCACGATGTCCTCGGCATCCGGCCGTATCGCCTCGACGATCTGCCAGCCGTCGGAGCCCTTCACGAGCTCGTCGTCCTCGTGCTGGACCCAGATAACGGGCACGTCGTCAGTCTTGGCCTTCTCGATAAGGCCGCCGATGCGGTCCACGACGCCGTCGCGGTCGTAGGCGTCGGCGACGACGTCGTTCTGCACGTCGATGGCGACGAGAGCGGACTTGCGCGCTGCTGCCTCGGGCATGAGAGGAGCTCCTTCGACGAGGGTCGACTACGTGCTGGTTAGCCTAGGAAGCACGTCGGACAGTTTCCGTCCGGTTAACCGAACGAAGAAGAGATCCGTGACACGACAGCTGACCGGGAACCCGGCGGGCCGCATCCTGACGCTTCTCGAGCGGGTCCAGGAGCGCCCCGGCATCACCGGACCCCGGCTGGCCGCCGACCTCGACGTCAGCGAGCGGACGGTCCGACGCTACGTCGCGACTCTCCAGGACCTCGGCATCCCGGTGGAGCCCGCTCGCGGCCGCGCCGGGGGATATCGGCTGCGCGCCGGCTATCGCATGCCGCCGCTGATGCTCAGCACCGACGAGGCCGTGGCCGTGACGTTGGCGCTCGCGGCGATGAACCGCCCGGACTCCGAGCCCGGTCCCGACCGAGCCCCGCCGGTCGAGACCGCGCTGGGCAAGCTGCGCCGAGTCCTCCCGCACGACGTGGCGAGCCGCGTCGACGACGTCCTGGGCGCCGTCACGAGGCCGCGCGAAGGCTGGGGAGGCCGGCCGGCGCCCGAGCCCGGAATCCTGGCGGCGCTCGCCTCCGGGATCGTGGGCCGGCAGCGCTGTCGGCTCCGCCACCACGGACAGGACGGCGCGGTCACCGTCCGCGAGGTCAACCCGTACGGCGTCGCGGTCGTCCAGCACGGCTGGTACCTGCACGCCTGGTGCCATCTGCGCCAGGACCGTCGTACCTTCCGGATCGACCGGATCGACCGGGTCGACGTCCTCTCGACCAGCTTCACCGCACCGGAGGGCCTCGACGTCGTCGCCACGGTCGAGCGGGGGCTGGCGCTCGCGCGTCCCGAATGGGCCGTGACGCTGCTCTTGCGCGGCCCGGCCGACGAGGTTGCGCAGTGGATCCCGCGCCACCTGGGGGTCTGCGAGGCGGTCGACGAGCAGACCACCCGGGTGCGGTCCTCGACCAGGAACCTCGACTACTTCGTGCTGCGGATCAGCGACCACCCGTTCGACATGACGGTGGTCGAGCCGAGGGAGCTGTGCACCGCCTTCGAGCGTCACGCCGAGCGGATGCGCTCCACCGCGCACGGCTACGCTTCGCTGCATGGCTGACCACGTGGCGGGCAAGGGGTTCGAGACGCGCGCGATCCACGCGGGCCAGGCCGCCAACGAGGCGAACGGCGCCGTCATGACGCCCATCTACGCCACCAGCACCTACAAGCAGGACGGCGTCGGCGGGCTTCGTCAGGGTTACGAGTACTCGCGTACGGCGAACCCCACGCGCCGAGCTCTCGAGGAGTGTCTGGCGGCGCTCGAGGAGGGCCCGCGCGCGGTGGCGTTCGCGTCCGGCATGGCGGCCGAGGACGCGGTGCTCCGGGTCGCGTGCACCCCGGGCGACCACGTCGTCATCCCCATGGACGCGTACGGCGGCACCTACCGGCTCTTCAAGCAGGTGTTCGAGCCGTGGGGACTGCACTCCACCCCGGCCGCGGGCCAGGACCTCGAGGCCATTGCCGCCGCCATTCTCCCGGGGCGTACCCGCGTCATCTGGATCGAGACACCGAGCAACCCCCTCCTCGGCATCGCCGACATCCCGGCAGTGGCGAAGATCGCCAAGGACAACGGCGCTCTCCTCGTCGTGGACAACACGTTCGCCACGCCGTACCTGCAGCGGCCGTTGACCCTCGGCGCCGACGTGGTCGTGCACTCGACGACGAAGTACATCGGCGGGCACAGCGACATCGTCGGCGGAGCCGTGGTGACGGCCAGCGACGAGCTCGGGGCTGCGCTCGCCACCTTCCAGAACTCCACGGGGGCGATCGCCGGTCCCTTCGACGCCTATCTCGCGCTGCGCGGGCTGAAGACCCTCGCCGTGCGGATGGACCGCCACTGTGACAACGCCGAAAGGGTCGTGGCGGCGCTGGTCGCCTCCGACGCGGTCTCGGACGTTCTCTACCCCGGCCTGAAGAGCCATCACGGCTACGAGGTGGCGGCCGAGCAGATGGCTCGGTTCGGGGGCATGGTGTCGTTCCGGGTCCGGGGCGGCGCCGACGCGGCGCGCTCGGTGTGCGAGCGCGCGCAGGTGTTCACGCTTGCTGAGTCCCTCGGTGGCGTCGAGTCGCTGGTGGAGCTGCCGGCCACGATGACGCACGCCTCGGTCGCAGCCTCACCACTTGCGGTTCCCGACGATCTCGTCCGCCTGTCGGTGGGGCTCGAGTCGGTGTCGGACCTGCTGGCCGACCTCGACACGATGCTCGCCGCCTGACCCCCGGGTCCACGCTCGATGGGGCTGGTCTACTGCGTCGACTTCGGCTCGACGTTCACCAAGGCCGCGCTTGTCGATGTGGACGAGGGGCGGCTCGTGGCGGGCGGCAGCCATCCGACGACGATCCAGACCGACGTGCTCGACGGCTGGGATGCGCTGCGCTCGGAGATGGAACACCTTGCCGGCAAGGCGGAATGGCCTGTTCTGGCGTGCTCGTCCGCCGGAGGTGGGCTGCGGATCGCGGTCGTCGGCAACGAGGAGCTCGTCACGGCCGAGGCCGGTCGGCGGGTGGCGCTGTCGAGCGGCGGACGGGTGGTCCACGTGTCGTCGTACGACGTCGAGCTGGCC
>JBBSIF010000083.1:0-11741 GCA_038232255.1 Propionibacteriales bacterium
CGACGCTCTCGAGGACTCCGACGACGTGCAGAACGTGTTCGGCAACTTCGACGTACCGGACGACGTGCTGGCCGAGCTCGACGAGGCGTGATCCTCGCCCTGACCACCTGCGCCACGTTCCGACGGTGAGATCGCTCTGGCAACCTGGTTGTCGGATCTTTGGGCGGGCCCTGCGCCAAGATCCGACGGTGAGACTGCTCAGACAACCTCACTGTCGGATCGTGGGGGTGAGGGGTGCGGCGTGGACGGCGCGTCGGGCCGCCGTACGCCGCTGCCTCGGCTAGATTGACGCTCGAACACCTGTTCGCTCAGGCATGCGTCCTCCGTGGCGTCGGCCGACCCCAGGAGGACGCATGCGCGTGCTCGGCGTTGACCCCGGGCTCACCCGGTGCGGGCTGGGCGTGGTCGACGGCGCCGTCGGTTCGCCGCTGAGCGCGGTGGCGGTCGACGTGGTGCGCACGCCTGCCGATGCCGCCCTGGGGGCCCGGCTGACGGCGATCCAGGATCGTGTCGACGAGTGGCTGGAGGAGTACCTCCCGGACGCCGTCGCCGTGGAGCGGGTCTTCTCCCAGCACAACGTGCGCACGGTGATGGGCACCGCGCAGGTCTCGGGGGTGGTGATCGCGGCCGCGGCTCGTCGAGGCCTGCCCGTCGTGCTGCACACGCCGAGCGAGGTCAAGGCCGCTGTCACCGGAAGCGGGCGAGCCGACAAGGCGCAGGTCACCGCCATGGTGATGCGGCTGCTGCGGCTGAGCGAGCGGCCGAGTCCGCCCGACGCCGCGGACGCGCTCGCCCTCGCGATGTGCCATGTGTGGCGTGGCGGGGCCGACGCCCGGCTGCGTGCCGCGGTCGACAAGGCTCGAGCGGGTACGGCGAGCGGGCAGCCGCGGTGATCGCGTTCGTGCGTGGCAGCGTCGCGGCGCTGAGCGTCGACGCAGCGGTGGTCGACGTCGCCGGCGTGGGCATCAAGGTGCTGTGCAGCCCCGCAACCCTTGCCGGGCTGCGGGTCGGCACCGCAGCCACGCTGGCGACGTCGATGGTGGTCCGCGAGGACTCGCTCACCCTGTTCGGCTTCGCCGACGACGACGAGCGCTCCCTCTTCGAGCTCGTGCAGACCGCGAGCGGTGTCGGACCCAAGCTCGCGCAGGCCATGCTGGCTGTGCACGGCCCCGACGACCTGCGCCGCGCCGTCGCGGGCAACGACCTGGTGGCGCTGTGCCGAGTCCCGGGAGTCGGCCGCAAGGGTGCCCAGCGGATCGTGCTCGAGCTCAAGGACCGCATCGGGCCGGTCCCGTCCACCCCAGCGGCCGGCGACCGACGAGGGGCCGTCGCGGATGACGGCTGGCGCGACACCGTCCGCAGCGCGCTGCTCGGGCTCGGCTGGACCGCCCGCGAGTCCGACGCCGCGCTCGAGGCGGTGGCCCCAGCAGCCGACGCCGCCGTCACCGACGGGCACCCGCTCTCCACTCCCGACCTGCTGCGCGCCGCGTTGCGGTCGCTCTCGAGGTCGTGACGATGGCACCAGCCGACGACGCGGGAGCTGCGGGAGGCGCCCGGGAGGCCCGAGCGCTGCTCGAGGCGGCGGCTGCCGTCGACGAGCGAGCCCTCGACGCGGCGCTGCGTCCGCGGAGCCTCGACGAGGTGATCGGCCAGGAGCGGGTGCGCGAGCAGCTCGGACTCGTGCTGGCCGCCGCCGTGGCCCGCGGGGGCACGCCCGACCACGTGCTGCTGTCCGGGCCGCCCGGGCTGGGCAAGACCACGATGGCGATGATCATCGCCCACGAGATGGGCACCCCGCTGCGCGTGACGAGCGGGCCGGCGATCCAGCACGCCGGCGACCTGGCGGCGCTGCTGTCCGGCCTCAACGAGGGCGACGTGCTCTTCCTCGACGAGATCCACCGGATGTCGCGCCCGGCGGAGGAGATGCTCTACCTCGCGATGGAGGACTTCCGGGTTGACGTGGTGGTGGGCAAGGGACCCGGAGCCACGGCGATCGGGCTCGACATCCCGCCCTTCACGCTCGTCGGTGCCACCACCCGGGCGGGCCTTTTGCCCGGTCCGTTGCGGGACAGGTTCGGCTACACCGCTCACCTCGAGTTCTACGAGCCGGCGGACCTGCAGCGCATCGTCGTACGCTCGGCGCGCCTGCTGAACGTCCGGGTCGACGACGGGGGCGCCACCGAGATCGCGTCCCGCTCGCGCGGCACACCCCGCGTCGCGAACCGGCTGCTGCGCCGGGTGCGCGACTTCGCGCAGGTCCGGGCCGACGGCGTCGTCACGAAGCCGCTGGCGCATGCCGCCCTGACGCTGTTCGAGGTCGACGAGCTCGGTCTCGACAGGCTCGACATCGCCGTGCTCGACGCGCTGTGCCGCCGCTTCGCCGGCGGCCCGGTGGGCCTCGGCACGCTCGCGGTCGCGGTGGGGGAGGAGCGGGAGACCGTCGAGGAGGTGGCGGAGCCGTTTCTCGTCCGGTCCGGCTATCTTGCTCGGACGCCCCGGGGCCGGGTCGCGACCCCCGCCGCGTGGGGTCACCTCGGCCTGCGAGTCCCTCCCGGCGCGCCGTTCCCCGACCAGCCGTCGTTGTTCGTCGACGAGTAGGCCGGGCGCCGCGCGGCTACGGTTAGACTCGCCCTTTGGCCGTCAGCCCCAGACGGCGTCGTCGTCGTGTCCCGGCCGGAGGAGTTGTGGTGACCGCCAACCAGCTGCAGGCCTACCTGCCCCTGGTGCTGCTGATCCTTGTGGGATACCTGCTGCTGATCCGGCCCGCTCGCAAGCGAGCCCGGGCGACGGCGCAGCTGCAGTCGGCGCTGTCGCCCGGCGACGAGGTGATGTTGTCCAGCGGGCTGTTCGCCACGGTCGTCGACGTCACGGACGAGGTAGCCACCGTGGAGCTCGGGCCGGGCACCGTCGTACGCGTGCATCGCGGGGCAGTCACGCAGATCATCGTCGACCGGACTCCCGACAGCGAGCCTGTCGACGACGAGGTCCGAGAGGCGCGAGAGACACCCCACGGCGACAACCCGGAAGCGAGCTGACGTGGCGACGAGGGCGTCGAGGCCGACACGCACTCTGCTGGTCTTCGCGGCGGTGATCGCGGTGATGTACATCGCCGTGGCCTCGCTCGGCACCTGGAAGCCAAAGCTCGGGCTGGACCTGCAGGGCGGCACCCGGATCACGCTGCAGGCGAGCGCGGTCGGTGGCAGCGTCACGAGCGAGAAGCTGCAGCAGGCGGTCGACATCATCGGCTCCCGTGTCAACGGCGCCGGCGTCTCCGAGGCGGAGGTCACCACCCAGGGGAACAACATCGTGACCGTCGAGATCCCCGGCAAGGTCGACAGCGACCTCGCGCAGACGATCGGCTCGACAGCCCAGCTCCGGTTCCGCGTCGTCGCCGCCGTCTTCCCCCCGGTGGCACCGACCCAGCCTGCGAGCCCATCTCCTTCCGGCGCCTCTCCGACCGGTACGACGCCGACCGGTTCCACGCCGACCGGTTCCACGCCGACCGGATCCACGCCGACCGGATCCACGCCTACCGGCGCGACCCCTCCGGGCACCGGCACGTCGTCGACCGGTCCCAGCCTCGGCACTCCGTCCTCGCCGAACAAGAACCGCCCCGCGCCGCGGCTGGACAAGGCCCCGGCGCCCTCCCCCGCAGCAGCGACGGGCTCTGCGACACCGCCCGCGCCGACGACACCACTCGCGCCGACGACCCCGCCCACCGGCTCCTCGACCGCTCCGACGACTCCTGCTCCGACGACGGCTCCCGTGACGCCCGCGAAGCCCCGCTACTCGATCGGCGCGCCCTCAGCGCTCAGTCCTCCCGACCTGCTGAACATCCCGGACCCCTTCGCCTGGGTCAAGAGCCCGCCACAGGACTGGCAGCAGCGCGCTGCGACGTACCAGTGCCCCGCCAACGGCAAGACCGTCGCCAAGCAGCTCGACGTGCCGAGCCAGCCGTTGATCTCCTGTGACGAGGAGGGGCAGCGCTACCTGCTGGGCCCCGCGGTCGTGGAGGGCACCGACGTCACCGACGCGTCGGCCGGCATCCCGCAGGGCGAGGTCAACTACGCGGTCACGCTGTCGTTCAACGGGACCGGCAGCCGCGAGTTCCGCGACGTGACGACGCGGACGGCGGTGACGAACACCAGCAGCCCCAACGCCGGCGAGCAGGTCGCCATCGTCCTCGACGGCAAGGTGCTCTCCGCCCCCACCAACCAGCAAGTCATCCCCAACGGCGAGGCGATCATCACCGGCAGCCAGGCCAACCCGTTCACCCAGACGTCGTCGTCCAACCTCGCCAACGCGCTCAAGTACGGCGCCCTGCCGCTCTCGTTCACGATCCAGGACACCACGACGCAGGGGCCCGAGCTGGCGAGCGGCCAGCTCGACGCCGGCATCCTCGCCGGCATCGTCGGGCTGATCCTGGTCGTCGCCTACTGCCTGCTCTACTACCGGGCGCTGGCGTTCGTGGTGATCTCCTCACTGGTCATCGCGGGGCTGGTCACGTACGCCTCCGTGCTGTTGCTGGCGCACGCCTACGGCTTCACGCTCACGCTGCCGGGCATCGCTGGCCTCATCGTCGCCGTCGGCATCACGGCCGACTCGTTCATCGTCTACTTCGAACGGCTGCGCGACGAGGTGCGCGACGGCAAGACGCTGCGCACCTCCGTCGAGACCGGCTGGGTGCGGGCGCGGAGCACGATCCTGGCCGCCGACGCGGTGTCCATGCTGGCGGCGCTTGTGCTGTTCATCTTCGCCATCGGAGTCGTCAAGGGATTCGCGTTCGCGCTCGGGCTCACGACGTTCATCGACATCTTCGTGGTGTTCTTCTTCACCAAGCCGGTCGTGACGCTGCTGTCCCGGACCAGGTTCTTCGGCCAGGGTCATCGGCTGTCCGGCCTCGACCGCGGGCACCTGGGGATGGCACCTCTGACCCAGCGCAAGCGCCCCGCCCGAGGAGAGGCCTGATGTCTAAGCTCGGACGCGTCGGAGCCCGGCTCTACCGCGGTGACGTCTCCGTCGACTTCGTCGGCCGCCGGCTCACCTGGTACGCAATCTCGGGGCTCATCCTCGTCGTCGCGATCGTCGCCCTGCTCGTGCGGGGGCTGAACTACGGCATCGAGTTCAAGGGCGGCGTCGAGTACAACGCGCAGTTCGCGAGCGGCACCGACCTCAGCTCGAAAGTCTCGCCGATCACCAACGCCGTCGTCGACACCAACATCACCAACGCCGCGAACCCGGTCGTCGTGGTGTCCGGGCAGAACGCGATCCGCGTCGACGTCAAGCCGCTGGACCTCGGACAGAACAAGCAGGTCGCCGACGCCATCAAGCGGGCGTCGGGCTCGACGGAGGTCAACTCGACGGTCATCGGGCCGACGTGGGGGGAGGCCATCGCGCGGAAGGCGCTGACGGGCCTCGTCGTCTTCGTCGTCCTCGTGGTCCTGTTCATCTGGGCGTACTTCCGGGAGTGGCGGATGTCGGTCGCCGGCATGGTGGCTCTCGCGCACGACCTCGTCATCACCGTCGGTGTCTATGCGCTGACCGGCTTCGAGGTCACGCCTGCCACCGTGACCGGTCTGCTGACGATCCTCGGCTACTCCCTCTACGACACCGTCGTCGTCTTCGACAAGGTCCGGGAGAACACGCGCGGGATCGCCACGTCCACCCGCCGCACGTACGCCGACGCCGCCAACCTCGCCGTCAACCAGACGCTTGTCCGGTCCATCAACACGTCGCTGGCAGCGCTGCTCCCGGTCGGGGCGATCCTGTACGTCGGCACGTTCCAGCTGGGGTCAGGCCCGCTCAAGGACCTGGCGCTGGCGCTGTTCGTCGGGATGGCCGCGGGTGCCTACTCGTCGATCTTCATCGCGACACCCCTGCTGGCACAGCTGAAGATGCGCGAGCCGGCGATGGTGACTCAGGCGAAGAAGGTGGCCAGCCGCCGGGCACAGCAGGAGCCCAAGGTCCCGGCGGAGGTCGTGGCACCCGCTCGACCGGGTGCGAGCTCCCGCGCCAATGCTCGCGCGGCCTCGTCTGGGGCCGCGAGCCGGAAGGCAGGTGGCGCCGCGGCGGTGGCCGAAGCGGCACCCCTCGCGGGTGCGACGCAGTACGTCGCCTCGGAGCTCGACAGGGTGACTGCCGACGAGCCGACCGACGTCGAGATCCCCGGCGAGGCATCGGACGTCGAGGTACCGGACGAGTCGCCGCGCGTTCTGCCGGCAGCGGCTGCCACCAGGCGACTGCCGCCGAACCGTGCCACGCAGCCACCGTCGCCGCGACCGATGCGGGGCGGCGCCGCGGCGAAACGGGCCCAGCCCCAGCGTCAGCCGCGAAGCAAGCGCGGCAAGCACTGATGGCGGCCGGGTTCCCCGGCGCTCAACCTCCCGGCTGGCTCGCACTCGTGCGGGACGTGCCGGACTTCCCCGAGCCAGGGGTGATCTTCAAGGACATCTCGCTGCTGCTGGCTGACCACGCAGCCTTCGTCAGCGTCGTCGAGGCGCTTGCGGCGGCCGGGCGGAGCGCCGACGGTCGCGTCGCAGTCGACAAGGTGGCCGGCGTGGAGGCACGTGGCTTCCTGTTCGCGGCCCCCGTCGCCATGGCCCTGGGCGTCGGACTGGTGCCGGTGCGCAAGGCCGGCAAGCTGCCAGGAGCCACCCGCAGCGCGTCGTACGCGCTCGAGTACGGCGAGGCGACGCTCGAGGTGCACCTCGACGCCTTCGATGCCGGTGACCGGGTCCTCGTCATCGACGACGTGCTGGCAACCGGCGGCACGATCGAGGCGACCGCGCGACTTGTCGCGAGCGCCGGGGCGACGGTCACGGCCGTCGCCGTGCTCATCGAGCTGAGCTTCCTCAACGGACGCCAACGCCTCGACGGCCTCCCCGTCACCGCCCTCACCACCGTCTGACCTCGCGCGCCGTTCTCCCCTTACGTCCGCCCAACCGTGCGCACCTGCGCCCGTCCGCACGGACGCAGGGATTGAGCGTGGCTGCGTAGACTGGACAGCTGGACGCAGGATGAGCGGGAGTGTGCGTGGCCGACGACGTCATCGCGCCGCCGGAGGAGCAGGCGGCACCGGCGGAGACCTCGGCTGCGCCGACGCAGCGGATGCGCGCCCGCCTCGGCAGGATCGGCCGAGCGCAGTCCGGCGACCCGGTGCTCGAGCCGTTGTTCAAGGTGGTCCGGGCGACCCACCCCAAGGCCGACCTCACGTCGGTCGAGAAGGCCTACCATCTGGCCGAGCTGCACCACCGCGGTCAGATGCGCAACAGCGGCGACCCGTACATCACCCATCCGCTCGCCGTCACGAACATCCTGGCGGAGCTCGGCATGACGCCGGCCGTGCTCTGCGCCGCCTTCCTGCACGACACCGTCGAGGACACGTCGTACACGCTCGCTCAGCTGACCGCCGACTTCGGTGAGGAGGTGGCGCTGCTCGTCGACGGCGTGACCAAGCTCGACAAGGTCAAGTACGGCGACGCCGCGAAGGCCGAGACCATTCGCAAGATGGTGGTCGCGATGAGCAGGGACATCCGCGTCCTCGTCATCAAGCTGGCCGACCGCCTGCACAACATGCGCACGCTGCGCTTCGTCCGGATGGACAAGCAGGAGCGGATCGCCAACGAGACGCTTCAGATCTACGCCCCGCTCGCCCACCGCCTCGGCATGAACACGCTGAAGTGGGAGCTCGAGGACCTCGCGTTCGCGACCCTGCATCCCAAGGTGTACGACGAGATCGTCCGCCTGGTCGCCGAGCGGGCGCCCGCCCGCGACGAGTTCCTGGCCACGGTCATCGACCAGGTGCAGGGCGACCTCCGCGCGTCGAAGATCAAGGCGACGGTGACGGGCCGCCCGAAGCACTACTACTCGATCTACCAGAAGATGATCGTGCGCGGCCGCGCCTTCACCGACATCTACGACCTCGTCGGGATCCGGGTGCTCACCGAGTCGCTGCGGGACTGCTACGCCGTGCTCGGCGTCCTGCACGCCCGCTGGAACCCGGTGCCAGGGCGCTTCAAGGACTTCGTCGCGATGCCGAAGTTCAACATGTACCAGTCCCTGCACACGACGGTGATCGGTCCGGGCGGCAACCCTGTCGAGCTGCAGATCCGCACGTACACCATGCACCGAAAGGCCGAGTACGGCGTCGCGGCCCACTGGAAGTACAAGGAGGACAGCGGCAACGGCACCGACACCAACCGCACGCTGGCGAGTGGCGACAGCGCCAACGCCGACATGGCCTGGGTGCGGCAGCTCATGGACTGGCAGAAGGAGACGCAGGACCCGAGCGAGTTCCTCGACTCGCTGCGCTTCGAGATCAACTCGGCTGAGGTGTACGTCTTCACGCCGCGCGGCGAGGTGGTGGCGTTGCCGATCGAGTCCACGCCCGTCGACTTCGCCTACGCGATCCACACCGAGGTGGGGCACCGCTGCATCGGCGCCCGGGTCAACGGACGGCTCGTGGCGCTCGAGTCCCACCTCGACAACGGCGACGTCGTCGAGGTCTTCACGTCGAAGGCGCCGAACGCCGGACCGAGCCGCGACTGGCTGACGTTCGTCAAGAGCCCCCGCGCCCGCAACAAGATCAAGCAGTTCTTCACGAAGGAGCGCCGCGAGGAGGCGATCGAGCGGGGCAAGGAGACGCTCGCGCGGCTGATGCGCCGGGAGGGGCTGCCGCTGCAGCGGATGTTGACGCACGACACGTTGTCGGCCGTCGCGTCCGACCTCAACCATCCCGACGTCACTGCCCTGTACGCCGCCGTGGGTGAGGGCAACACGACCGCCCAGTCCGTCGTACGTCGCATCCTCGAGACGTTCGGCGGCGCGCAGGCGGTCGCCGACGAGGCCGCCGAGACTGTCGCCGTCACCACCGACAACCAGGCCCGCCGCCGCCTCGCCCGCGGCGACTCCGGCGTCATCGTCAAGGGCGTCTCCGACGTGCTCACCAAGCTCGCGAAGTGCTGCACCCCGGTGCCGGGCGACGAGATCGTCGGCTTCGTGACAAGCGGGCAGGGCGTGTCGGTCCACCGCGCGTCGTGCACGAACATGAAGAGCCTGCGCCTGCAGCCGGGCCGGCTCGTGGACGTCGAGTGGGCGCCGACGGCTCAGTCGATGTTTCTCGTCGCGGTGCAGGTGGAGGGCCTCGACCGGGCGGGCCTGCTCAGCGACATCACGCGCTCGCTCAGCGAGCTGCACGTCAACATCCTGTCGGCGACCGTCATGACGAACCGCGACCGGGTCACGACGGGCAAGTTCACGTTCGAGATGGGCGACGTGGCGCATCTGAGCCACGTCCTGAAGGCGCTGCGCACCGTCGACGGGGTATTCGACGCGTTCCGCCTGACCAACTAGTGGTGTGTCGCCTAATTGGCTGACTAGTGTGGGTTTAGACTGGGTGTATGTCGAAGCCTGCTGTGGCGTTGGTGATCTCCGAGGGTCAGCGTGAGGTGTTGGAGCGGTTGTCGGTGTCGCGGACGGCGCCGCTGCGTGAGGTGCAGCGGGCGCGGGTGTTGCTGCTGGCCGCGGAAGGCGTGGCGAACACGCTGATCGCACACCGGCTGGGGTTGACGCCGGTGACGGTGCGGTCGTGGCGTGCACGGTTCGAGACCCACGGTCTGGTCAAGTTCGGGAGGGTCGAGGCGGGTCGGGGTCGGAAGGCGACGATCCCTCAGCAGGTCATCGATGAGATCGTCGACCTGACCCAGCACTCCAAACCCGACGGCCAGACTCATTGGAGTACCCGGACGATGGCCGACAGGGTCGGGGTGTCCAAAGACACCGTGCAGCGGGTGTGGTCGGCTCGCGGGCTGAAGCCGCACCTGGTGACGACGTTCAAGCTGTCCAACGACCCACGCTTCGAGGAGAAGCTGATCGACGTGGTCGGGTTGTACCACGACCCACCGGACAACGCGATCGTGTTGTGCATGGACGAGAAGTCGTCGGTGCAGGCATTGGACCGGACCCAGCCGTCACTGCCGATAGTCAAGGGCCGGGCGTCGACCATGACCCACGACTACAAGCGACACGGCACCACCACGTTGTTCGCGGCGCTGGACGTGCTGACCGGTGAGGTGATCGGGTCATGTCTGCCCCGGCACCGTCACAGCGAGTTCCTGAAGTTCCTCAAGGTCATCGATACAGAGGTGCCCGTCGGTCTGGACGTGCACCTGATCCTCGACAACTACGCCACCCACAAACACCCCACGGTCCTCGCCTGGCTCGACAAGCACCCACGGTTCCACTTGCATTTCACCCCGACCTCGTCATCGTGGCTGAACCTGGTCGAACGGTGGTTCCGCGAACTCACGGACAAGGCGCTACGCCGGGGAGTGTTCCACTCCGTGCCCGACCTGATCGCGGCGATCCAGGACTACCTGAACGCCCACAACGACAACCCGAAACCCCTCATCTGGACCGCCACCGCAGACGACATCCTCGCCAAGGTCGCCCGAGGACGCGTCGCCCTCGAAGCAGTCAATCAAAACTGAGACAGACCACTAGTAGAGCGTCGCAGCTGTTAGTTGGGGTACAGGTGGCGGAGTTTGGTGCGGGCGTCGTCGGTGGTGAATTGCCAATCGACCTGACGCTGGTCTGCGTTGGTGACCTGCTGCCAGGCGGTGAGCTCGGTGTTGAGGACATCGAGGTCATCGATGCGGCGGTCGAGGCATTGGCGGGCCAGCGCGGAGAGTTCGATCTCGGCGATGTTGAGCCACGACCCGTGCTTCGGGGTGTGGTGGATCTCCAGGCGCTGGGCCAGCCCGAAGGCCTCGGCGGGTTCGAAGGCCTCATAGAGCGAGGCGATGCCGTGGGTGTTCAGGTTGTCCATCACCAGCACCACAGCGTCGGCTTCGGGGTAGTCCACGGTGAGCATCTGCTTGACCTGGCCGGCCCAGTCGAGCCGGGTCCGGCGTTGCAGGGCTTCCACTCGGCGCCACCCGGCCAGGGGTTCGACCCACACGAAGATCGAGCAGGTCCCATGCCGCACATACTCGCTGTCCTCACACGCATCGTGCCCAGGGACCGCCGGGATCGGGTCGCGGGCGTGGGCCAGGAGCTGGTAGGGCTTCTCGTCCATGCAGACCACCGGCCGCGTGGGGTCATAGATCCGGGCGTAGACCGAGAGGATGTCTTCCATCCGGGCCGCGAACTCGGCGTTCGCCTTCGGTGGGATCGTCCAGCACCTCTTCAGATGAGGACGCAGTTTCGTTTTTTTAAGACCCGCCCGATGGTCGAGTGGTCCAGGTCCGGGATGTCCTCGACCAGTGCGACGTGCTTCTCCAGCAACCGCAGTGACCAGCGCGAGTAGCCCTCGGGGGGCTGGGAGCAGGCCAGTGCGATCAGCCGCGCCTCGACCTCGCCGGTCACCGGTGAGGGCACCGGAGGGTGCTCGGTCTTTTTCCGCTCGATCGTGGCGTGAACGTCACCGCCGGTATCGGCGAACCGCTTGGCGACCAGCCGCAGTGTCTCACCCGAGACCCCGAGCCGAGCCGCGATTGCCTCCTTGGAGTCGACCTTGGCCACCGAGGTGTCCAACGCGAGCAACACCCGAGCCCGCCGGATCATCGAGGCCGGCCGAACACCGGTCGTGGTGATGTGAACCAACTCGTCACGATCAGTCCCGGTCAACGTGACCGGACGCTTCTTCTGCGAAGGCATGACGCCGTCCTGTCCGGCAGAGGGGAAGGATCTGCCAGCCACCAACCTCCCAACCATGCACGCCAGAACTCAGCAGCGACACGCTA
>JBBSIF010000084.1:0-11656 GCA_038232255.1 Propionibacteriales bacterium
GACCGAAGCCCGCCTCGGCGGCGCCTGTCCGCACCGCCCGGATCGCCTCGTCGCGGTCCTTCGTGCTGGAGGCGAGCGGGTGCCGCTTCTCGATGATCTCCTGGTCGGCCATCAGCTTGCGGGCCCACTGGATGGCGCCCACGCCGATCAGCAACAGGCTCAGGCCGAGCGTGACGCCCAGGGTGAGGTTCTGGATGCCGTAGCCGAAAGCCGTCGTCGTGAAGTCGACGGTGAAGTAGCACACGCAGAACGCCGCGGCCAGCACGGCGGCGGCGAGGAACATCCCCGCGACCTGTCGCTCCGCCCTGCGCTCAAGAGCAGGATCGACGTCCGTGGGCCGGGGCGTGTGCTCCGGCAGCCCCGGGTTCGGGATCGGCTCGGCGGTCGGCCCCACGGCTCCGGAGGCGCCGTCGGTGTGCGAGCCGTCGCCCGACGTGAGCTCACTCATGGCTCTTCTTCCTCGCCCGCACTCCGTTGTTGCTGATCCAGACGGTGGCGAGCACCAGGACGCCGATGCCGCCCAGCCATCCCCACAGCCCCTCCGTCACCGGGCCGAGGCTCCCGAGCGACGAGCCGCCATACGACGTCTGCGACTCCAGCGTCTGCAGGTAGGCGATGATCTGCCGCTTCTCCTCGGGCTTCAGCACCGCGTCGGAGAAGATCGGCATGCTCTGCGGCCCGGTGATCATCGCCTCGTAGACGTAGCGCGGGTCGACGCCGTGCAGGCTCGGCGCGTACCGACCTGACGGGAGGGCGCCACCACTGCCGGCGTAGTTGTGGCAGGCCGTGCAGTTCGTCCGGAAGAACTCCCCGCCTGCGGCGATGTCCTGCTCGGTCATCCCCGAGGTGCCGTAGTCGTCAGCCGCCGGGATCGCCGGGCCGGGGCCGAGCGTGGCGATGTAGGCCGCGAGAGCCCGGACCTCCTGCGGGTTGAACACCGGGTGACGTGCCGGCGCCTGCGGGCCTGGTGCCGCCAGCGGCATCCGCCCCGTGCCGACCTGGAAGTCGACGGCGGCCGCACCGACACCGACCAGCGAGGGGCCGTTGATGCCGGACCTGTCCAGGGTGCCCTCGCCGTTCAAGCCGTGACAGGTGGCGCACGACACCACGAAGAGCTTGCGCCCCTGGGAGACCAGCGCCGTGTCGCTCTGCGACTGGTCGGCAGCGGCCGGTCGGAACGCCGAGTAGACGCCCCCCATCACGACCAGCGCGAGCGCCAGCACCACCAGCCCGGCAAGCGGGTGGCGTCGGCGGGTCGACAGGAACGTCACGTGCGCTTCTCTCCTCTTCCTCGGGCTCCGGCTGCTACTGCAGGAGATAGATGGTCGCGAAGAGGCCGATCCACACGACGTCGACGAAGTGCCAGTAGTACGACACGACGATGGCGGTGACGGCCTGCTCATGGGTGAAGCTGCGCGCCAGGAACGTCCGTCCGATGACGAACAGGAACGCGATGAGACCGCCCGTCACGTGCAGGCCGTGGAAGCCGGTCGTCAGGTAGAAGATGGAGCCGTACGGCGATGAGGGGATCGTCACGCCCTCGTGGATCAGGCTGGCGTACTCCGTCGCCTGGCCGGCGATGAAGACCGCCCCCATCAGGTAGGTCAGCACGAACCACTCGCGAAGCCCCCACCTGCCTACCTGCCAGACCCGTCCCGACCTGCCGACCGCACCGCGCTCGGCTGCGAAGACGCCGAGCTGGCAGGTGACAGAGCTGAGCACCAGCACCGTGGTGTTGACCGTCGCGAAGGGCACGTTGAGCTTGAGGGTCTCCTGCGCCCACAGCGTGGGAGTGACGGCGCGGATCGTGAAGTAGCAGGCGAAGAGAGCCGCGAAGAACATCAGCTCGCTGGCGAGCCACACGATGGTCCCGACGCTCACCATGCTGGGCCGGCCGTGCTGTCCGGACAGCCGGCTGGCGGGAAGCGCTGACGAGGTCGCCACGTCGTCATTATGTCCCGCCTGCCTCGGGGGTTGACGGCGACCCCCACGTTTGTCCGGCACCGGTTCTGCTGCCACGAGAGCGAGCTCGGGACGGCCGCGGGCGGGCGTCCACGAACCGGTAGCATCGCGGGCAGACCGAGCCGGCAGGGGCACGGCAGTTCACAGTGAAGGTCCGGATATGAGGGTGCTGGTCTACAGCGACGACTCGTCGACGCGGTCCGCAGTGCTGCTCGCGCTCGGCAAGCGACCGCACCCCGACCTGCCCGAGCCGCAGTACGTCGAGTGCGCCACCGAGCCCGCCGTCATCGCCGCCATGGACGCGGGCGACATCGATCTCGCCATCCTCGACGGGGAGACCGCCCCGGCGGGGGGGCTCGGGATCTGCCGCCAGCTCAAGGACGAGATCTACCGCTGCCCTCCGATCCTCGTCCTCATCGGTCGCGTCGACGACGCCTGGCTGGCGACCTGGTCGCGTGCCGACGCGGCGCTGACCCATCCGATCGACCCGCTGGCCCTGGCGCAGACGGTCACGCGGCTGCTCAAGCCCCGAGCCGACATCGCTCCTCCAGGGTGAGTCGTCAATGACCGACGTCAGCTGGGCCGACGTGCTGTCGCGCCTCATCGCCGGCGATGACCTGAGTCGCGACCAGTCCGGCTGGGTGATGCGGCAGATCCTGTCCGGACAGGCGACACCCGCGCAGATCTCCGGGTTCGCCGTCGGACTGCGCGCCAAGGGCGAGACCGTGGCCGAGGTCGAAGGCCTCGTCGAGACCATGTACGAGTTCGCTGCCCCCTGCCCGGTGGAAGGGCGGTGCGTGGACATCGTCGGAACCGGCGGAGACCGCTCGCGCACGGTCAACATCTCGACGATGGCTGCGCTGGTCACTGCCGGCGCCGGAGGTCCCGTCGTCAAGCACGGCAACCGCGCCGCCTCGTCCGCCTGTGGCTCCGCGGACGTCCTGGAGGAGCTCGGAATCCGCCTCGATCTCGCGCCGGCGACCGTCGCGCGGATCGGCTCCGAGGTGGGCATCACCTTCTGCTTCGCGCCGGTCTTTCACGCGGCGCTGCGGCACTCCGCGGGTCCCCGGCGCGAGCTCGGAGTGGCCACCACCTTCAACTTCCTCGGTCCGCTCG
Source organism: Propionibacteriales bacterium (assembly GCA_038232255.1). GTDB lineage: Bacteria > Actinomycetota > Actinomycetes > Propionibacteriales > Nocardioidaceae > JAWWPG01. The sequence continues at coordinate 3,079 of JBBSIF010000084.1, forward strand.
CCAACCCCGGCCGGCCCGCCGCCCAGGCCGTCGGCGTCGCCGACGCACGGATGGCCGGCGTCCTCGCCGGAGTGCTCGCGGCGCGCGGCGTCGACGGTTTCGTGTTCCGTGGCGACGACGGCCTCGACGAGCTGACGACGACGACGACGTCGCGCGTGTGGTGCATCTCGGCCGGGCAGGTCGGCGAGGAGGTGCTCGACCCGTCGGACCTCGGCATCGACAGGGCGGCGCCTGCCTCGCTCGTCGGCGGGGACGCGGCGTTCAACGCGGCTGTCGTCCATTCGGTGCTGTCGGGAGAGGCGGGCGCGGTGCGCGACGCCGTCCTGCTGAACGCGGCGGCCGGGATCGCGGCGTACGACGGGGACGACCGGCCCTTGATGGCGCGCCTCCAGGCGGCGCTGGCGAAGGCCACCGAGGCGGTCGACACCGGCGCCGCGAAGGCGACGCTGGACCGATGGCTGAGAGCTGCGGCTGCGGCCTGACGCCGCCCTTACGGGCGCGTCCACAGCCGTTTCGCCGCCTCGAGTATGCACACTAAACTTGCCTCGGATGCGGTCTCGTGCCTCGGCACCCGGGGGAGGTCGTGGGGGGCCGTCACTGCCGTCGGCTTGACGAGCAGCACAGAGACGAGGACTGGATGGACCTGGGCATCGAGCGGCTGACGGTGGGCGCGGGCAGCCATCGTGCGCCGTTGGAGCGGTCCTTCGGCGCGTCCGTTGGCCTCACCGTGCTGGGCGCCGTGGTCCCCGGAAGCGGCTTCTGGTTCGCTGGCAGGCGGCGGCTGGGGCTCACGATCATCGGGCTCGCCCTGGCCGGCCTGGTCACCGCGCTGCTGCTCGGACTGTTCAACTCGCGGCTCTATCTGCATTCGATGCTTCAGCCGAGCAGGCTGCTCGTGCTCACGATCGGGTTCATCGTCGTGGCGTTGGCCTGGATGGCCGTGATCGTCTCGAGCCATCTCGCCCTGCGCCCAGCAGGGCTGTCCGACGTGCAGCGTGTGATCGGGGTCGCCGTCGCGATGGTGCTGTGTTTCGCCGTCGCGACGCCCTTCGCCGTCGCCTCGCGCTATGCGTACACGACGCGGGACTTCATCAACAACGTGTTCAAGCAGGACCCGATGAGCCAGACATCGCCGCACAACGTGAGCGCCGCGGACCCGTGGTCGGGGAGGCCGAGGGTCAACATCCTGCTGCTGGGTGGAGACGGCGGCGTCGACCGGGAGGGCGTTCGTACGGACTCGATGATCGTCGCGAGCGTCGACACCGAGACCGGGGACACTGTGCTGTTCAGCCTGCCGCGCAACCTCGAGGACGCGCCGTTCCCGCCGAGGTCGAGCCTCGCCAAGGCCTATCCGCACGGGTTCACCGGCCCGGGTGACGTCGGCAACTGGCTGCTGAACGCGGTCTACCGGATGGTGCCCCAGGAGCACCCCGGCCTGCTCGGAGCCACCGACAACGAGGGGGCCGACGCGCTGAAGATGGCGGTCTCGCAGATCCTTGGGCTCCAGGTCGACTACTACGTGCTGATCAACCTCAACGGTTTCGTCGAGCTCGTCGACGCGCTCGGGGGGATCACCGTGAACGTCAGCGAGCCGGCACCGATCGGCGGCAACCACGACCTCAACGTCCCGCCGACGGGCTACATCCAGCCCGGCCCCGACAAGCACCTGAACGGTTTCCAGGCGCTGTGGTTCGCCCGGGGCCGCTGGACCACCGACGACTACGACCGGATGGAGCGGCAGCGGTGCGTCATCGATGCCGTGATCCAGCAGGCCAACCCGCAGAACCTGCTGCTGCGGTACCAGCAGATCGCAGCGGCGGGCAAGAGGATCGCCCGCACCGACCTGCCGCAACGGTTGTTGCCGGCCCTGGTGGACCTCGGGCTCAAGGTCAAGGACGCCAAGGTGAGCAGCGTCGTCTTCCAGCCGAACGCGCACTTCGACCCGGCATCGCCGGACTTCGCCTACATGCGTTCGGTCGTGCAGAAGGCGCTGAGCCCGTCGACCCCGGCACGCGCGAAGCCCAAGATCATCCAGCAGCCGAAGAAGGCGTGCGCCTACAACCCGGTCGGCTGAGCTCGGCGCGGGGCGCAGCGCCACCGTCGAACGGCGGGGCGGCGATCACTGGTCGGCGCCGAGGGAGAAGGCCGCCTCGAGATCGGAGCTCGAGTAGGTGCGGAACGCGATGTGGGTGGCGGTGGACTGCACGCCAGGCACCTTGTTGAGGTGGTCGGGGATCAGCGCGGCGATCTCGTCGTGGTCGCGGACCTTCACGAGCGCGATCAGGTCGATCTCTCCCGTCACCGAGTAGACCTCGCTGACACCGTCGATCGAGGCGATCTGCGTCGCCACCTCAGGGATCATGGCGACGTCGGCCTTGACGAACACGATGGCGGTGATCACGGAGCCTCCTGGGTCCTCGATGACCAGAGCCTATCGGGAAACCCCTTCCTCGCCGGGTCGTGAGGCGCCCGCCCAGCGGCGTCGGCGTCAGCGCGCCGGCCTGCTCAGGGTCGACGTCAGCCGCGGTGAGTCGAACGGCGTCAGCGACTCCCGAGACGCCGAGATGGTCTCGAGGAGCTCACGGTGGAACTCCGCGCCTGCTCGCGGACAGCTCCACTGGCCCTCGAGGTCGACGAGCCGGACGCCTGGGGACTCCAGCCAGCGCAGGATCTTCTCCGACTCCTCCGGAGCGGCCGCCGGTGCCGGCGCGAAACCCGGCAGCACCGTCTCCGCAGTGGCCTTGAGCGCGTCGGTCCAGGCGCGCGCGTCGACGCCCGGCGGGATCGTTCCGGCGCAGGCCAGCCGCCCGTAGCGGACCACGTGCACCTCCCACTGGCGTGCCTCGGTGCGCCGTGCCGCGACGATCTCGGGACAGGACGTTAGCGCGCTGAGCCGCTGGGTCCGGGCAGCGGCGCGGACGAAGCTGACCATCCGGTCACGCTGCCGGGTTGCGTCCTCGAAGCGCTCGTCCTTGGCCATGACGACCATCCGTTGGCGAAGCGTCTCCATGACCGGCAGCGGGGACTCCGTGCATGCGGCCCGCAGCCGGTCGACCACGTCGGCATAGTCCGTCACGGTTGCCGTGCCGTCGCAGGGAGACAGGCACTTGCCCATCTCCGCCAGTGCGCAGGCGTTGCCTCGGGGCCGGTGCGGCAGCCGACCCGCGCACTGGCGGATCGGAAAGCTGTCGTGCAACGCCGCCATCGCGCTCTGGGCAGCGGCACGAGAGCCGAACGGTCCCAGGTACGACGCGCCGTCGCCCGTCAGCCTCGTCACCAGGGACAGCCGCGGCCACGGCTCGACGGTGAGCTTGAGCCAGGTCGCGCGTTCGGGGAACTTCGACCGCCGGTTGTAGCGCGGCTTGTGCTCGGCGATCATCCGCAGCTCGCGAACCTCCGCCTCGAGCGCCGTGGTGCAGGCGATGCCCTGCACCGCAACGGCGAGCCCGACCATCTCCCCCATGCGGGAGCGGGTCTCGCTCGCAGTGAAGTAGGTCCGGACCCTGCTGCGGAGGTCCTTCGACGTTCCGACGTAGAGAACGCAGCCGCGGCCGTCCCGGAACAGGTACACCCCTGGCGCGTGCGGCAGCGCCTCAGCCAGGTGGCGCTTCTTGCGCTGCGCCGCGCTCACACGCGACGAAAAGGTCTGGAGCTCCTCCAACGTGTGCACGCCGAGGTTCCCGAGCCGCTCGATGAGCCCGTGCAGCACGTCGACGGTCGCCCGGGCGTCGGACAGCGCCCGATGGTTGGGGACCGTTGAGGCAGAGAAGAGCCTGGCCAGCGAGGACAGCTTGCAGTCGGGGGCGTCGTCGCGGGTGACGACCCGGCGGGCCAGCTTGGCGGTGTCCAGCACGGGGAAGGTCGGCCAGGCGATCCCCAGGGCCGCCGCGGCGGAACGAAGGAACCCGACGTCGAACGGCGCGTTGTGGGCCACCAGCACCGAGCCCCTCGCGAACTCGAGGAACGCGGGCAGGGCGCTGGCGATCGACGGCGCCCCAGCGACCATCTGGTTGGTGATTCCGGTTAGGACGCTGATGAACGCGGGAATCGGCTCGCTGGGGCGGACGAGGGTCTGGAACTCGCCCAGGCGCTGCCCGCCGCACACCTTGACGGCGCCTATCTCGGTGATGGCGCAACCGGCGCTGACCGAGCCGCCTGTGGTCTCGAGGTCCACGACCACGAACGACACCTCGCGCAGCAGTGTGCCGAGCTCGTCGAACGTCTGCTGGACGGCTTGTCCTCGCGCCGAAGACGACGGCTCCGCTCCGTGGGGCCGCGCTCGGCTCGTCATACCTCATGACGCTAGGACCGAGCACCGACGAAACCGGTCCGGACACACCCGGGCGGCCCGGGGCCGTCCCAGGAGCTGCCGGCGCCATCCGGCCGCGACACAGCATGGACGGCGCGGTAACCGGCTTGGCTCCTCTGAGACCATCGATACAGAGATGCGGCGCTGGGATGCGGTCGAGTACCGGCCGCGCGACGCGCCCGGCGGGCGAGGAGGCGCTGGTGAACACCGACCCGCTGCCTGCCGACGCCCGCGCGGCGATGATCTCGATCGCGTCCGACGCCATCGGGCGGATGCCCGTGACGCAGGTTCCGACGGCTATCCGCAAGTCCGCCGCGTTCGCGCCGGCGCGCCGGGCCAAGCTCGTCGGCAGGCAGATCGCCGAGGCCCTCGCGTCCGACGATGAGTTCCGTGCACAGCTTGGCGTCCAGGTGCGGGCGATGGTGCCGAGGACCGTCGTCGCCCTCGAGACGAAGGACGAGCTCGAACCGAGCGAGCTCGCCTCCGCCGCCGCCGTCGCCTACCTCGTTCGGACCGACGGATGGCAAGACGTCGTGGCGGCCGCCGAGGCGGCGCAGCGGCACCACCGCGGCGGCTCGGAGGCCCATGCGGCGGCCACCGTCGAGAGGCTGACCACCCAGCTGCTCCAGGCACGCGCCGAGGCAAAGCAGCAGCGGACCAGGCTGCGCGAGCAGATCGAGGCCCTCAAGCAGGACAACGCCGGCCTGCGACGCACGCTCGGCCAGACCCGCGTCGAGCTCAAGGATGCCCAGTCGCGCACAGCACGGGCGCTCGACGACCTCGAGGACGTACGGCGAGCGGCGGAGGTCGCCGCTCGGGAGACCGCAGCCGATGTCCGCAGGCTCCGCGCGAAGGTGAGCGACCTCGAGAGCGAGTCGAGCGCCACTCGGCGGGTCGCTCGCGACGACCGGGACGCGGAGGTGGTCCGCCTGCGACTGCTTCTCGAGACGATGGCGGAGGCAGCCAGTGGACTGCGGCGTGAGCTGTCGCTGCCGGCGTCGTCCGCCCTGCCCGCTGACGGCGTGGCGGCGCTGGAGCCGGGGGTCGTGTCTGCTGCTTCCTCGGTCGGGCGAGCACTGCTGTCCGACGACCCGCTCCTGCTTCGCCGGCTGCTGGAGCTGCCGCGGCTGCACCTGGTCGTCGACGGGTACAACGTCTCCAAGGAAGCCTGGCCGTCCGCCCCGCTCGAGCAGCAGCGCACCCGGCTGGTGGCCGGACTCGCCGGCCTGGTGGGTGGCAAGGGCGTGGAGACCACGGTGGTCTTCGACGGAGCCGACCTGCTGCACACGCCGGCGGTCCCGTCCCCGCGAGCAGTCCGGGTCCGCTTCAGCCCGCCCGGCGTGATCGCCGACGACATCATCCGTCAGCTTGTCGCCGCTGAGCCCAGCGGCCGTCCGGTCGTGGTCGTCTCCACCGACCGCGAGGTGGCCGAGAGCATCACGAAGATGGGCGCGCGCTCCGTCGCCTCGGCGGCCCTGGTCGCCGTACTCGGCCGCTGACGCGGCGATGACGTCCCCGCCGGCAGAGCCCCAGGTGGTCGCGGTCGCCCGCCGAGACGGCCACCACTTCAGCAAGCAGACCGTGGACTCGATCCGGCTGGTCGCCGGCTGCGGCGTCGAGGGCGACGGGCACGCGGGCACGACGGTGCAGCACCGGTCCCGGGTGCGTCGCGACCCGAGGCAGCCGAACCTGCGCCAGGTGCACCTGCTGCACGCCGAGCTGCTCGACGAGCTGCGCGGACAGGGCTACCAGGTCGGGGCCGGCGAGCTGGGCGAGAACATCACGACCCGCGGGCTCGATCTGCTGAGGCTGCCGCGCGGTACCGTGCTGCACATCGCGAGCGCCGCCATCGAGGTCACCGGCTTGCGCAATCCGTGCTACCAGATCGACCAGTTCAAGCGGGGAGTGCTCAGCGCGGTCACCGGCCGGGCCGAGGACGGCAGCATCGTCCGCAAGGCCGGCATCATGGGTATCGTCACCGGCGCCGGCCCGGTGTCGCCCGGGGACCTGGTCCGGGTCGCACTTCCGCCGCGCCCCCACGTGCCGCTGGAGCCGGTCTGAGCACACGGCGCCCAGCGCCACTCGGAGGTAGCCCCGCCCCGAGCAGCGCTCCCCGCGGAACTGTCGGAGGGCGGCTCTAGCGTCGTACCAGAGCTCGACGCACCCCACCGGAGGTCGCCATGGCGTACGACGCAGCACAGCCCGACGAGCAGGCCCGAGCGGCGCCGGTTGGTCCCGCCCGGAGCACCCGCGACCCTGCTGGCAGCTCCGATGCTCCCGTGACACCGCTCGTCGTCGACTGCGACACCTGCCGGGTGCGCGGCATCGGCTGTGGGGACTGCGTCGTCACCGTGCTCCTCGGCGGACCGCCGTCCGGCGTCAGCCTCAACGACGAGGAGCGCCGAGCCGTCGAGGTGCTGGCCGCCGCCGGGCTCGTCCCGCCGCTGCGCCTCGTCGACGGCCTGGGGAGTCAGGAAGTGGAGACCGCGTGAGCTGTGGCTGTCCTCCGCGCGGTCGCTGCTGGCCTTGCCTGCTGACTCATGTCACGTTGCCCCGTCTGCGGGTAGTGGGTCAGTTTGCATCGGGCCGTCGTGCTTGACGGCGAGCCGACCTGTGAGCTGACTTTCCAGTCGCAGCCACTCTGACACGCTCGCACCGTGACGTCGAAGAGTCGCTCCACCGTTCCCGCCGGCGATGTTCTCGCTAAGGTGCTCGCGTTCCACGAGGCATTCAAGCTGCCCAGTATGGCGCTCCCAAGCGCCGACGTCGTGAACGTCCCCGTCAGCTTGCTCTGCGAGGACAGCGAGGTCCTGAAGTCTACAAAGTCACCGACCGCTGGACGTCGCCGCTGTTCCCGACGACCAGCCGCCGCTGTTCGACGTAGCCGGCCCTTGATGGCGTGGTGCCCGCAACGCGCACTGACTGAACGCCGATCAGGTCCATCTAAGGTCAACAGTGGGCCTTGTGCACAAGGGTCTCGTCGCCGAGAAACTGTCGGTGGGCTCTTCTAGATTTGCTCTCATGTTCGATGAACCGCTTCCGTGTGACGAGCCGGTTGAGTCCGGCTGCACCGACGAGAGCGCGGTGGAGGCGGGTGCTGCGTTGGAGGCGGTGGAGACTGCTCAGGCTGCCGGGGCGTTGACCGAGTCCGATGCTGCCGCGACGTTGGCAGCAGCGGCGGCATCCCAGCGGTAGCTGAACCTGGTGGGTGCTCGGCAGTTGGCGACAGCGGCGCATTGGGCTGATCTGCATGGAATGTTGGACTGCGCGCCGGCGCTGTCTGCGTTCGTGGGCGACCCTCACGGATGGGGCGGGGAAGCGAGGTCGCGACGCAAGGGCCGCGAGGTGCTGGCACAGCCGGGTGGGGAGGGGACCCCGAAGGTGGCGGAGTTTCGCGCCTGCGGAGCTGGGCGCCGTGTTGGGGATCTCGACGATGTCGGCGGGCACGCTGATCGCAGATTCCCTGGATCTGCGGCATCGCCTTCCGCTGCTGTGGACACGAGTGCAGTCCGGGACCGTGAAGATCTGGGTTGCTCGCCGTATCGCGCAACGTACCCGGCGACTGCCGCAGGTGGCGTGTGCGCGCGTCGACGTCAAGGTGGCGCCGGTGGCGGCGACCCTGCCGTACGGCCGGTTGGAGAAGGTCCTCGACGCGGCGATCCTGGCTGCGGACCCCGACCAGGCGGCCGCTGACACACAGGCCACCGACGACTCCCGCGGAGTGTGGGTGGGCCGTGACGTCGACCACGGCGTCGCGTCGGTCTTCGCCAGGGCCGACGCACCGGACATCGCCGCCTTCGACAAGTCTTTGGACACGGTGGCGCGGGCATTGCGGCTGTTGTGACGACGCGACGCACGACGTCCGCCGGGCGAAAGCTCTCGGGGTGCTCGCGAACCCACAAGCCGCCATCGAGCTGGTCGACACCGCGGAAGCCGCCCGTCGAGCGGTCCGTGAAGCAGCCGAGGGCGCCGCTCCAGCAGGGACATCGTCGGTGGGGGACCGGCGCCGCTGCACCCTCGGCCCCGCCACCCTCTACGTGCACGTCTCCCGCCAAGCCCTGACCGACGGCGGCGGAGTCGCTCGCGTCGAGGACCTCGGGCCCGCCCTGCTGGACCAGGTCCGCAATTGGCTGGGCGAGCGGACCCGTGCGGCTCCAGCCGGTCATCGACACCGACGCGGTCCCGGCGGTGGACTGCTACGAGGTGCCGACCCGGCTGGCCGACGCGATCCGGCTCCGCACTCCCGCCGGGTTCTTCCCGTTCAGCTGC